>JAZRVX010000126.1:0-66513 GCA_045599455.1 Faecousia sp. | reverse complement strand
AGGATGTAGCTCAGGGTCTCATCTTCATACTGAATCAGTGCAATAAATGCGCTGCGGTTGGGGTCGTACTCCAGGCGCAGAACAGTGGCGAACATGTCCAGCTTCTGACGCTTGAAGTCGATCAAACGGTACTTACGCTTGTTGCCGCCACCGTGGTGACGAACAGTGATACGACCGTAGCTGTTGCGACCTGCATGCTTCTTGATGGTCTCAACCAAGCTACGCTCAGGTTTTGCCTTCTTATCCACACCGTCGAATGCGGAAACAGTCATGTTCCGTCTGCTGGGGGTATAAGGCTTATGAGTCTTAATAGCCATTTTGCGTTTCGCTCCTTATATTGAGAATTGGTTTAGACCATACCCTCGAAGAACTCGATGGTCTTGGAGTCGCTCTTCAGGGTGACGATTGCCTTCTTGTAGGAAGGACGGCGGCCAGCGGGATATGCGCCGGTGCGCTTGACCTTGCCCTGCATGGAGATGGTGTTGACCTTAGCAACCTTGACACCGAAGATCTGCTCGACAGCAGCCTTGATCTCGGTCTTGTTTGCATTCACGTCAACCATGAAGACGTACTTCTTATCAGCGACAGCCTCCATGGACTGCTCGGTGATAACAGGTCTGCGGATGATATCATAAACGTTCTTCATTATGCGAATACCTCCACGATCTTGGCCAGGGAAGCCTGATCGACAACCAGCTTGTCAGCGTTCACGACATCGTAAGCGTTCAGCAGGTTAGCGAAGGTGACCTCGCAGCCGGCGATGTTGCGGCCGGACTTCACGACGTTCTGATCAACCTCAGCGGTGACCACCAGAGTCTTGGTGGAGCAGCCGACAGCGTTCAGGAATGCAGCGAATTCCTTGGTCTTGGGAGCAGCCATGGTGATGGCGTCGATGACGACCACATTGGCCTCGGCAGCCTTGGCGCTCAGGGAGCTCTTCAGAGCCAGGCGCTTTGCCTTCTTGTTCATGGAGAAGCTGTAGTCGCGGGGCTTGGGAGCGAAAACGATACCGCCGTGGGTCCACTGAGGAGCACGGGTAGAGCCCTGACGGGCGCGGCCGGTACCCTTCTGACGCCAGGGCTTGCGGCCACCGCCGGAAACCTCAGCGCGGGTCAGAGCGGACTGAGTGCCCTGACGCTTGTTGGCCAGGTGGTTCTTGACAGCCTCATGGACAACTGCATCGTTGGCCACAACGCCGAACACGGCTTCGGACAGTTCGATCTCGCCAACCACTTTGCCGGACATATTGTAAACATTCGTCTTAAGCATGATTTAAGATCTCCTTTCCTTAGCCTCTTGCGGAAGCCTTCTGGGGATTTCTGCCGGAAGCCTTCTGCGGGTTCTTGCTGATGCCGGACTCGACATTCTTGATTCTGTTGTTCTTCACGGTGTTGCGGATGTAGACCAGACCGCCCTTGGGGCCGGGAATTGCACCGCGGATGACGAGCATGTTCAGCTCTGCATCCACCTTAACAACATCCAGATTCTCGATGGTGACCTGCTCGCAGCCCATCTGGCCTGCGCCGATCTTGCCGGGGAAGATTCTGGACTGGTGGGAAGAAGCACCCATGGAACCTGCATGGCGATGGACAGGGCCGCCGCCGTGAGTCATGGGAGTGCGCTGTGCGCCGTAACGCTTGACAACGCCCTGATAGCCGTGGCCCTTGCTGATGCCGGTGACATCAATCTTGTCGCCTGCGGCGAAGGTGTCAGCCTTAACCTCGTCGCCGACATTCATGTCAGCAGCGCCTTCCAGCTTGAACTCCTTCAGGTACTTCTTGGGAGACACGCCTGCCTTCTTCAGGTGGCCTGCCTCGGGCTTGCTCAGCTTGGACTCCTTGATGTCGCCAAAGCCAAGCTGGACGGCTGCGTAGCCGTCGGTTTCAACGGTCTTCTTCTGAGTGACGACGCAGGGGCCTGCTTCCACAACGGTAACAGGGATAACCTTGCCGCTCTCATCGAAGATCTGGGTCATGCCCACTTTTTTGCCGATGATTGCTTTTTTCATTTGGGTTTACTCCTTTTTTAGGTTATTGGTTGACTTCTGCATTGGGAACAGTTGCCAACATGACCCGTCCGCCCGATGCCAGACAGTGCGGGCAGCGGTAATTACTTACAATAGAATGTTATAAGCAATTACAGCTTTATCTCTATCTCAACGCCTGCGGGAAGCTCCAGGCTCATCAGAGCCTCGATGGTCTTCTGGTTGGGGTTGAGGATATCGATCAGTCTCTTGTGGGTTCTGCGCTCGAACTGCTCACGGGAGTCCTTGTACTTGTGGACTGCACGAAGGATGGTCACGACCTCCTTCTTGGTGGGCAGAGGGATGGGGCCGGAAACCTGAGCGCCGTTGCGCTTGGCGGTCTCCACGATTTTTGCTGCGGATGCGTCGATCAGCTGATGGTCATAAGCCTTCAGGCGAACGCGAATCATCTGGTTTGCCATTTGTTTTTTCCTCCTAAATTTCGTATCCGGGTTGCTTGAGTGTTCCGGGTACGGTCGAACTGTCTAAAAACGCCTCCGTGCGTATCACTCCGGGGCATGAAAATTGGCCGACGAAAGCCGACCAGCGCTCAAACCCGGCGATATACGCCAGCGAGAAGAGCAGTTCAGCCGCCCGATTATCGGACATACTCCGCAGAAGTTACCGTCTTTCGACGCAATCTCCTGCATCATCGCAGTACATGGGCGCAGTTTCCCCGCTCATGCTCAGTTAGTATACCACCACATTATTCCTTTGTCAACGATTATTTTGGAAAAAATCACGAATTTTCCTCTGAAAATTCGTGATTTTTGATGAAAGACATCTGTGCGTATTTTGTGTACATATCGTGAAAAATCGGGGATAAAAGAAGCTTTCGCTTCGTTCATGCAGCGTCGGCAAGCTTGTCCCAGCCTCTGCGCAGCGAAAATCGTTTTGTACTTGCGCCCCGACAGGCGATGGAACGAGCAAGCTCGTTCCCTGCGCTTGATTTACCGAAACGCCCCCGCCTCAATACCCAAAGTAATACTCCGGGACTTCCTGCCCTTCTACAGTCGCTCCCTTCACATCGCTGAAGCGGAAGAACTCGCCGCCCAGCGCCCAGAAGTCGCACCCGGCGATGGTCAGTCCGTCACAGCCGCAGGCTTCAATGCCGCCGTAGCTGCATTCATAGATATTGGTATTGATAACCTGAATATTCGTGCAGTTCTGTGCATCCACGCCCAGTGTGCCGCAGCCGAAGAGGCCGCATTCGTCCACCAGAAAATCCTTGCAATTCACAAATCGGAGCACGCCGCCCACGCACTGCCCGGGCTCCTTGGTGTGCCCGGCGGTAAAGCCGTGCAGTGTCACATTGGCGCAGTTTTCAAACTGGAAAACATTGGCATATCTCGGTTCTGCGGAAATGGTGCAGAAGTTACGGTCATTGGCGTGAATGGTCAGATTCTTAACGCCCTTGATAACCAGCTGGGGGCCGTCGTAGTTATCCTCCCAGTGGTAGTATTTTCCGCCGGTGGTGCCGTAGTCGGCGGCATCGGAGAAACTGTATTCCTTCCCTATCAGGATAATCTCGGTGTCGGAGTCCAAAGCTGCCAGGAATTCATCCATATTGCGCACCTTGACGCTCTTCTGTTCGCCGCTTGTGACGGGCGTGCTTTCCGCCGGCTTCACATCCTGCTGGAATGCGGACGGTGCCTGAGGCTGGAAGATTTCGCCGTCACTTAAAAATGCGTAGTCACTGTATATGCTGTACCAGCGGCTGAATTGGGCTTCATCAAAAATTACATTGTCCAGCGACACATGGGAGCCGCTGATGTAGAACACGCTCTCCACGGCGGTCACATCCGTAAAGATAATATTGCGAAGGAGCGCATCGCCGCTGCCGAAGGTGCTGATGGGAGTAGTGACGGTGGAATTTTCCACGGTGCAGTCGGAAATGACGGTGTCATCGCAGTCACTGAGGCTGAAAACGCCCCAGCCATAGTCCTGATAGCCGATATTGCGGAAGGTGCAGTTTTCAACCGCAGAATTGCGGCACTGGTAGAAGTGAATACCGCCGCCGGAGCAGTCGTGAATGTCGGAACCTGCCAGCTTGAGTCCCTCACAGCCGACGGCATTCACGCCCAGCATGCCGCAGCCGTACAAATCCAGCGAAAAGAGCGACACGGTGGTGCAGTTCTGCACATCCAGCACAGGGCCTTCGCACGCTTCGGCCATGACGGTGTGCCCCAGCGTCAGGTGCTCCATCATAAGGCGGGTGCAATTTTGCAGAGAAATAACCGCAGCGGAGCGGGGCTCGGTGACGATTTCGGCACCGTCGCCGATAATCTGGGTGTCCTGCAGCCCTGTCAGCACCAGCTGATATTCGTCGCCCCACAGCGGCTGCCACATATAGTAGGCGCTGGCGGTTTCCTGACCATAGTCGGAGGCAGAGCGCAGATTGTAGGTACCGGGAGACAATGTGATGACCTTGTCAGATCCCAGGGCGCGCAGAAAATCATCCACATTGTCCACGGCGGTCATTTTCCGGCGGCTTCCTCCGGTGCAGGCGCACAGGGACAATAGCATGGACACAGCGAGAAGAACGGAAAGGATACGCTTCATAGCATTCGCTCCTTTTTACTTGATATTATCATTGTACCGCCCCGGGTTGAAATGTCAAATTAAGGATTGTTTAAGAAAAACAGGATTGTGCATAAAAGGGCAGATATGTCGGTTGACGAAAAAGAATTTTGCGATAAAATATGGTTGAATTTTCAAAGAGGAGGCGGACGAATATGAATAAAGATTTGACCCGGGGAAATCCTTCCTCCGTGCTGTGGAACTTCTGCATTCCGCTGCTGGGCTCCATTGTATTTCAGCAGGCCTATAATATCGCAGACTCCCTGGTGGCAGGCAAGTTCATCGGTGAAAACGCGCTGGCGGCGGTGGGCAACTCCTACGAAGTGACCCTCATCTATCTGGCCTTTGCCTTCGGCTGTAATATGGGTTGTTCCGTGGTGGTGTCCCAGTTCTTCGGAGCGAAGGACTACCGAAAGCTGAAAACCGCCGTATCCACGGCCTGCATCTATACCGTCGCAGTGTGCGCCGTGCTCATGGCGGTGGGCATTATGGGAAACAAGCCGCTGCTTTCCCTGATTCGCACCCCGCAGGAGCTTCTGGATGACTCCCGGGTGTACCTGCAAATCTACACGCTGGGACTTCCCTTCCTGTTCTTTTATAATGTAGCAAACGGCATTTTCTCCGCACTGGGCGATTCCAAGACCCCTTTTTATTTTCTGGCGGCTTCCTCCACGGCCAACATCTTCATGGATATCTGCTTTGTAAAGAGCCTTGGCATGGGTGTGGAGGGCGTTGCGTGGGCAACATTACTCTGCCAGAGCATCAGCTGCGTGCTGGCACTGATTTTCGTTGCGAAGCGGATGCGCAAGCTTCACACAGGAACTGCGCCGGTCTTCGACCGGGAAATCCTGGGGAAGATTCTCGCCATTGCCCTGCCCTCCACGGCGCAGCAGAGCTTTGTCTCCGTGGGCAATATCATCATCCAGTCCATCATCAATTCCTTCGGTGCACCCGTCATTGCGGGCTATGCCGCGGCCATCAAGCTCAACAACCTGGTCATCACCTGTCTTGTGACCCTGGGCAACGGCATTTCCAACTATGCCGCCCAGAACTACGGCGCACACCGCATTGACCGCATCCGTCAGGGCTTCCGCGCAGGTCTGCCCATCATGTGGAGCGTAGCGCTCCCCGGGGCAGCGCTGTATTTCTTCGGCGGGCGGTTGGTGCTGGGGCTTTTCATGGATAACCCCACCGAGCTTGCCATGCAGACGGGGCTGAATTTCCTGCGCATCGCCTCCCCTTTCTATGCGCTGATTGCCGTGAAACTGGTTGCCGACGGCTGCCTGCGCGGTGCCGGGCATATGCGTGAATTTATGGCCGATACCTTCACAGACCTTATCCTGCGCGTGGTGCTGGCAGCAGTGTTCTCCGCAACCGCCCTGGGCGCTACAGGAATCTGGTGTGCATGGCCTGTGGGCTGGACAGCAGCCACGGCAGTCGCCCTGTGGTACTATGCCCGGGTTTTCGGCACATCGGACACCAAAATGCCTGCGGCTGAGTGTTGACATTTGGGTGCCCAGCCGTTAGAATGGGTATCATAGCGGGGTATGGCATCTTGAAGCCGCCCCACAAAGTAACATGACCTTAAAGGAGGGAATACCATGGATGCCGGCAGTGGCAATATACCGGGTCGAAGTAGAAGAAAAGCCGCATCTGTGGCTATGCTCTAACCTTTTTCGCCCAAAATATTGCCTCTTTAGCAGATTGATTTCTGCGCACAATAAACTAAGGAGGTAACTTATGGCAGAGCGCTTTGAAATTGTTGAAAAAGCTCTAACTTACATGCTGGAGGAAAAAAAGTACTCCGCACTCAGAGACATCCTCGTGACCATGGAGGCGGTGGATATCGCCGGTGTCTTCAACGGCCTTGAGGAAAAGCAAATCCCCTTAATGTTTCGTCTGCTGCCCAAGGAAATTGCGGCAGAGACTTTCGTGGAAATGGAGCCGGATGCCCAGGAGCTGCTGATTCGCAGTTTCTCCGACACTGAGCTTCGTGAGGTGCTGGACGAGCTGTATGTGGACGATGCTGCTGACCTTGTAGAGGAAATGCCCGCCAATGTGGTGCGCCGTATCCTTGCTCAGGCTGACCCCGAGATGCGCAGCTCCATCAACCAGATTCTGCGCTACCCCGAGTATTCGGCAGGCTCCATCATGACCACCGAGTATGTTGCCCTGCGCCCCCACATGACCGTGGGTGAGGCCATCCTGCGCATTCGCCGCCAGGGCTTCGACAAGGAGACCATCTACACCTGCTATGTTCTGGCCAAGGACAGAAAGCTCCTCGGCATTGTCACCGTCAAGGACTTGCTCCTTGCAGAAGATGACGACACCCCCATTGAGGAAATCATGGTCACCAACCTGATTTCCATTAACACCAAGGACGACCAGGAAGAGGTCGCCAAGATGTTCAGCAAGTATAACTTCCTCGCCCTGCCCGTGGTGGACACCGAGAACCGCATGGTCGGTATCGTCACCTTCGATGACGCCATGGATGTCATGGAAGAAGAGGCCACCGAGGATATGGAAATCATGGCCGCTATGACCCCCTCGGAGAAGAGCTACTTAAAGAGCTCCCCCTTCGAGCTGTTCAAGCACCGTATTCCGTGGCTGATGCTGCTGATGGTTTCCGCAACCTTCACCGGCATGATTATCTCCAGCTTTGAAGAAGCACTGGGTCTGCTTCCCGTGCTGACCGTGTTCATCCCCATGCTGATGGACACCGGCGGTAACTGCGGCTCCCAGTCTTCCGTCACCGTCATCCGTGCCCTGAGCCTGAATGAGCTGGAGCTGGGGGATGTGTTCGCCGTGGTGTGGAAGGAATTCCGCACGGCAATCCTGTGTGCTCTGGTTCTGGGCGCACTGTGCTTCGGCAAAACCATCCTCATCGACCGTATGCTCATGCACAATGAGACTGTGAGCATCATGGTGAGCTTCGTGGTGTGCCTTGCCCTGTCCGTCACCGTTGTGATTGCCAAGATGGTGGGCTGCCTGCTGCCGCTTCTTGCCAAGAAGCTGGGCTTTGACCCCGCAGTCATGGCCTCCCCCTTTATCACCACCACCGTGGACGCCCTTTCACTTCTGGTCTACTTCCTGTTTGCAAAGACCCTGCTGGGCTTGTGATGGTTCGGTACTCCTCAACACTTCACTCCCCCGCCTGATACACAGGCGGGGGAGTTTTCTATGAATGGCCGATGCCCCCCTTTGGAAACTTCGCAAAGGTTTATGACCTCAGAGAGAGAAATAAAAGAAGCTTTCGCGCACTTGCGTGCGCAGTTATCAGTTGTCAGGCATCCGCTATCAGTGACCGTAAAATCGGTGATACCATTTTGTTTACACGCACAAAAACTGATGCCTGAATCCTGATGCCGGATGCCTTATCTTTAACGGATACGCCGTTAAAGATAAGGCATCCGGCACCTATTCTCAACCGCAATTCGGAAAAAACTTCTTCCGTTTCCATGCCGCACCATGCAAAACCCCGGCTGCATTTTGTGCAGCCGGGGGCTTGAATCAATGGGTGGTTTCGGTGGCATTGGGATAGTGGAAAACCTCGCAGAGCTTTTCGTAGATAGCCGTCTTGGTATGACCGTCCTTTTCATAGCGCCACGGATAGCCGTACTCATTCCCGGTAAAGCGGAAAATGGTGTCCTTGGCGGGCTTGGGTTCCTCAACGGGCTGTGTAGTCTCGGTAGGCTCCCCGGTCTCAGCAGGATTGCTTTCCTCGGGTGCCGTGGTTTCCTGCGTGGGTTCGGTAGGCTGCGTCTGCGTCGGTTTCTCGGCATCCTTGCGTTCCTCGGGAGGCAGGGTCAGGTCAATGAGTCTGTCCTTTTCCGCCTGAGACAGCCTTGCTTTCACCGCCACAACTACCGCAAGATTCATATCATCCAGCGGGCTCAAATCCGCCACCTTGGTGTAGCTGATATTCAGATACTTAAGATTCTGCAAGTTTGCCAACGGAGCCACATCGTCAATATAGCCGCAGTAGGCCGCCTCCAGGAATTCCAGGCTGTCACATTCGGCAAAAGGCTCCAGGCTCTTGATGGAGGAGCCGGAAATAATGATTGCCTTCAGCTTTTTCATGTTCGACACCCAAGAGATATCCGTCAGGAACTCATTGTGGCCGAAATCGATATACTCCACATCCTCGCAGTACTGCAAATCCGAGCAGTTGGTATCATTGAGGTGGTAGACAAAACGCAGAACATCCCGGTCGGTCAGGCAGCTGCCGTAGGTGGCAAACCAGATACGCCAGACCACCTTGGTCTGCTCCCGGAATTCCTCGCGGAGCTTTGCCATGGTCTCATGGGAAATGCGGTAGTAGCGGTTCATATCCAGTACAAAGCGCTTGCAGTCTTTCAAAACCTTTAGGGCATCCCGCAGAGTTTCCTCGTCCGCATCGCTGAGCCTGACATTTTCGATGATGATTTCCTCGGCATCGGTGCTGACCGTTTGACCGAAGAGGTCAAAGGTATAGTGCACCTTGGCCTTGGGCGCTGCATCCATGATTTTCACCACATCGGCAGGACTCAGCTCGCTCACATCGCCATCCATCAGCTCAATGGACTCCACCATGGTGAGTATGCTCACCGCCCGAGCCGCTTCTGCAACGCCGTTCGGCTGGAGCTTCGACAGGTTCAGCTCCGTCACAGCCCAGTCTACGCTTTCTCCGCACAGGGCTACACTGTAGCCCATCTGAATCAGCGGGTACTGTGCCTGCAGAGCATTGTAGGATTCCACGGGCATGGTCATGTTCTCAAGATACAGCGAGTGCAGCTTGGGCAGATACTTGAGGTTTGCCGCCAAGTCGCTCTCGGCGTATTTGCTGCTGTCAAGGCGCAGTGTCTCGGTGTTTCCCTCCACAGCCTGAGCGCCCAGCGGCACGAAGTAGGTCACTTTCACATCGGGGCGGCGGGACATATAGGCGATGATTTCATCGTAGGCGGTGGAATTTGTCAAATCCACAGATTGCAGATTCACATAGCGGTCCAAGTCCGCAATCTCCTCGGCAGTCAAATCCCAGTTGATTTCCAGCACCTGCGCATCCTTCTCGGCCTGAACGCGAACCAGATGCGCCTGCCACATATCCCGGCCTGCGGCGAACCAGAAGACCACTGCCGCGATTGCCAGAATGCAGACTGCAACCGCAATCAGGATGCCAGCCAGCTTGCTGTGCTTTTTGCCTTTGACCTGCTGCACTGCCTCATTTTCATCGGAAGCCGTTTCCTCGAAGGAAGTCGTTTCAGTCGTTTCCTCATCTGTAGGATAGTCCCGCATCAGCTCGTCCAGCCCCTGCAAATCATCATCATTTACTTTATATTCATCTGCCATATGCAATCTCCTTTGGCGGAAAGCAGTTATTTCTAGTATTTACAAGTAATATCATATTATAGCAGAAATAATAAAAATTGCAAATTATTTCCGAATTTATTCCTTCACAGCCGGTCGCAGAAACGAAGGTTCATGAAAGGAAGGTTCAAGCCGCAAGCCACAAGTAGGGGCGGCTAGTAGCCCGACGAAAACTTTCTTTTTCGCACTAACGGCAGCAAACCGTCCCCGCGGTTTTTGCAAAGGCCGCACCTCAAAGCGAAGTGCGGCCACGATATCATAGCATTGTATGCTTCAAATTCAGGATTCGGTCAGCGCCTCCAGCGCCGTCTGCACCACGGAGTCCTCCTCCACGCTCAGGCGGTCATAATAGAAATAGTAATTATCCTCCTCGGAGAGCACCGCCTCCATATCCGGCTCCAATCCTTCCCCGATAAGGCTCTTGCCGGAGGGCATGAAGTATCGGCCGGAAGACAGTGCCACAAGAGAGCCGTCACCCAGCGGGTAGGTATACTGGAAGTAGCCCTTACCGGAGGTGTGTTCTCCCAGAACCACTGCCCGGTCATACTCCTGCAGCGCCCCGGCAAAGAATTCCGCCGCCGAGTAGCTGTCTGCGTTCACAAGTACCGCCACGGGAATATCCAGGCACTTTTCATCGGACTGAAAGAATTCTTCTTTGCCGCGGAAATCCACCGTGTGGAAAATCTCGCCCTCGGGCAGGAAGTAATCCAAAAGCTTTACCAGTTCGTCCGCACTGCCGCCGGGATTAAAGCGCAAATCCACGATAAGCTGCCCCATCCCCTGCCCCAGCATTTCCTCGATGGCAGCAATGGAGTCCGATGCACTTCGGCGGTCAAAATTTTTAATGCGCAGATATCCTGTATCTCCGTCAATCATCTGATAGATGGCCACAGGCGTGCTGAAGCTTTTGCGCTTCATAGTCAGTGTGAGCGTTTCGCCCTCACGGCGCACCGTCAGCGAAACCTCCGCGCCTTCTCTGCCGCGCACCATGCGCTTGACTTCCTCTATGTCCATGCCTTCAATATCCCGATCATCCACGCCGGTGAGCACATCATCGCACAGCACGCCCGCGCCCTCGGCAGGCCCCTCGGCAACGACCTCCACGATGTCATAGTAGCCGTCGTCCTCCCGGCTGACGATGGAGATTCCGACACCCACATAGGCATTGTTCTCCATCTCGGCCAAGGTATCCGCATAGGAAGCCGGGATATAATAGCTCCAGCGGTCTCCCGTGGCCTCCACCATGGCATCCGCCGCGGCATCCTCAAGCCGCGCCATGTCCACATCCTCCACGAACACCGTACTGATAAGCTCTTCCAGGGTCTTCAGCTTATTGTCCTTTGCCAGATAGCGAAAGCACGCCACCGCCGTCACAGCAGCAGCCAGCACCGCAACCAGGACATAGGACAGCACCCGCATGATTTTCTTCATCATTTTATCAAAACCTTCCGAAAACGCAAAATACTTCCCACGGAATATCCGTGGGAAGACAGCATTAAAATGACAGATAGCTTGCCGGGTTCACATAGGCACCATTCAGCGCAATGCCGAAGTGCAGGTGATTGCCGGTGGAGATACCCGTGGAACCCATGTAGCCGATGAGCTGTCCGGCAGAAACCGTCTGACCGGCGGAGACCACGAAGTTCGTCATATGCATATAGATGGAGGAATAACCATCGCCATGGTTAATGCTCACATAGTAGCCCGCGGAATTGGAGTAGGTAGCCAGAGTCACACGGCCGGTTCGGGAGGCATAGATGGGAGTGCCTGCGGAGCCTGCCAAATCAATGCCCTGATGGTAGGTGGATGCGCCTGCCGTAGGAGAGGTTCGGGGGCCAAAGGGTGAGGAAACCTTCACATAGGAACAGGGGCGTAGCCAGTTGGAGCTGCCCACGGGAGCAGAGGTAGTGCCGCCGCCTGTGGCAGAGGTTGCGGGGGGCACGGTGGTGTAGGTTGCCATATAGGCGGCATACTCCGCAGCCTTGGCGGCGGTGTACTCCTTCTCCATGGCGGCAATTTGAGCCAGAAGCATCTGGTCTTCGCCTTCCAGTTCCTCTTTCAGCCCCTCAATCTCTTCGCCCTTGGCGATAAGCTCCTTGATAACGGCATCGGCCTCTTCACGCTTGGCATCCAGTTCTTTCTGGGTCTCGTCAAGCTCAGCCTTGGTAACCTCCAGCTCAGCCTTCTCCAGCGCCAAGTCTTCCTTGGCACTGGCCACGGCATCGGCAGCCTCTCCCAGCTCCTTCAGGCGGCGGCGGTCGGAGGCCGCAATCTCGTCCACCATGTTGATTCTGTCCAGGAGGTTAGAGAAAGATGTTGCCTTAAACAGCACCTCCCAGTAGGAAAGGGTGCCATCCTCCTCCATGGCGCGGATGCGGGTCTTGTAGTCGGAATTCATGGTATCGTAGCGATCCTGAGCATTGTCCAGCTCATCCTGCTTATCCGCAATCAGCAGCGAGAATGCGCCAATCTGCTCGTTAATATTATTGACCTCGGCATGCAGAAGTCCGATTTCCTGATCGATGACATTCTTCTTAGCCACGATATCCTTGATTTCATCGTTGTTCTTCTCATACTGCTTCTTCAGGTCTGCAATCTGGGAGCGAATCTTGTTTTTCTCATTCTGCAAGCCGTTAATCTGGGTACGAATCTGGCTGGAAGACAGTGCATAGGAGCGCACGGGAAGAATGCTGATAAGTAATGTCAGAACCATGACTGCGGCCATGATGCCCGCAAGAATGGATATCAGTCGCTTGCGCTTTTTCATGTTCTTACTCCTTAAGTAAATGCTAGGGTTTTTGCCTCATCCGATATAGGCAAGGGGATTCACATAGGTGCCCGCATAGGAAACACCAAAGTGCAGGTGGGGGCCGGTGGAAACACCGGTGGAGCCCACATAGCCGATAAGCTGTCCGGCAGAAACTTTCTGCCCGGCATTCACCACAAAGTGGGTCATGTGCATATAGATGGAGGCGAAGCCGTCGCCGTGGTCAATGGCCACATAGTAGCCCGCGCCGCCGGCCTGAAAGGATGCCGCGGTCACTGTGCCCGCGCGGGTGGCATAGATGGGGGTACCCTGGTTACATGCCATATCCACACCCTGATGGTAGGTGGATGCACCGGCAGTGGGGGCTGTGCGGTAGCCGAAGGCGCTGGTAATTCGATAGCCGGAGACCGGGGTAATCCAAGTGGCATTGGAGGGCGGATTTTTGCCCGTCAGCGCCAGATTCTTCAGATTCTCCTGATACTTGGCGTTGTCATAGTCCTTCTGCGCCTTGGCAATTTCGTTCATCAGCGCATTTTGCTTTGCCTCGGATTCATCCAGCAGTGTCTGAAATTCCGCCTGTTTCCGGGCTAAATCGCGCAGGGTCTCATCGGAGGCTTCCCGGCTGACGGACAGCTGCTCCTGCGCATCCTCCAAATCCTGACGGACTGCATCCAGCTCCAGCCGCTCGGCAACAATGACGGAGCGGGACAGTTCCACTTCCAGCGCAGCCTCGTTCATCTCGTCCAGCCGCTTCCGGTCGGAGGCGGCGATTTCATCGACAATATTGATTCTGTCCAGCAAATCCGTGAAGCTGTGGGAACGGAAGATGACCTCCCAGTAGGAGACACCGCCGCTTTCCTCCATGGCACGGACTCTGTACTTATACTTGCGGTTGAGCTCATCCAGATTCTTCTGAGCAATATCCAGTTCGTCCTGCTTTTGCGCCACCAGCTGACCCATAATGGTAATCTGCTCCTCGATATTGAGCATCTGGGTGTGCAGGAGAGAAATCTCCTGATCGATGGCATTTTTCTTTGCAACCAGTGCGGAGATTTCCCCCGCATTGGCATCGTACTGACTTCTGACCTTGGCAATCTCATTTTTCAGTGTGGTATTTTGGCTCTTGAGGCCGTTGAGCTTGTTTAGGATTTCCGCAGACGATGCCGCCTGCGCAGCCCTCGGCAATACCGACATTACCACAGCGCCCGCAAGAAAAAGGCCGAAACAGAAACGAAAAAGAGAATTTTTCTTCATATTATGGATTACACATCCATGAACTTGCGAATGGATGTCCAGCTGCCCACCACGCCGACAAACAGTCCGGCAGCAGCAAAAATCGCCACCATGGGAATCAGCACCTGCTCAAAGGGAACAAAGGTGAACAGCCGCAGGGAGTCCACCTCGGCAATGCGCTCGGTGAGCTTGATGTAGCCCAGCCACTCCATGCCGAAGGCCACGGCTGCGCCCAGCATACCCAGTGTGAAGCCCTCCACGATAAAGGGCAGACGGATGAAGCCGTTGGTGGCACCCACCATCTTCATAATGGCAATTTCATCACGGCGGTCATACATGGCAAGCTTGACGGTATTGGAGATAATCAGCAGGGAGATGACCAGAAGCACGGCAATCAGGGCGTAGCTTGCAATATGCAGCACGCTCTGGATGGTGGTGAAGCCCTCGGCAAGCTCATAGGCGGCGCTGGTCTTCACGACACCGGGAATCTGCAGAAGCTGAGAATCGGTCTGCTCCATGCGGGAGTTGTCCTCCAGCGTGACCACATAGCGGTGGCGCAAATCCTCCACCTGCACGCCGGAGAAAGCGCTGTCGTCCTGATGGTCATTGATGAAGTTCTTGAGTGCTTCCTCGCGGGAGACAAAGGTGGCCTGCTGAACATTCTCCACGGCGTTGATTTTGGTGCCGATGGAGCGAGCCTCCGCATCGGAAAGCTCTGAATTCACATAGACCAGAATTTCGGAGGTCTGGTTCAGCTCCTGAACCATCACATCCAGATTGTAGGCCAGAATGGAGAAGCTGCCCACGATAATCAGGCAGGCAATGGTGACGCACACGGCGGCGAAAGACATGAAGCCGTGGAGGAAAATACCACGGAAGCCCTCTTTCAGGAGGTAGCCGAAATTATTGAATTTCACGGGTCATGTGCACCTCCTCTCCATCGCTGACAACCACACCGTCTTCAATGGCAATGACACGGTTGCGGAAAGTTTCCACCAGATTGCGGTCATGGGTAACCACGAGAACCGTGGTGCCCAGATTGTTGATTTCCTGCAGCAGCGCCATGATTTCATAGGAGCGGGCGGGGTCAAGGTTACCGGTAGGCTCGTCCGCGATGATGGTGGAGGGATTATTCACCAGTGCGCGGGCGATGGCCAGTCTCTGCTGCTCGCCGCCGGACATTTCGTTGGGGTGGCGCTGCGCCTTGCTCTCGAGTCCTACAAGCTCCAGCACATAGGGCACACGCTCTGCAATCTCAGTCTTGGTGGCACCGACCACGCGCATGGCGTAGGCCACATTCTCGTAGACGGTCATCTTGGAAATCAGCCGGAAGTCCTGGAACACGACACCGACGGTGCGGCGCAGGTAGGGCACCTCGCGCTTGCGGATGCGCTCAAGGTTGTAGCCGTTGACATGGACAGTGCCGGAGGTGGGGCGAAGCTCACCGGTGATGAGCTTGATAATGGTGGACTTGCCGGAGCCGGAGGGGCCCACAAGGAAGCAGAACTCACCGTCCTGAATCTGCATATTGATACCGTTCAGGGCACGGTTTCCCTGATCGTATGTCTTCACGACATCAATAAATTCTATCATTCACATTCTCTCCCATATGTAGTCGGGTGTACCGCGCAGCCGGCGCAGCACACGCTTACGCAATGTAACCGAATTGTAACAGATTGCATCTTAAAAGTCAATGCAAATAACTGGAAATCCGCTGTTTTGACAATAAATTCACAAATAATCAATAATTTCGTTGTCAGTTTGTCTGATGCCCGATGCCTGAAAAAACGCCCTTACCGAAGTAAGGGCGTTTATTTCATCTTTATCTTGCGTCGCGGCTGGATAAGTACTTGCGAACCATCAGCGCCACCTTGAAGACGATGGCATGGTCGAACTGGCGCAGGTCAAGACCGGTAAGCTTCTTAATCTTCTCCAGACGGTAGACCAGCGTGTTTCTGTGGACGAAGAGCTTACGGGAAGTCTCGGACACATTCAGGTTGTTCTCGAAGAACTTATTGATGGTGAACAGAGTCTCCTGATCCAGAGAATCAATGGAATTCTTCTTGAACACTTCGCTCAGGAAAATCTCGCACAGGGTGGTGGGCAGCTGATAAATCAGACGGCCGATGCCCAGATTCTCATAGTGCATGATGCTCTTCTCAGTATCGAAGACCTTACCGACTTCGATAGCGGTCTGCGCTTCCTTGTAGGAGTCAGCCAGCTCCCGCAGGTGCTCCGCCACGGTGCCGATGCCGATGACACAGCGCACGCGCAGCTCGTTTTTGAGCGCATTCTCAATGGATTTTGCAATCTTCTCCAGAGCCTCGGAGCTTGCATTGGCGCCAATCTGCTTCACCACGGCAATGTCGGACTCATTGATGGACAGGACAAAGTCCTGCATCTTATCGGGGAACAGTCCGCTCAGCACATCCACGGTTGCCACATCGCTGCGGCCAAGCTGGCGAATCAGGAATACAGCGCGGGGAGCATCGGTAACGAAGTGCAGCTCCTTGGCGCGGATGTAGATATCGCCGGGGAGGATGTTGTCCATGATGATGTTCTTGACGAAGGTGCCGCGGTCATGCTTCTCTTCGTAGAAAATCTTAGCATCGTTCAGGGCGATGTAGGCCACGGTGCAGAAAGCCTTGGCCGCCTCGTCATCACCGGTGCAGAACACGGCGTACTCGAAATAGTTGGAGGAGCCCACAATGGACTTGAAGCACTTGCCGCCGAAGGTCACCACAGTTTCAGGTGCACCGCCCACGCGGACAGCCGCATCCGTCCAGCGCTCACCCAGCAGGGCGGTATCGGTGCAGGATACCACACAGCCCTCGGTATCCATAACGCCGAAGGTACGGTCGGACACTTCCTTTAACTGAAGAATAACACTCTGAAAGACACTGTTGGACATAATGGCAGCCTCCTTAGAATAATGCACAAATGCGCATTCCACAAAATCTTAGGCCTATTATACACAGCTTTTGCGCAATTTGCAAGTGTCTTTTGACATAATATTGCAAAAGACCCCTTAATTTTTAGGTAAAATTCCAGAAGATAAGGGAAGAACTGCCAAACCCTTCCTGAGTTTTCCATCATTTTGACTGTTCGGTGCGCTCTAAACTTGCCGTTTCTTCGGCGGTCAGCTCCCGCACCTGTCCGCGGGGCAGGCCGCCCAGAGTCAGGCCGCCCTCCTGCCGCCGCTCCAAATAGGTGACGGTCATATTTCTGCTTGCCATCATGCGGCGCACCTGATGATATTTGCCCTCGCAAACCGTAATCAGGCTCTCCCCCGCCCCCAGCGGCTCCAATTTTGCCGGCAGGCACACCGTGCCGTCGCCCAGAGTCAGTCCGGCGGCAAAGGCCGCCGCATCATCAGGCCCCGCGCAGCCTTCGTGCCGGGCATAGTAGATTTTCGGCACTTCCTTTTTGGGACTGATGAGCCTGTGCAGAAGCTCTCCGTCATTGGTAAAAAGGAGCAGCCCTTCCGTTGCCTTGTCGAGCCTTCCCACAGGCTTCACATCCAGCGCCCGATAGACGCTTGGCAGCAGCTCCATGACGGTTCTTTCGCTTCTGTCCTCGGTGGCTGTGACGAATCCCGCGGGCTTGTTGAGCATCAGCACCACCCGGCGGTAGCCGGCGCAGATTCTGCCATCAAGAAGCACGGTATCGGTCTCGGAAACCTTCATGCCCGCATCTTTCACAGTCCTGCCGTTGACGCTGATACGCCCGGCTTTTATGTAGGTCTTCACTTCGCTGCGGGTACCTGCGCCGCTGTCGCATAGGAATTTGTCCAGTCTGTCCATGGTATCTCCGTTCTATCCCCCCGGGCAAAGGAATACAGTGCTAGTGCCAACGAAAAAGCAGGAGGGATTATTATGATGGTTATGACCGCTAAGGTCGATTTTAAGAAATTGATGGCAATCCTTGTGCTGGTGTTTCTGGTAGTGCTGGGGCTTACCCTGCTTCTAAACGGCAAGCAGGAGCCTGCCTCCCAGACTGCCGCCTCCATTCCCGCCGTCTCTGCCAATGACGGGCGGATACAGTTCCTGAAGGATTTCGGCTGGGAAGTAAACGCCACCCCCAAGGAATCCAATCAGGTGCGGGTGCCCGACGAAAGCTCCCGGGTCTTTGAGCGCTACAATGCTCTGCAGCTCAGTCAGGGGTACGACCTGAAGGACTACGCCGGAAAGCGGGTCATGCGCTATGTATACGAAGTGACCAACTACCCCGGTGCCACCGAGAGCGTGTATGCAACCCTTCTCGTCTACAAGGATAAAATCATCGGCGGCGACATTACGGACACTGCCGTCAAAGGGAAGATTCACGGCTTCAAGTGCCCTGTGAAGACCGAGTCCGCCCCTGTGCCGCCCTCTGTGCCCACCGAAACCACCGAGGATTCTCTGGGATAATGGTAGCACAAAAACAGGGGCTTGACAAGTAAGCTGCAAGGCGTTACACTTGTGACAAGGAAATAGTATCTTCAGGGCGGGGCGCAATTCCCCACCGGCGGTAAAGTCCGCGACCACCTTCGGGTGCCGAATCGGTGAAATTCCGATACCGACAGTATAGTCTGGATGGAAGAAGATACGCAGTTGATGTTTCAATTTGCGTTGCCACGCTCTGAGTGCATTTCTCAGAGCGTATTTTTTATCCTGAGGTGACCAATTATGAAACTGTGGACGCAAATTGCAAACAACCTGGGCTTCGTTGCCGTGTGCATCGCACTGGTGGCTGCCCTCATTCTCATCGCCAAGTTCGTGGAGAAGAAGCTGCCCGCCATGCGCAAGGTCAGCCCCTCCCGCCGTCTTGCCATCATCGGTGTCTTTTCCGCCATTGCCGTGGTGCTGCACATGCTGGACTTCCCCCTGCTGTTCTTAGCTCCCGACTTCTACAAGCTGGACTTCTCCGAAGTGCCCGTGCTGCTTGGCGGCTTCTTCTTGGGACCGTCTGCCGCTGTGGCCATTGAGGGCGTGAAGGTGCTTTTAAAGCTGCTGTTCAAGGGCACATCCACCGCATTCGTCGGTGACCTTGCCAACTTCGTGGTGGGCTGCAGCTTCGTCCTGCCCGCAACCATCGTCTACACTGCCAAGAAGAGCAAGACTTCCGCTATCGTGGGTCTTGTGGTGGGCACTGCCTGCATGACGGTCTTCGGCACCGCCTTTAACGCCGTGTATCTGCTGCCCAAGTTCGCTCAGCTCTACGGCGTTCCCATGGAGGTGCTGATTTCCATGGGTGCCAAGGTGCACGCAGGCGTCAAGGGCGTGGTGTCCTTCGTGGTGCTGTGCGTAGCACCGCTGAACCTGGTCAAAGGCACGGTGGTATCCGTGCTGACGGCGCTGCTGTACAAAAGGGTAGAAAAACCGCTGTACTTTTTGTCCAACAAATAAACTTCGGGGCGGCCAAACAGCCGCCCCGATTTGTTATCCAATGGATTGTGCAGGTAAAGGAAGCTTTCGCGAAGTTGAAAGTTGAAAATGGAAAATTGAAAGTTAAGGAGTCCTTCGGGGTATGTTCAGATAATTATGCCTGAATTCTTTTTAATCGTGCGAAGCACACAATTATTTTCAATTCTCAACTATCCATTTTCAACTGAACAAAAGCTTTCTATTACTTATGATACTTACTCCCGGCTTGGATGGCCTCGGCGCGGTAGAGCTGCTCCAGCACCATGATGCGGGCTAAGTGATGTGGAAAGGTCATTGCCCCCATGGAAAGCTTGAAATCCGCCCGCTCCTTGACTCTGGGAGCCATACCGAAGGAGGAACCGATGAGAAAACAGGCAGAGGATTTCCCTGCATTTTTCACATCGCCCAGCTTCTGCGCAAAGTCCTCACTGGAAATGATTTTCCCCTCCGGGGTGAATACGCAGAACCATGCCCCCTTCGGAATCTTCTCAAAGATACTATCCGCCTCTTTTTCCAGCCCCTGCGCAATCTCGGCCTGACTCGGGTTCTCGCTCAGGCGGTACTCCGGCAGCTCCAGGAGCTTAAACTTGCAGTAAGCTCCCAGCCGTTTGGTGTACTCCTCGGCCGCAGAGAGGTAGAATTTCTCCTTGAGTTTTCCCATCGTAATCAGCGTAATTTCAAACATGGCGTTTCTCCGTCTTTTTTCTTTCAGTATAGCAAAGGGAAAGTGAGCCTGTAAAGCCTATTTTTTATAAGCGCGGTATTTTTCCCGGGTAGCCAGTCCGCCGCGGATGTGCCGCTCCTGCTTGTTTTTATCCAGCACCTTGCGCACCTGCAGGTAAAGCGCATAATCGGTGTGACGGAGCTTCTGCGCCAAATCCTTATGGACGGTGGATTTGGAAATTCCGAAATGCTTTGCAGCAGTGCGCACCGTTGCCCCGGTTTCAATTACATAAGCGGCCAGAACACGCTCCCGGCCTTGCATTGGTTCTGTCATGGGCATCCCTCCGATGCAAGTGGGTCTTTGCAATTCTATGAGGGCTGCCCGGAAATTATCACGGACGCTTGCAAAAGTGTCACAAATGCGATATGATAGCAAAAATAATTCTTCGGAGGCACAAAATGATTTACTTTAACAACGATTATGCCGAAGGGTGTCACCCCAAGGTTCTGGAAAAGCTCATTGCCACCAACATGGAGCAGACCCCCGGCTACGGCGAAGATGTTCACTGCAAAGCTGCGGCGGATGCAATCCGCAAGCTCTGCAAAAACGATGCCCCGGCTGTCCATTTTCTGGTGGGCGGCACTCAGACCAATCTGACCGTGATTGACGCCTGCCTGCGCCCCCATCAGGGTGCGCTGTGCGCCCTGAGCGGCCATATCAATGTCCATGAGACCGGCGCTGTGGAGGCAACCGGGCACAAGGTGCTGGGGCTTCCCTCCGACGACGGCAAAATCACCGCACAGCAGGTGCGCGACTACACCCTCGCCCACCGCGCCGATGGTGCCTTTGAGCACATGGTGCAGCCCAAGGTGGTCTATATCTCCAACCCCTCGGAGCTTGGCACCCTCTACAGCAAGGCCGAGCTGAAAGCACTGTCCGACACCTGCCGGGAGCTGGGTCTTTACCTGTTTTTGGATGGTGCGCGCCTCGGCTACGGCATGATGGCAAAGGGCAATGATGTGACCTTTGCCGACCTTGCAAAGCTCACGGATGCGTTCTACATCGGCGGCACCAAGGTGGGGGCGCTGTTCGGCGAGGCCGTGGTAATTTCCAATCCCGCCATCGCCGAAGATTTCCGCTATCTAATCAAGCAGCACGGCGGTATGCTGGCAAAGGGAAGACTTCTGGGTGTGCAGTTTGAGGCATTGATGGAGGATAACCTGTACCTGACGATTTCCGAGCATGCAGATAAGTTGGCAGATAAAATTCGCGATACGCTGGATGAAATCGGCGTAAATTATCTCGTCCCGGGCATTACCAACCAGATTTTCCCCATTCTGTCCGATGCACTGCTCTCCGAGCTTGCCAAGGAGTTCGTCTTCACGGAGCAGTGCCGTGTGGATGAAACCCACCGGGCGGTGCGCTTCTGCACCAGCTGGGCAACCACCGAAGAGAATGTGGATGCCCTATGCAGAAAGCTCAAGTCACTCAGCAAATAACCAAAAGACCGCATGGCAAAAGCCATGCGGTCCTTTTTTTATTAAGATTTATCAGAAGATTGCGACCACAGCGCCGGAGTAGGTCTTGGCGATGAAGTCCTTGACCTCGGAAGAAGTCAGAGCCTTCACAAGAGCCTGAATCTTGGCGCTTCCCTCATTGCCTTCCTTGACAACCAGAATGTTTGCATAGGTCTGAGCGGACACGGAGGAAGCATCCTCGGTGGCGATGGCATCGGTGCCGGCATTCAGACCGGCCAGCAGTGCGTAGTTGCCGTTGATGACAGCCAGTGCAACGCTGTCACGGACACCGGCAATCTGAGCGGCCTCCATCTCCACGATTTCCACACCCAGGGGGTTCTCGGCAACATCCAGAACAGTGGCTTCCATGCCCACGCCGTCCTTCAGCTTGATGATACCCTGAGCCTCCAGCAGCAGCAGGCCGCGGGCACGGTTGGAGCCGTCGTTGGGGACAGCAATCTTGTCACCGGCGGTCAGCGCGGCGATGGAATCCTTCGTGCCGGCGTAGATGCCGAAGGGCTCATAGTGGATGGCGGCAACACTGACCAGATGGGTACCGTTCTCGGCATTGAAGGTGTTCAGGTAGGGGGTATGCTGGAAGTAGTTGGCATCCAGCTCGCCGTCCTCGACCACATTGTTGGGAACCACATAGTCGGCATACTCGGTGACATTCAGGGTGTAGCCGTCCTTAGCCAGCACATCCTTGGCCACAGCCAGAATCTCGGCGTGGGGCGTGGGGGAAGCGGCCACGGTGATGGTCTTGTCATCGGCGGTCTTCTTGCTGCCGCAGGCAGCAAACAGGGTCAGGCACAGAGCCAGAACCAGAGTCAGGGACAAAGTCTTTTTCATTTTCATTACGCTCCTTTTTGTAATGTATTGCATCGGGAAAGCTCCCGTTTTGCATGATTTAACTGCGATTTCTCAGGCGCTTGTCGGTGGAGGTGGCAATCCGCGTGCCCACGGACTGGAATACCTGCACTAAGATAATCAGGCCGATGACCGCCGCCCACATAACCAGGAACTTGAAGTTATAATAGCCGTAGTTGATGGCCATCTTGCCGAGTCCGCCGCCGCCGATGATACCGGCCATAGCGCCGTAGCCCAGGATGGTTGCAATGGTGATTGTGGCACCGGAAATCAGGCTGGGCTTTGCCTCGGGAATCAGCACCTTGGTCACAATCTGCCAAGTGGATGCCCCCATGGACTGAGCGGCCTCCACAACGCCCTGATTGACCTCGCGCAGGGAAGACTCCACCATGCGGCTCACCAGCGGGAATGCGGCAATGACCATGGGCGGGATGGTGGCAATGGTGCCGACCTTGGTACCCACAATCACCTTGGACAGGGGCAGAACAATAATCATCAGAATCAGGAAGGGCACAGAGCGCAAAAGGTTAATCAGCACATTCAAAAAGCTCATAAACCAGCGGGGCAAGGGGTGAATGCCCTCGCGCTCACCTGTGACCAGCAGCACGCCCACGGGCAGACCGATGACATAGCCGAAAATGACCTCCAGCACCAGAGAATACATAGTCTCCCAGATGGCGAAGCCATACTGGCTGGTGATAATCTCCCACTGAGCGGCAACCTTGGCCGCATCGGAGAATAAATCAAACATTGCCGCTCACCTCCTCGGCTGTCACGCCGTCAAGCTTGTTTAAGTAGTCCAGAATTTCCTTTGCCTTGGTCTTATCCTCGGGCAGGGAAATCAGCATGGCACCGAAGGCCTTGCCGTCCACATTGCGGGTGGCCGCGCCCAGAATGCTCACATCAAAGCCCGTGGTGCGTACCAAGGATGCAATGACGGGCTCCTCGGAGGCATTGCCGTTGAAGGCGATACGGGCGATGGGGATATCCCATGTACCAACAGGCAGGGTAACCTCGGGAGAGACCAGGCGTCTGCCCGCCTTGGATTGGGGATTGGTAAAGACACTCTCCACAGCGCCAATCTCCGCCACCACGCCGGAGTCCAGAATCGCCACCCGATTGCAAATCTGCTCAATGACGGACATCTGGTGGGTGATGATAATCACCGTGATGCCCCGGGTGCGGTTGATTTCCTGCAAAAGCTTTAAGATAGAGTCCGTGGTCTTGGGGTCAAGGGCGGAGGTTGCCTCATCGCACAGCAGAACCTCCGGGTCGGAGGCAAGAGCGCGGGCGATGGCAATTCGCTGCTTCTGTCCGCCGGACAGCTGCACGGGGTAGCTGTCGGCCTTGTCGGGCAGACCCACGATTTCCAGAAGTTCCCTTGCACGCTTCTTGGCATCCTCCCGCTTCACCCCGGCAATCTCCATGGGGAAGCAGATATTATCCAGAGAAGTGCGCTGATCCAGCAGATTGAAGGACTGGAAAATCATGGAGATTTTACGCCGACGGTCACGAAGTGCCTTGTCATCCAAGTCCATCAGGTTCTCCCCGTGGAAGAGCACCTTGCCCGTGTCGGGGCGCTCAAGCAGGTTAATGCAGCGCACCAGCGTGGACTTGCCCGCACCGGACAGGCCGATAATACCGAAGATATCACCGGACTGCACCGCAATGCTGACATTTTGCAGCGCATTGACCTGATTGACACCTGTGCCGAAGGTCTTGCACAGCCCCTGCAGTTCAATAATCGGTTCCAAATAAATCCCTCCTAAAAAAGAAACCGTCCTTGTGCCTTACGCACAAGGACGGGAAAATCCGTGTTACCACCTTGCTTCGCAACCGCCTCACGGCGACTGCCTCAGAGAGTACCAACATACTCCTGCGCTTTAACGGGCGCACCCGTCACGGACTCAAGACTTCGTCCGCACAGCTCCGGGACCATGTTCAGCTCTTCTATCCGTACCCCTTCACACCAACCGGGGCTCTCTGAACGGCATCGGAAAGCTTACTCTTCCCTTCACAGCCTGTTTTTCGTATGTGGCAATCATACAACTGCCGCGGGGCTTTGTCAACCCCGATTTGTGGATTTTTTACTCGATTCCCTGAATTTCCAGCAGTTCCAGCACATGCATGCCCCGCTCGGTAAGTCCCGCGCTGCCATGCACCCGCAAAGTTTGGAACACACTGTAGTCAAAGCCCTTTAAGGGGGCGCCGTAGTCAATGGAAATCAGGTTCTTTTTTTCCAGACACTGCAATACCAGAGACATCTCTTCGCTGTCGGGGGCTGCATGGGGTGTCATATCATCCGGGCGGCGGGCGACCGCCACGAAGGCGAACTGTGCCATCTGATGCAAAAATGCAATCTCGGGCGTGGTAAGCTCCAGGGAGCCCCCGGCAGGGCATGCCCCATCGTGGCAGTGCCCGGAGCAGTTTGCGCAATCAGCCATGCATTGCCTCCACATTTCGGGTAGCAATGCAGTCCACCCCGGTACCCGCAATATCGGGAATCAGAACATCGCCGATATGCACGGGGGCAGAAACCGTCACGCCCTCCAGTGCTTTCATCACATCAAAAATCTTTCCCTTTGGGATGTCCTGCGCCGTCTTGCAGGACACGCAGGGAAGCTTACCGCCTGTGCAGCGCACTGTGGAAGTGACGATTCTTGTGGGATTCGTAACCTCCTTGCGGCCATAGTCCGCGCCGCGCTTGCAGGTATTGCCTGTGACAGAAGTGACGGTGCCGCCCTCCAAAGTGACGGTCAGCGCACAGCCCATGGGGCAGCCGATGCAGGTTAAATGCTTTTCCATGTTATGCCTCCTCCACTGCCACGGTAATGGTGCCGACCTTGCCGTGAGATATAAGCGCCTGAGCGGGAATCACCACGGTTTCCATTTCCCCGGGTGCCATGATGGGGCGCTTGCGGTGGCAAACCCGCTCGTCATCCAGATACACATTGATATACCTGTCTTTCATCACACCGCCCACGCGGAAGCGGATGGTTAAATTATCTGCAATTTTTTCCGTGTGCACCCGTTCGGGAACGGTGTAGCGCACACCGCCGCGAACGGCAACCTGCACCGCGGGGCTGTCTTCAGCCTCCCCGCGGACATAGCGGGCAGCGGCCAGACCTGCCGCCCCGGCCTCCCGGGAAACGAAGTCCACCAGGTCGTGAACATGGAGTACATTGCCCGCAGCGAACACACCGGGGATATCGGTCTGCAAATTCTCGTCCACCCGAGGGCCGCCGGTAACGGTGTGCATCCCCACACCCATGGTGCGGGAAAGCTCATTTTCGGGAATCAGGCCGCAGGACAGAAGCAGGGTATCACAGGAATAATACTCCTCGGTTCCGGGGATGGGCTTGCGGTTTGCATCCACCTCGGCAATGGTCACGCCCTCCACACGGTGCTTGCCGTGAATGGCGGTGACGGTGTGGCTGAGCTTCAAAGGAATGCCGAAGTCATCCAGGCACTGGACGATATTGCGCTTGAGGCCGCCGGAATAGGGCATGAGCTCCGCAACCACCTTGACCTTGGCACCCTCCAATGTCATGCGGCGCGCCATGATAAGGCCGATGTCACCGCTGCCCAGAATAACCACTTCCCTGCCGGGCAGGTACCCTTCCACATTCACAAGGCGCTGCGCCGTGCCGGCGGAGTAGACACCCGCCGGGCGGTAGCCGGGAATATTCAGCTGGCCGCGGCTGCGCTCCCGGCAGCCCATGGCCAGGATGACGGCCACAGCCTCAATCTCATAGAGGCCGTCCGTACTCGACATAGCCGTGACGACCTTCTCCCGGGAGATATCCAGCACCATGGTATTGAGCCGATACTCGATATTGCGCGCACGGACTTCATCGGCATATTTTGCGGCGTACTCCGGGCCTGTCAGCTCCTGACCGAAGGTGTGCAGACCGAAACCATTGTGAATGCACTGGTTCAGAATGCCGCCCAATTCCCGGTCACGCTCTAAAATGAGGATGCGCTCCACTCCGGCATCCCGGGCGGATATGGCGGCGGCAAGACCTGCGGGGCCTCCGCCGATAATCACGATATCATAACGCTCCATGATCTGCCTCCTTGGTTCTGCCCACAGTATAGGCAGAGCCACTACCGGTTTTCGTAATCTCATTCATGGATTTTCCCAGCTCCCGCGCCAGAATTTCCATCACTTTGGGGCTGCAGAATCCGCCCTGACAGCGCCCCATGCCGGCGCGGACACGGCGCTTCACACCATCCACATCCGTGGCACCGGGGGTGCGGCGGATGGCATCGAGAATTTCCCCCTCGGAGATTCCCTCACAGCGGCAGATAATCTGCCCGTAAGCAGGGTTCTCCCGAACCAGCTTAGCCCGTTCTTCAAAGGAAAGCTCCCGGGCATCCAAAATCCCCTTGCGCGTGGGGATAAAATCGGATTTTTCGGGCAGTGCCAGCTTCTGCGCCACCCAGTCCGCCGTATCCAGACCGATGGCGGGGGCGGAGGACAGGCCAGGCGACTCGATACCGGCGCAGTCAAAGAAGCCCTCGGCATCGCTTACCTCGCCCAGAATAAACTCGTGACCGTCCTCGTGGGCACGCAGACCCGCAAAGGAGGTAATGACCGTATGCATGGGGATTCCCCGGACTGCGGAACCTGCCTTGGAAATCAGCGCCTCCAGTCCCTCCGCCGTGGTTGCGGTGGCTTCAAAGTCATCCACATCCACCGCCGTGGGTCCCACAAGGAGATTGCCGTGGACGGTGGGGGTCACGAGAACACCCTTGCCCTTGGCTCCCGGGAGCTGGAACACCGTGCATTTCACATGGTCTCCGGCGGACTTATCCAGCAGACAGTAGTCGCCCCGCCGGGGGGTAATATGAATCTTGCGTTCGGACACCTGATTGTGAAATACGGCGCTGTAGAGTCCTGCGCTGTTGACAACCGTCTTGGCGCGCAGATTCCCTGTTTCGGTTTCCACCTGCCATGTACCGTCGGCACATTGGAAAACACTGCGAACCGGTGTAGCAAGCCGAAATTCCACGCCGTTGGCGGCGGCGTTCTCCGCAAATGCCTGCGTCATGCGGAAGGGGCAGACAATGCCGCCCGTGGGGGCGTAGAGTGCCGCCACGGCGGACTCCACCACATTGGGCTCCATGGCGTGCAGTTCCTCGGTATCTAAAATCCGAAGCCCCTCCACGCCGTTTCTCACGCCGTTTTCACAGAGGTCTTTCAGCTTCGGCAAATCCTCCCGGTCAAGGCACACGACCAGCGAGCCGTTGCGCTTGAAGGGAATGTCCAGCTCCTCGGAAAGCTTTGTCATCATCCGATTGCCGCGCACATTGTAGGCAGCCATTTTGGAGCCAAACGCAGCATCAAAGCCCGCATGAATGATGGCCGAATTGGCCTTTGAGGTGCCGCAGGCAATATCGCTTTCCCGCTCCAGCAGGCAGAATTTTCCTTCGTAACGGGATAGGTATCTGGCAACGGCGCAGCCAATCACACCACCGCCGATGATAATGCAGTCATACACGGTGAACTCCCCCTTTTATCTGATAATTCCATTATAGCTTTTTACGCGCAAAACACAAGACACATATCATCAAAAACGCACAAAACCGGAGAAAAGCTTTCCTCCGGTTTTGTGCAGTACTGAAAAACTTTGTTCATAACCGTAGTCTACGGTTTTTGCCTTTGCAATGCACGCTTGCCTTACAGTACCTCGTATTCAAAATTTTCAAACTTGATTTTGCTGCCCACATCCACGCCGGGGAGCATCATCAGCGCCACATGGGATTCGGTGCCGGTGGCATCATAGCGCACCACGGCATAGTCGCCGTCAATGGCAATCACAGTTCCAATCATCTTGCATCCTTTCCCCGGGTGTCGATGGAATCCCGGAAGACATAAAAGCGGTCATATACATATTCCAGAACGAAATTGGCAATCATGTTAAGCCCCGTCACCAGATATTCGTTCCACATAAGGCTCTCGGCAAGGTAGTTTCCAACCAGAGTAGATGCCGGCGTAAACACGGCGTAGAACAGCGCCACCTTCGCCATGGCAATGGGGACATTGTTGCTCGCCTGAAAGGTGTAGTTTCGGTTCAGGGTAAAATTCCATACCACGGAGGCAATTAAGGCAAGAAGATAGCAGGGCCAGTAGCTCCATGGGGTGAGCCGCTCCAGCAGCGCAAATACCACCAGCTCAATGGCACCGGCAGAAATGGAAAACAGCGTGAATTTCACTGTGCGAAGCAATTCTTTCTTATTCATGTTCTTCTTTCAACTTTCCGTAAAATACCAAATCCCGGATATTTCCGTCTTTGCATACGGCGTTTTTCATAAGGCCTTCAAAGGCAAAGCCGTTCTTCTCCAGCACTCTCCGGGAGGCAAGATTGGGGGCATCTGCAAGGCCGGTAATTCGGATGACTTTCAGCTTTTGGAATGCCAGCGCACACATCTTCCGCACCGCTTCCGTCATAACACCCTGTCCTTTGTATTCATCCAGGAGGGTATAGCCGATTTCGCAGTCACAAGCGAAGACATCCGCTTTCTGCTCAATGGAGATATTGCCGCAGACGATGCCGTCCACAACAATCGCGCGCCACAGACCGTCTGTGCCATCGTGCCCGGCAATCCTATTTAAGTACCATTCGGCGTCGTCTTGCGTGTAAGGGTGTGGCATGCGGTTGGTTAGATATGTTCTGTCCACATGGTTGCAAATATGCTGTAACGCCTCGGTCATGGACATATCCCAAGGACGAAGTTCAATATTCATATACTTACCTTCTAAAAATCCCCTCCCCTTGCGGGGAGGGGAAATATTCATTGAGGATTCCGATGACTAAGGATTAGTCCTTGTACATCTCGACCAGCTTGAGCAGGTGCTCGTAGCGCTCCTTAGCAGCCGCCTCGTTCTTGGCGAACAGAGTGGTTGCACGCTCGGGGAACTCACGGGTCAGACGGCTGTAGCGAGCCTCGTTCATCAGGAACTCCTGATAGCCATCCTTGGGAGCCTTGGAGTCCAGAGTGAACTTGCCGGTCTCCTTAGAGGGATCGAAGCGGAACATATTCCAGTAGCCGCACTCGACAGCCTTCTTCATCTCAGCCTGGCAGTTGGTCATGCCGCCCTTGATGGAGTGCATCTCGCAGGGAGCGTAGCCGATGACCAGAGAAGGACCGTTATAAGCCTCAGCCTCGGTGATAGCCTTGATGGTCTGAGCCTGGTTAGCGCCCATAGCGACCTGAGCGACATAGACATAGCCGTAGCTCATGGCAATCTCAGCCAGGGACTTCTTCTTGGTTTCCTTACCGGAGGCAGCGAACTGAGCAACCTGACCGATGTTGGAAGCCTTGGAGGCCTGTCCGCCGGTGTTGGAGTAAACCTCGGTATCGAAGACGAAGACATTGACATCCTTGTTGGAGGCCAGCACATGGTCAACGCCGCCGAAGCCGATATCGTATGCCCAGCCGTCGCCGCCGAAGATCCACACGGACTTCTTGGACAGGTATTCCTTCTTGGACAGGATGTCCTTCACGGTGTCGCAGCAGACATTTTCCTCGAGGTTGGCAACCAGAGCCTTGGTTGCTTCCTTGTTGGCCTCGCCGTCGGTGAAGGTATCCAGCCATGCCTTACAGACAGCCTTGCGCTCGTCGGAAGCGGTGGACTCCATGACAGCCTTGACCTTGTTGGCCAGGGACTCACGGATGACGGCCTGTGCAGTGTACATACCCAAGCCGTGCTCTGCGTTGTCCTCGAACAGGGAGTTAGCCCAAGCGGGGCCGTGGCCTTCCTTGTTGACGGTGTAGGGAGCAGTAGCAGCGGGGCCGCCCCAGATGGAGGAGCAACCGGTAGCGTTGGAGATGTACATACGGTCGCCGAACAGCTGAGTAATCAGGCGAGCGTAAGAGGTCTCGGCACAGCCTGCGCAGGAGCCGGAGAACTCAAGCAGGGGCTGCTTGAACTGAGAGCCCTTGACGGTGTTGTCCTGCATGTCGGGCTTGTCGGCAACCTTGGAGACCATGTAGTTCCAGACAGCCTGCTCGGCAGCTTCGGATTCCTGGGGAACCATGGTGATGGCCTTGGTGGGGCAGACACCGACGCAGACGCCGCAGCCCATGCAGTCCAGAGGAGACACAGCCATGGTGAACTTGTAGACACCCTTGCCCTTGCCGGCCTTGATGTCAACCAGGCGTGCATTTGCAGGAGCAGCAGCAGCCTCAGCCTCGGTCAGAGCGTAGGGACGGATGGTAGCGTGGGGGCAGACATAAGCACAGTTGTTGCACTGGATGCACTTGGTCTCGTCCCAGTGAGGAACGGTGACGGCAACGCCGCGCTTCTCGTATGCGGAAGCGCCCAGAGCGAACTGACCATCGACGCAGTCATCGAAAGCGGAGACGGGCAGGCTGTAACCGTCCATCTTGCCCACGGGCTTCAGGATGTTCTTAACCAGCTTGACGGTAGCTGCGGGACCCTCCAGGACTTCGTCTGCGGGAGCGGCAACAGCGTTAGCCCAAACGGCGGGAACATCAACCTTGACGAATGCGGTAGCACCGGCATCAATAGCGTTCCAGTTCTTCTCAACAACATCCATGCCCTTCTTGGCGTAGGAGTGCTCAGCAGCATCCTTCATGTACTTGACGGCATCCTCAGCGGGCATGACGTTAGCCAGAGTGAAGAAAGCGGACTGCAGGATGGTGTTGGTACGCTTGCCCATGCCAACCTTGATGGCCAGGTCGATAGCGTTAATCAGGTACAGCTGAATGTTGTTGTCAGCGATGTACTTCTTGGAGGCAGCATCCAGATGATGCTCCAGCTCCTCCATGGACCACTGGCAGTTAATCAGGAACACGCCGCCGGGCTTGACATCCTGAACCATCTTGAAGCCCTTGGTGATGTAGGAGGGGTTGTGGCAGGCCACGAAGTCAGCCTTGTTGATGTAGTAGGGGGACTTGATGGCGTTGTCGCCGAAGCGCAGGTGGGAAACAGTCACGCCGCCGGTCTTCTTGGAGTCGTACTGGAAGTAAGCCTGCACATACTTGTCGGTGTGGTCACCGATAATCTTGATGGAGTTCTTGTTTGCACCGACGGTACCGTCCCCGCCCAGACCCCAGAACTTGCACTCGATGGTGCCGACAGCTGCGGTGTTGGGGGAGACCTTCTCGTCCAGGGACAGGTGGGTCACATCGTCCACGATGCCCAGAGTGAACTCGTGCTTGGGCTGAGCCTTGGTCAGCTCCTCGTAAACGGCGAAGACGGAAGCGGGATGGGTATCCTTGGAACCCAGGCCGTAACGGCCGCCGATAACGGTCACATCATTGACACCGGCCTTGGCCAGAGCCATGACCACATCCTGGTACAGGGGCTCGCCCTGAGAGCCAGGCTCCTTGGTGCGGTCCAGAACAGCAATCTTCTTGGCGGTCTTGGGCAGAGCCTCCAGCAGTTTGTCAGCGCAGAAGGGACGGAACAGACGAACCTTAACCAGACCGACCTTCTCGCCGTGAGCGTTCAGGTAGTCGATGACTTCCTCGGCCACATCGTTGATGGAGCCCATAGCCACGATGACGCGGTCGGCATCCTCAGCGCCGTAGTAGTTGAACAGCTGGTAGTTGGTGCCCAGCTTCTCGTTGACCTTGGCCATGTACTTCTCGACCACTGCGGGCAGAGCGTCGTAGTACTTGTTGCAGGCCTCACGGTGCTGGAAGAAGATGTCGTCGTTCTCGTGAGAACCACGCATTGCGGGACGCTCGGGGTTCAGGGAGTGAGCACGGAAAGCATTGACAGCATCCATGTTGACCATTTCCTTCAGATCCTCGTAGTCCCAGATAGCAATCTTCTGGATCTCGTGGGAGGTACGGAAACCATCGAAGAAGTTGATGAAGGGAACGCGGCCTTCGATAGCGGCCAGATGGGCAACAGCGCCCAAATCCATGACTTCCTGCACATTGGTCTCGCAGAGCATTGCAAAACCGGTCTGACGGCAGGCGTACACGTCGGAGTGGTCACCGAAGATGTTCAGAGCCTGAGCAGCCACGGTACGGGCAGAGACGTGGAACACGCAGGGCAGCAGCTCGCCGGCGATCTTGTACATGTTGGGGATCATCAGCAGCAGACCCTGAGAGGCGGTGTAGGTGGTGGTCAGAGCACCGGCGGCCAGAGAGCCGTGAACGGTACCGGCAGCACCTGCTTCGGACTGCATCTCAACGACCTTGACGGTGTCGCCGAAGATGTTCTTGCGGCCGGCAGCGGACCACTGGTCCACATTATCGGCCATGGGGCTGGAAGGGGTGATGGGGTAGATGCCAGCGACCTCGGTAAAGGCATAGCTGACGTGGGCAGCAGCAGTGTTGCCGTCCATGGTTTTAAATTTTCTAGCCAAAATGAAATACCTCCTAAAGTATTCAGATTTTGTCCCAGATATCATACCACCAATTTTTTCGCTTGTAAAGGCACAAAAGCAGGCTTACCGTAAAATTCCTTTTATTAAACAAGAATTCCGTCTCAATTTTGTACAAGTCGCGAAATGCGGGGTGTCACACAAAAAAGAGGTTGGGTATTCCGAATTTCCGGAGCTGCTGCAATGTGGATTTTTTATGGATTTTATGCTTTTCCATCCAAAAATGTGGAAGACACAACGAAAAGCGCCGCCCCTGCCTCATGCACTGTCTCGGATTCTTTTTGTCCATCTCGCAATCTTTGCGTTGCCTTTCGGGCATGGGCGCGGTATGATAAAGAAAACGAACGAGGAGGTTGCGGCCATGCGTATGACGGTGCTCATTGACAACCGAGAAACGGAGACTATGGCAGGAGAATGGGGGCTTTCCATCCACATTGCCTTCGGCGGCAGGAGCTTTCTTCTGGACTGCGGCACCAGCGGTGCCTTTGCCGATAATGCCGAGAAGCTGGGCATTGACCTGAATGGTGTGGACTTCGGCATCTTGTCCCATGCCCACTATGACCACAGTGACGGCTGGGATGCCTTCTTCGCAAGAAACGAAAAGGCAAAATTTTATTTGCGCCCCTGCGGCGAGAACTGCTACAGCTTAAAGCCCACAGGGCTGGACTACATCGGCATCCGCAAGGGAAGCTTGGAAGCCCACCGGGAGCGGCTGGAATATGTCAGCGGAGAAATGGAGCTTTCCCCGGGCGTGTGGCTGCTGCCCCACAGTGACCCCGGAGTGGAGCAGGCCGGGCGGCGGGCAAAGATGTTCGTGCAGGAAAACGGTGAATTGGTGCCGGAAAAGTTTTCCCATGAGCAGAGCCTGATTTTCGCACGCAAAAGGGGCTGGTGATTTTCAACAGCTGCTGCCACGGCGGTGCCGACACCATCATCCGGGAGGCGCAAAAGCGCTTTCCCGGGGAGCCTGTCCACGCCTTAGTAGGTGGGCTGCATCTATTCCGCTCCGAGCCCGGCGAAGTGCGCACCCTTGCCCGGCAGATTCGGCAGTCCGGGATTTCCCATGTGATTACCGGCCACTGCACAGGTATGGATGCCATGGAGATTCTGCGCGAGGAGCTGGGCGATAAGCTCACCGAGATGCACTCCGGACTTACGGTGGATTTTACATAAAGAATAAGGACGAAGAATCCGGGAAATCAACCTTCCGATTCTTCGTCCTTTTGTATGCTTTGGAATTTTCGGGCTTTCGGGTGATGGGATTCACCCCGCCCCAACTGCCCCGGCGGGCGGCGTTCACGGCTTTCTTTGCCTTCTTCGACTGCTTTTCGTAGGGAATGAATTTCTCCATACAAGGCACCTCCTTGATTTTTTCGGATTCTACCACACCCCTACGCAAAAAGCAAGCAAGCGGCCATCAAATAAATTGCCTTTTTGCCGAAACTGCGCTATGATATAGGCAAATGCAAAGCGGGAGTGTGTCGCCATGAATTGCAGTGTACTTTCTCTGGCTCTGACGGGATTGGCCGGAACGGTGGTCACGGTGGAGAGCTTTATTACAAACGGTCTGCCCGGCTTCGATGTGGTGGGTCTGCCCGATGCCGCCGTCAAGGAGGCGCGCGATCGCGTCCGCGCGGCGGTGAAGACCTCCGGGCATAAGTTCCCCGTCAGCCGTATCACCCTGAACCTGGCACCTGCGGGACTGAAAAAGGTGGGCACTCATTATGACCTTCCCATCGCGGTGGCGATTCTGACTGCCACCGGGGAAGTGAAAGTGCCCAAGGGCAAGTATGCATTCTTGGGGGAGCTGGGATTGGACGGCACACTCAGAGCCGTGCCCGGTGTGCTCCCCATGGCGCTGGGCGCGCGCAACGAGGGTGTTGAGCGCCTCTATGTCCCGGCGGACAACGCCGCGGAAGCGACCCTTGCCCGGGGCGCGGAGGTCATCGGCGTGCACTCTCTTTCCGAGCTGATTGCCTGCCTGAACGGCGAAATAAGCATCTGCCCCACCCCCGATTGGAACCCCGCGCCCGTTACGACCCAAGGGCCGGACTTCAAGGATGTGCTGGGGCAGGAGAATGTAAAGCGGGCACTGGAGGTCGCAGCAGCGGGCGGCCACAATGTGCTCTTGGTGGGGCCTCCCGGCTCCGGCAAGAGTATGCTCAGTAAGCGCATGCCCTCCATCCTGCCGGATATGACATGGGATGAGGCGTTGGAGGTTTCCGGGGTCTACTCCGTCATGGGACTATTGTCCAAGAATGCGCCCATGGTGACCCGCCGTCCCTTCCGCTCCCCCCACCACACAGTGTCCAATGTGGGCTTGGTTGGCGGCGGCACGAATCCCAAGCCCGGTGAAATCTCCCAGGCGCATGAGGGTGTGTTGTTTCTGGACGAGCTGCCCGAATTCAAGAAAGATGCCCTGGACTCCATGCGTCAGCCTCTGGAGGACGGTGTCGTGACCATCTCCCGGGCTGTGGGAGCGGTGACCTACCCCGCCCGCTTCCAGCTCATCTGCGCCATGAATCCCTGCAAGTGCGGCTGGTACGGTGACCCCTCCGGCCGCTGCCGCTGCTCTCAAATGAGCGTGGATGCCTACCAGAGCCGAATTTCCGGACCCATGCTGGACAGAATCGACATTATCGTGGAAGTTCCTGCCGTCCACTTTGAAGACCTGCGCACCCGTCAGGAAGCGGAAAGCTCCGCCGATATTCGGGCGCGTGTAAATGCCGCCCGCCGGGTGCAGAATACACGCTTCGGCTCCGGCAAGTGCAACGCCCACATGGAGCCGGAGGATATGCGCAGATTCTGCAATTTAAGTGACGAATGCGCCGAGCTTATGCACGATGCCTTCGATGCTATGGGCTTAACCGCCCGAAGCTATGACCGCATTCTGAAAGTCGCCCGCACCATCGCGGACTTGGACGGCTGCTCCGAGATTCAGCCCTCCCATATCGCCGAGGCCATCCAGTACCGAGCAAGTTCCATCGGAAGACAGTGAGGAATCTTTCGCGGCAGAGCCGCTAAAGCTCCCTTTATTCCCATTTTCAAAGGAGTATCTATGCTTCTCGACATTGAAAATATCAGCAAGACATACGGTGACCGAAGTCTCTTGGATGGGGTCACATTTCACATGAAAGCCGGAGACCGGGTGGGCATTGTGGGTGTCAATGGCTGCGGCAAGTCCACATTTCTGCGTCTGGCGGCATCGGTGGAAAAGCCGGATGCGGGAACGGTCAGCTATGACCCCAATGTGCGGGTTGGGTATCTTCCCCAGAACCCCGCCTACGATGCAGAGCTTTCCGTTATCGATCAGGTGATTACGGGGCTCGACCCCACCGCCCGGGAGGTCGCCCGCTATGAAGCGGTGGAGATTCTCACGCGGCTGGGCATCACGGACTTGGAGCAGAAGATGGGCACCCTCTCCGGCGGTCAGCGCAAGCGTGTGGCACTGGCGGGATGTTTGCTGCACCCGGCAGATTTGCTTCTGCTGGACGAGCCGACCAACCACTTGGATGCTCAAATGATCGGCTGGCTGGAAGAATACCTGCAGCGTTTCTCCGGCGGCATCCTGATGATTACCCATGACCGCTATTTTCTGGAGCGGGTTGCAGACCGCACGGCGGAAATCGCGTTCGGCAAGCTCTACCTCTACGAGGGCGGCTATTCCGCCTACTTAAACGGCAAGGCCAAGCGGGAGCAGATGCAGGCGGCCTCCGAACGCAAGCGCCAGTCCATCCTGCGCCGGGAGCTGATATGGGTGCTGCAAGGTCCCTGCGCCCGGGGCACGAAAAGCCGGGAGCGGCTGGAGCGCTATGCCGCGTTGAAAGCCGAGCTTCCGCCCGAGACTGTGCAGTCCATGACGGCACTTTCTGCCATCTCCTCAAGACTGGGCAAGAAGACCATCGAATGCGCGGGCGTAACAAAAGCCTTTGACGGACAAACCGTCATTCGGGACTTTGATTTCCTCTTGCAGCGCTCTGACCGCGTAGGCATCGTGGGCAACAACGGCACGGGAAAGTCCACCATTCTCAATCTCCTCGCAGGCTATATTCAGCCCGACAAGGGTACGGTGACGGTGGGTGATACCGTAAAGTCGGGGTATTTCTCCCAACACGGGGCAGAAATGAACGACTTGGAGACGGCGCTGGACTATGTGAAATCCTTCGGCGACCACATTGAGACCCCTGACGGCGTGCTCACGGCCTCCAAGCTCATGGAGCAGTTTCTCTTTACGGGGGCGATGCAGCACAGACCCATCGGCAAGCTCTCCGGCGGCGAGAAGCGCCGTCTTTTCCTGCTGGGTATCTTGGCATCCAAGCCCAATGTTCTGCTGCTGGACGAGCCGACAAATGACTTGGACATTCCCACCATGACGGTGCTGGAAAACTACTTGGAGACCTTCCCCGGAGCCATCGTGGCTGTGTCCCATGACCGCTATTTTCTGGACAGAATCTGTAAGCGCACCTTTGCGGTGGAGCCGGACGGCACAGTAAAGCAGTACATCGGCGGTTTTACCAACTGGCTGGAGAGCAGCACGGACAAACCTGCCAAAGAGGAAAAGCCCAAGGCCGCCCCCGCAGAGCGAACCCGCAATACAAAGCTCAAGTTTTCCTTCAAAGAGCAGCGGGAATTTGACACCATTGATGGGTGTATCGCCGCGCTGGAGGCACAGATTGAAGAAGTGAAGCAATTGCAGGAGGAAAACGCCTCGGACTATGTGCGCTTGCAGGAGCTGATGGCAAAGCAATCCGAACTGGAAGCAGCACTTGAAGCGAAGACCGAGCGCTGGATATACCTGACGGATTTGGCCGAGCGCATTGCCAATCAGTGATTTGACAGCCGGAGGGCACTGTGATAGAATGACTTCTCGGAAATGAGAAAAAAGAGGTAGATGCTATGAATGAGATACTGCTTATGAAGCTGGGCGAGATTATTCTCAAGGGCGGCAACAAACGCCAGTTTGAGACGAGACTACGCCAGAATATCCGCCGCAGGATGAAGCCCTTCGGCGAATTTGATGTATATATCCTGCAGTCCACGGTTTACATTGAGCCGCAGAACGAGGACTGCGATGTGGACGGCGCATGGGAAGCCTGCCACTCCATCTTCGGCGTGGTGAGCCTGTGCCGCTGCCGCCCCGCAGAGAAGAATATGGATGCCATCTTTGAGGCCATTGAGAGCTACTTAGGCGATGACATTGACTTTGCCAAGTCCTTCAAGGTGGAGTCCAAGCGAAGCGACAAGCAGTTCCCCATGAGTTCCATTCAGATTTCTCAGGAAATCGGCGGCCGCCTTGCCGATGCTCACCCCGGAACCGCCGTGGATGTGCACCACCCCGACTACACGGTATATGTGGAAGTGCGCGACCACTCGGCCTATGTTCACGGTCCCGCCGAACCCGGTGCAGGCGGTCTTCCCACCGGCGTGGGCGGCAGAGCCATGTGTCTGCTCAGCGGCGGCATCGACTCTCCGGTGTCCAGCTACATGATGGCAAAGCGCGGTGTGGAGATTGAAGCGGTGCACTTCTTCTCCTACCCCTATACCTCCGAGCTTGCCAAGAACAAGGTGCTGGAGCTTGCGAGACTGGTTACCCGCTACTCCGGCAAGATGACTGTCAATATTGTGGGCTTTACGGAGATTCAGGAAGCCATTCGGGACAACTGCCCCGAGGAATTTTTCACCCTGATTATGCGCCGGTTTATGATGGAGATTTCCGCGAGAATCGCCAAGGAAGACGGCTGCGGAAGTCTTGTCACCGGTGAGAACCTGGGTCAGGTTGCATCCCAGACCATGGAGGCCATGGCCGTCACCGGTGCGGTGGTGGATATCCCCATCTTCATGCCGCTGGTCGGCATGGACAAGGAGGAGATTATCACCATCGCCCGCAAAATCGGCACCCTGGAGACCTCCATCCTGCCCTATGAGGACTGCTGCACGGTCTTCACTCCCAAGCATCCCAAGACCAAGCCGACCTTAGGTCAGGTGCTCTATGCCGAGCGGAACCTGGATCGTCAGGCGCTGATTGAAAAGGCGCTGGCAAGCGTTGAAAAGATTAAGGTGAACTACCATGATGCACCTTTGCTCTGAGGTTCTTTCCTGCCTGCAAGGCAAAACACTTGCAATGGCTGAGTCCATCACCGGCGGCGGAATCGGAAGCGCCTTGACCTCCGTGTCCGGGGCATCCGCTGTCTACCGCGGCGGCATCATCAGCTATTGCAATGAAATCAAGCATAAGCTTCTGGGTGTGCCGGAGGACGACCTCAGACAATACGGCGCGGTCTCCGCCCCGGTGGCAGGCGCCATGGCAGTCGGCGCCCGAAAGGCGCTGGATGCCGACATTGCCGTCTCCGTCACAGGTCTGGCAGGCCCCGGCGGGGATGACCACGGCCACGAGGTCGGCACGGTGTTCATCGGCTACAGTGATGAGCGCGGGACGATTACAAAGGAATGTCACTTTGCAGGCTCCCGGGAGGAAGTGAGGCTTGCCACCATCCGTGAAGCACTCACGCTGGTGCTGGAACAGAATAAAGCATAGTACTTCGCGCCATCGGGAAATCCCGATGGCGCGCTTTTTTCAGTAGAGAAATCATGGGAAGCTTTAATCGATTAAGGAAATCTTTCGATAGAGGGTCATTGCGAGGAGCATGAGAATCATGCGACGCGGCAATCCGCATCCTAAAAACGATTATTTTATACCAAGTTCGTCATAATTGAAACATTTGAGATTGCCACGCCAGCGTGCGCGCTGGCGTGGCAATGACCTTCTATTTTAGTGCTTCCTTACTTAGCGAAAGATTCCTTTATTCCACCTTCTTCAATTACCCCCTATCTTTTTTGTGCATTCGGCGCTATAATGACAAAAAAGTCCACGGAGGGATGGAAATGAAATATGGATTTATCGGCTGCGGGAATATGGGCGGTGCCATTGCAAAAGCCCTGTCCGGCGTGACCAAGGACATTCTGGTCACTGACCGCTCCGGCAAGGCCGAGGCACTGGCGCAGAGCCTCGGCATCGGCTACGGCACAGCTTCCGAAATTGCCGAAAAGTGCAAGATAATTTTTCTTGCCGTCAAGCCCCATATGATGGCGGGCGTTCTTGCCCCGCTGCAAAAGACCTTGCAGGAAAAAAAGCCGCTTTTAATCACCATGGCGGCGGGTCTCACCACCGAGCGCATTGCCGAGATGGCGGGCATCACGCTTCCCATCATCCGCATCATGCCCAATACCCCCGTGGCTGTGGGCATGGGTATGACCCAGTACTGCTGCAATGAACTCGTTACCGCCGAGATGGAAGCGGATTTTCTTGCCGACATGGCGGTTACCGGCGAGGTGGACAAACTGGAGGAACGGCTGATTGACGCGGCCTCCGCCCTGTCCGGCTGCGGCCCTGCCTATATGTATATGTTCATCGAGGCGCTGTCCGATGGTGCCGTCGCCTGCGGCATTCCCAGAGCCAAAGCCATGCGCTATGCCGCCGCCACCATGGCGGGCGCTGCCAAAATGGTTCTGGAAACCGACACTCACCCCGGTGCCCTCAAGGATGCGGTCTGCTCCCCCGGGGGCAGCACCATTCAGGGCGTGAAAGCACTGGAAAATCACGGTCTGCGTGCCGCCGCAATCGCTGCGGTGGAGGCTGCCTGCAATAAAAACAAGGAATTGGGAAAGGGTTAATACTATGGAATATCGTACTTTAGGAAAAACAGGTCTGCGGGTTTCCGGTCTGGGCTTCGGCGGCATCCCCATCCAGCGCATTGATGCGGAAGGAACCAAAGTGCTCATGCAGGAGCTTCTGAAAGCCGGTATCAACTACATCGACACCGCCCGGGGCTACACCGTCAGCGAGGAATACTTAGGCTACGGCCTGGAGGGCATCCGTGAGCACTTCGTGCTGGCCACCAAGGGCAGAGCCCACACCAAGGCCGAAATGCTCAGCGACATCGCCACGAGCCTCAAGAATCTGCGCACGGACTACATTGACCTGTACCAGTTCCACAACCCCAGTGCCTCCGAGCTGGAGGAGATTCTCGCCCCCGGCGGCGCGCTGGAGGGTGCCCGGGAGGCAAAGGAAGCCGGTCTCATCCGCCACATCGGTATCACTACCCATTCTGCGGAGCTGTTTGCCAAGGTGCTGAACTACGACTGGGTGGAGACTGTCATGTTCCCCTACAACATCGTAGAGAATCAGGGCGAAGACCTCATCAAAAAGGCCGCCGAAAGAAACATCGGCTTTATCTGCATGAAGCCTCTGGCCGGTGGCGCCATTGAGGATGCTCCCCTTGCCATCCGCTATATCAAGAATAACCCCGCCGTTTCCGTCATCATCCCCGGCATGGCAGAGCCCAAAGAGCTTGCGCAGAACATCGCCGCTTTCGAGAGCACTGCCCCCTTCTCCCGCTTCGACGAAGTGCGGGCAGAAGCTGTCCGTCAGAGACTGGGCACCTCCTTCTGCCGCCGCTGCAACTATTGCGCCCCCTGCTCCGCCGGCATCAGCATTCCCAATGTGTTCCTAATGGAGGGCTACCTGAGCCGCTACGGCCTCGAGGGCTGGGCAAGAAGCCGCTACGATGCCATGGGCAAGCACGCCTCCGACTGTGTAGAGTGCGGTGCCTGCGAGGGTCGATGCCCCTACCATCTTCCTATCCGCCGGATGCTGAAAGAGGCCGCAAAGAAATTCGGAAAGTAATTCTGCAAATATTCATCCCCCTCCGCGATATGCGCGGAGGGGGATTTGCTGTCTATGGTGGAGAGAAAGGACGATTCTGTGTTAAAAACTGTAGCCGCCCCTATGCGAAATATTGCAGTAATAGATTCCTATTCCTGCACTTGCGCCACTGACAACTGCCCCTCATTTGTGCATCATCCCGCCGTTTTGGTGCTTTCCCATGCCCATTGTGCTTTCCGAGCCTGTGATTAGCTCACTCAAAGTGATGCTTCGGGTGTCCACGCCCACGGTGAGGGTGTAGGTCTTCCCCTGCTCCAGAGAAGGGGCGGACAGATTGAGAGAGGAAAAGCTCTTGGCAGAAATGCCGCTGAGAATGATATTTCCCTGCTCATCGCGCAGCTCCACCTTCGTCCCGGCGGGATAACTGCCCACATTCACAAGCACCGCACCCTGAGATGCAGAGGTGAAATTGACCTCCATATTCCCACCGCTGAACACCAGCACACTGCCGCCGCTAATCTGTGCCCCGGTGCCGTAATCCAGACCGCCGTTGCCGGAGCGGGCGGGGCCATCCACTACCACACTGCCGCCGCTGATAGTCAGCTCCCCGTTGGCATCATTGCCGCCACCCTCGGCGTTTACATACACCGTGCCGCCGGAGATGGTGATGTTGCCGGAGTCGGAGCAGAAGCTGTCCCGATTGTATGGCCCGAAGCCCGAGCCGTCGCCCCCGGCGGCGTTCAGGCCGTCATCGGAGGCCGTCAGCGACAGCGTGCCGCCGTAAATAAATACATTGCCGCCCTCCAAGCCCTCATAGCTTTGGCTGACCACGATATTGCCGCCATAGACAGCGGTATCCCCGCTGCCGTGGAGACCGTCATCTGCGGATGTAATGGCAAATTCTCCGCCGTAAACATCCAGATTTCCGTCCGCATGGATGGCATCATCGGAGGCATTCAGGTTAAATACCCCGCCGGAGATTATCAGATTTCCGCCGGATTTCAAAGCCTTGCCCGTCTGTGTATCACTCTTCGCTTCCTCACTCGGTGCCTGTTCCGGCTTTTCCGGAGTGAAATTCTCCCGCATTTTGGGTCTTTCTCCGGGCTTTCCGTTTTGCATGAATGCGCCGAATTCCCCCTTCATGGGCATCTGGCCATCGTCTCGGGGCTTCATGCCCTGCATGCCCATGGCGAAAGCATCCTCCTGCTTTCGGGCGACATCCTCCGCACCGCCTCCGGCGGTTATCGCGAAACTGCCGCCCAGAATGGTGATATCTCCCGAGGCATCCATACCATCGGAAAGTGCCTCCACAAAGAACACCCCGTCCTCAATGTAGATATAGCCCTTGTCGGCGGATTCATGGCTTGTATGGATGGCATCCGTGACCGCATTCAGGGAGAAGGTGCCCGCGGCAATGCGCACGGAGTTGCCACCGGACAGGGCGCGTTTTCCCGCCGTCACATAGTAGGTTCCATTCGTGATTTTCAAATCATCCTTACTGAGGATGCCATGGTTGGCGCTTTCAACCTCCAGCGCACCTTTTCCGTTCAGGGTCAGATCGCATGCGGAAAAAATCGCCGCATCCTCCTCGGCATCCGAAGACACCCTGTTTTTTGTACCCTCAGCCAAAGTGATAAACACCTTATCCGCGCTCTCCACCCGGATGGTGCTGCCTGCCTCGTTGTGAATTACGGCATTGGACAGCACAAGCTGCACCTTCTCTTCCCCGGCGTCAACCAGAATCCGGCCTTCCCATGCGCCGGTCAAAAGGTAGCTGCCACCCTCGGTAATGGAAACACAATCATCCTGCCGTGCAGACAAATCCATGACCGTGCAGTTTTCAAAGCTTTCATCGTAATCCCGGCTTGTGAACATATCCTTCTGCGCCTCGGGTTCCGTTACGGATATCGTCGGTACGGGCGGTGTAGTTTCCGCCACAGGGGAACTCGGTATGGTCTCGGTCACGGTTTTTCCGCCGCAGGCGGCAAGGGAAAGCACAGCTGCAAATGCCATTCCGCCGCAAATCAGTCTTCTCAAATATTCTTTCACAGTGCATCCTCCTCCGAAGCACAGGTGCAGGCAATTTCCAGATTGCCGTTGCGGCACCGCAGTGCATCCATCATTTCCTTCTGCTTCGCGCCATCTGCCATGGTGATGCGGTAGCTCAGGCGGTAGAGACTGCCAAGTCCGGTAGTCTTCACCTTTCTCAGTGCAAAGCCCTTGGTATAGCGCGCCAGGATATCATCAAACATTCCGTCGAAGGACATATCCTCGGGAACCGTAATATGCAGGTTGCAGACCGTTTCCTCCCTGCCGCCGAAGCCCCAGCGGCTGTAGACATAGGTTGCCCCGCAGATAAGTGCCGTAAACACCCCGGCGAAGACCACATAGCCCGCGCCGCAGGCAAGCCCCAGCGCCATGGCCTCAAACAGCGCCAGAATCTGGGTACCCCGCCCCGGCAGGGAGCGGAAGCGCACCAGTGAGAAAGAGCCCGCAATGGCAATGCCCGTACCCACGGAGCCGTTGACAATCATAATCACCGTGCAGGCGCTCACAGGGAGCATGGCGATGGTCAAAAGAAAGCTGCGGGAATACTCGTCACTTCGCTGCAGACACTCGGCCAGCACCGCCCCGAAAATCAGGGCTGCCGCCAGACACACAAGACTTCCCCTGCCGCTCTGCGCCGCATCGGACAGTACGCAAGTAAACATATTGATTTCCTCCTGATGTTGGTTTTTGATTTAAGATTTCATAGGCTTTCCCGTATTTGGAAAAGCTCACCTGACGGATGCCAAGGGTGCTCAGGCTCTCCGCCAGCCACATGGGGATGGCGCCCCGGGCTTTGACCTCCAGAAGCCCCTGCCCCGAGCGCAGGATGGGTCTTCCCTCGCCGGTACATCCCAAGTTCGAGCAATCCGTGCGAAAGGCGATGTTTTCATCGATGGTCACCCGCAGGCCGGTACTCTCATCCGCCCATGCTTTTCGGTCATAGCTTATATACACCATCGGGCGAAGATTGCGGTAAAAGTGAAGCACATAGGCAATCTCTCTACCAATCTGGCAGTCGGGGGTTTCTCCCCGCCCCTGTAGGAATGCCGCAGCGCCCCTGTATTCCAAGGGGATTCGCCGCTTATAGACCACGCCGTCATACTTCTTTTTAAGTTCTACATACACCGCATCCCCGGGCTTTGCCGCACCGTAACTGCGTAGCCGAAGCTTTTCCTTATACTCGGGCTTTTCCAGCGAAGTGCGAATCAGCCGATAGTCGGGCGTATCATAGTACACATTGCGCACTTCACTCTCGGGAAATGGGCCGGGTGCTATGTGCGATTCCAAAATCGCTGTCAATGCTGCTTTCTGCATTTCATCCAGCAGGAATTTCAGTTCCCGTCGCTCATACACATCCGTCATCTGCATGCCTCCTTTGTGCTGCCAACGATACCCCATGAAGCTGAAATGAGCCTGAGTGCAATTTGAACTTTTCATTGCAAAGCCGCTTCCCTTCTGATAAAATCGGGGTAAATTCAGCCCCGTTTCAGCTTCGCGCAGTACAGTAAAGGGCACAAGGAGGGACACTATGCGGATTTTGATTATTGAAGACAACCGGCATTTAGCCGCTACCCTTTCCGACCTTCTGAAAACCTCCGGGTATCTGGCCGACATTGCATCGGATGGACAGATGGGGCTTGACTGCGCCCTGAGCGGAATCTATGATGGCATCATTCTGGATGTGATGCTGCCCAAAATGGACGGTTGGCAGGTACTGGCCGAACTTCGCAGGGAAAGCTCCGTGCCCGTGCTGATGCTCACCGCTCTCGGTGGACTTCCCGAGCGGGTGCAGGGGCTCAATCTGGGGGCGGACTACTACCTTGCCAAGCCCTTTGAAAACGAAGAGCTTCTGGCCTGCCTGCATGCCATCCTTCGCCGGGGCGGCGAGGTCAGAGCGGATACCTTACAGTTTGGCGACTTGACCTTAAATCCCGCCGCCTGCGCCCTTGCCTGCGGCGGCAGGAGTCTGACCCTCAACAACAAGGAAAACGAGATTATGCGCCTGCTCCTGTCCAATACCGACCGATTCCTGCCCAAGGAAACCATCCTGCTGAAGGTCTGGGGCTATGAATCCGATGCAACGGACAATTCCGTGGAGGCCTACATTTCCTTCCTGCGCAAGAAACTGGCCGCTCTGCACTCCGGGGTGACCCTCGGCGTGCGCAGAAACATCGGCTATCGTCTGGAGGAATCCCAATGATAAAAAAACTGCGGCTAAAATTCATGGCCGTTTTCCTGACCGTGACAGCAGTCTCCCTCGCGATTCTACTGGTGTGTATCAATTTGCTTTTGGCAGGAAATTTCCGCCGGGGCAATCGGGATTTCCTGCAAAAGGCGCTGGGGGACGGCACAGTCCCGGCCGATCGTCCCTTTGCCATGCTGGATGCCTTCCCCGATGGGCGCTACCATTTCCATCCGAACTCCGACGCAGAGCTATCCGAGGAAGAGCTGGACGGCATTATGCACAAGGCTTTTTCTGAAAGTACGCCGAAAGAGATTTCCGAGTTTGGCCGTTTCCGTTTTCAGGCGCGCCCCGCTCCCGACGGTGCCATGCGCATCGCCGTGGTGGATGCCTCCATGGAGGAATCCGCCCGAGGCAACCTCGCCCGAAACTCCGTGATTTTCGGACTGATTGCCGAGGCGGTGCTGGGGATTATGGGCGTATTCCTGTCCGGGTGGATGGTGCGCCCGGTGGATGAGAGCATCCGCAGTCGGCAGCAGTTTGTGGCCGATGCTTCCCATGAGCTGCGCACACCCCTGACGGTGGCGATGTCCAATCTGTCCCTGATGGTGCAATCCCCCGATGATAATGCCAACCCCGACAGACTCCGTCTTGCCCGGGAGGAGCTGCAGCAGATGAAAGGGCTGGTGGACGGGCTTCTGACACTGGCAAGAGCAGATGCCGCCGAATTTACCGCCGCCGTTGCGGAGTTTGCCGCCGTGGATTTCAGCGACCTGGTGCAGAATCTGTGCCTGAGCTTTGAGGGTGTACTCTTTGAAGCCGGGAAGACACTGGAAACCGATGTAGCAGAGAACTGCACTGTGATGGGGCACTCTTCCGGGCTTGGCGAGGTGGTTCGCATTCTGCTGGACAATGCCGCAAAATACGCCAGTCCCGGCACCACCGTGCAGGTCAGTCTGACCCGAGAGAATCAGAAAGTCCTCCTGCGCGTTGCGAGCACCGGCGCGCCCATTGCGCAGGAGAATCGGGAGCGAATTTTTGAGCGCTTCTTCCGGGAGGACACCTCCCGGGAAACTGTTCGGGGCTATGGTCTGGGGCTGTCCATCGCCAAGGAAACTATCACCGCCCACGGCGGAACGCTCTCCCTCGCCGTGCAGGAGGAAACCAATATTTTCACGGTTTCCCTGCCAACAAGCATCTGATTCCCTGCCGACAAGCATCTGATATGCTTGACAAATCTTTCCTTTTCGTGTATGATTACCCCTAATTTGAGCAGGCCATGAGCCGGGTCGTTTACGACAGTGGAACAAAACCCCACGGGACTTCAGACAAATCCCGTGGGGTTCGTTTTTATCTTCGTGCATAGAATACAGAAAGGAGGAATTCCATGGAACCCCAAAATGAATTGCCGGATTATTCCCGGCGCTCCCGTCAGGGCAGCCGCGCAGGAATTGTGGGCATTGCGTGCAATGTTCTGCTGAGTCTACTGAAACTCATTCCGGGACTGATGCTCGGAAGTCTCAGTCTCATTGCCGACGGCGTGAACAATCTGTCCGACGGTGCTTCCTCCGTCATCACCGCCGTGGGATTCCGTCTGGCACGGAAGCCCGCCGACGAAGACCATCCCTTCGGCCACGCCCGCTATGAGTACCTGTCCGGGTTGTGGGTGAGTCTGCTGATATTGCTTGCCGGAGGAGAGCTTGCCAAGAGCGCCGTCGGCAAAATTCTGAACCCTGCCATGATGGAGTTTTCCCCTGTCATTGCCGGAATTCTGATTTTCTCCATCATCCTGAAAGCGCTTCTTTGGCGCTATTTTCACGCCCTGGGAAAGACACTTTCTTCCCAGGTTCTGACCGCCACCGCCGCAGACTGCCGCAATGACTGCATCACTACCTTCGTCATCCTGCTGTGCATGGGCGCGGAGCATTTCAGCCGCGTTCCGCTGGATGGCTGGGCAGGTCTGGCCGTATCGGTTTTCATCCTGATATCCGGCATTCGGATGCTGTCGGGAACCGTGTCTCCTTTGCTCGGAGCAAAGCCCGGGCAGGCACTGTATGAAAATCTGCAAAACCTGCTTCTTTCCGATGAAAGGGTTCTGGGCATCCACGAGCTTCTTGTCCATGACTACGGCCCCGGCAGACTCTACGCCTCCGCCCATGCCGAACTGAGCGCGGAGCTGTCATCCATGGAGGCGCACGATGTGGTGGATGCTCTGGAGAAAAATGCAAAGGCCATGTACGGCATTGAGCTGGTCATCCACTGCGACCCGGTGGAATAAGGAATCCTTAACGGCGTAGCCGTTAAAGATTCCGCCATCAGCTAACAGGCATCAGTCATCAGTTTTAGCGTGCTAAAAAAACGGTCCTTTCACCGAAAGTCACCACTCTGATGCCTGATGGCTGCCGCCTGGGTCCTGCGCACGCAAGTGCGCGAAAGATTCCCATATCCAGCATCCTCACGGCACGCAAAAAACCGTCTGCGAATCGCAGACGGTTTTTTTATTTGATCTTCCTGCCGTCGAGAACGGCTTCGATAAGGGTTTCCCCATCATAAGTCAGGGTCAGCAGGAAGAACGGTACATCCTGCCACAGCATATCCAGAAAAATTTTGTCTCCCTCCCACATGGGAAGATTTTCCAAAAACTCCCGGCTCACCCACTGCAAATCCCCCTCGGGGCAGTCCGTTAGGCTGCCCTCAAAGTCCGTTGCCGTGAAGAGGTACATATACTCCCCTTCGCCGCCCTTTTGCCGGAAGGTCACCACGGCTCGGAGCTTATACTCCGTCAGGGTCAGCCCCGTTTCCTCCTTCGCCTCCCGCAGGAGGCATTCATCCGGGGATTCCTCCCCCTCGAATTTTCCGCCGATGCCAATCCATTTGTCCTTGTTGATATCGTTTTGCTTCTTCACCCGATGGAGCATCAGCACTTCGTTTCCCCGGGTGATATAGCACAGAGTCGAATTGTGCATATTATTTCAGCAGCTTCAGTGCCTCGTGGCAGTCAACCACCCGCACCTCGGCGTGGCCTTCCTCCCGCTCACCGTCCAGTGTCCAGAGCATTTCCGGGTCGGCGAAGACTTCAATCTCACTTGCGGAGCGGAAGGTAATCATCTCGCAGTTATTATAATTCTGGGACTGCACGGCCTGAATGCACTCGGCAATCTCCGCAAGGCTCCGAGGGGCACGCAGAAGCAGCACCTCCAGACGCCCATCGCACATATCCACCTGATTGGGGTCTAGGGTCAGGATGCCGCCCACGGAGGTGGAGTTGCAGATGGCGCCGAAGAGGAAATCATCCTCTACCACTTCGCCGTCAATGACCATGCGGATATGCTCCTTGCGAATCTGGGACAGCTCGGAGATACCCTCCAGCACATAGGCGGTGTGGCCAAGGGCGTTCTTAATATTCTGCGGGGTGGTATAGCTGGTGCGGGTGAATGCGCCGAAGGAGGCGACATAGGAAAAATAGCGCTCACCGAATTTGCCCACATCATAGGTGTGAACCTGCCCGGTGATGATGCGGTCGGCAGCCTCGATGCAGTCCGTGGCAAGGTGCAGGGAGCTTGCAAAATCGTTGGTGGAGCCTGCAGGGATGTAGCCCACGGGAATCTGCACACCGCTTTGCATCAGCCCGGCCACGGTTTCGTTGAAGGTACCGTCACCGCCGCAGCAGACAACCAAGTCAAGCTCGGAGGCACACTCCGCCACCACTCGGGTGGCATCCCCGGGGCCGGAGGTCATATGTACCTCCACCCGGTAGTCCGCACCGTTGAAGGCAGAGATAATCTCCGGCAGTACCTTATTGGCCTTGCGCTGGCCGGAGAAGGGATTCATTACAAACAGCATTTTCTTCATGGAATTTCAAAACCTCAAATCAATATGGTAGACTCTCTTTCTTTATTTCCATTATAGCAGGATTTTCCAAAATAGCAATGGACATTGATTTTACTTTGTGCGGATGTTAGAATCAAGGAAAGGAAGGTGATGAAATGCTTCGTGTCAGTGAGGTATTCCGCGAAAAATTCGGCTGCAAGGTTTACAAGCTGTCTTTAGACGGCGGCTTCACCTGCCCCAATCGGGACGGCACGATAGGAGTCGGCGGCTGCACTTTTTGTTCCAGCTCCGGCAGCGGCGATTTTGCCCCCCACGGCAGCTTGGAAGACCAGCTTCGGGATGCAAAAAAGCTTGTAGAATCCAAGAACAAGGGCGGTAAGTACATCGCCTACTTTCAGAGCTTCACCGCCACCTATGCTCCCCTAGAGAAGCTTGAAGACCTCTACCGCCGGGCAATCGAGTCGGAGGATGTGGTAGGGCTGTCCATCGGCACACGCCCCGACTGTCTGGGTAAGGATGTCATCGCCCTGCTGCAAAAAATCAACGAGATAAAGCCCGTTTCTGTGGAGCTGGGGCTGCAAACCATCTTTGATGAGACCGCGGAGCACTTCCATCGGGGATACAAAACGGAGGTTTACTACGATGCCGTCCGGCGGCTGAAAGAGGCAAACTTGGAAGTCGTCACCCACATCATTCTGGGGCTGCCCGGGGAAACGCCCGATATGGCCGTGGCCACCACGAAAGCCGCTGTGAAGGCCGGCACGGACGGCGTGAAATTCCATCTGCTGCATGTGCTGAAAGGCACCAAGCTGGAAGAAGAATACGCCCGCGGAGAATTCCGGTGTCTGAGCATGGAAGCATACGGTCAATGGCTCAAAGCCTGCGTGGGAGTGCTTCCGCCCCATGTGGCAGTCCACCGCATCACCGGCGACGGTGCCAAGAAGGACTTGATTGCGCCTTTATGGTCGGCAGATAAAAAGCGGGTGCTCAATTATTTGAACAGACTTCTGGAGGAATAACCCGGCTTTAGGAGACTTTCGTCAATTAAAGAAATCTTTCGATAGAGGGTCATTGCGAGGAGTGCGAGAATCGCACGATGTGGCAATCCGTGCCCTAAATTCATTGTTTTGCATGAACCTGGTTATATTGGCAACATTGAGATTGCCACGACCATTCTGCGGAATGGTCTCGCAATGACCGCCTATTTTACTGCTTTCTTAATCGACGAAAGCTTCCCTTATTTCACTTTCCGCGAATGTGCTCACGGCAGGAATGGACGGCTGCCTGCTTTTCCTTCGGATTTTCCCAGAGCAGGCGCTCATCTCCCTCGGATTTCATACAAAATCACCTCCCGGGTAGTTTCCCGAGAGGTGATTTTTTTATTCGTTTACTGCTTTTTTTCTGTAAACAAAGGTGCAATCTTCATTCGGTAGATTCTGGCAAACAGGATGCCTGTAACCGTGGCGCTGACCACCTCAGCGATGGGGAATGCCCACCACACCATGTTCACATCGCCGGTCAGGCTCAGCAAATACGCCACCGGCAGCAGCACAATGAGCTGGCGGCACAATGAGACAATGGTAGAATAGATGCCATTGCCCAGCGCCTGGAAGCAAGCTCCCAAGATAATGCAGAATGCCGCCACAGGGAAATGGATGGAGATAATGCGAAGCGCTTTCACGCCAATGGCTAAGAATTCCGCACTGGGATTAAAGATACCCAGCAGCACCTGCGGGATAAACTGGAAAGCCAGCAGTCCCACTGTGGTGATGCACACGGCAACTAAGCATGCAATCTTCAAGGTCTTTGTGATTCTCTCGGGCTTGCGGGCACCGTAGTTAAAGGCAATGATGGAGATAACTGCGCCGTTCAGGCCGAACAGGGGCATAAAGAAGAAGCTCTGCAGCTTATAGTAAATGCCGAAGACGCCGGTTGCGGTCTCCTGGAAGCTCTGGAAAATCTGGTTCAGGCCGAAGTTCATGACAGAGCCCACGCAGTTCATAACGATTGTGGGAATGCCCACAGCCAGAATGGCACGGATGGTGGCACCATGGGGCTTGATATTGCGAAGGGAAAGGCGCACATCGGAATTGTACTTGAGATTCAGCACAACGCCCACCGTTGCCGCAATCCACTGGGCAATGACGGTGGCAACCGCCGCGCCGGCAACACCCATGGCGCTCACGCCGAACCAGCCGAAGATGAACACAGGGTCAAGCAAGATATTAATAATGGCACCGGTTGCCTGAATAATCATGGAGTGGACGGTGCGTCCGGTGGACTGCAAAAGGCGCTCCATGAGCACCTGCGTATAGGAGCCGATACAGAAAATGGTGCAGATGCTGGTGTAGCCGATGCCGCCCGCGACAGTCTCGGCAACAGAAGACTGCATATGATAGTAGGGCTTCACGCCGAAAATGCCAAAAAGCAGCAGTAAAAAAGCACCAACTGCCATCAGGAAAACGCCGTTGCCCGCAGCGCGGTCAACCGCTTCCATATCCTTGCGACCCAGCGCCTGAGACAGCACAGAATTGACACCGACGGCAATGCCAATGGCAAGGCCAATCTGAATATTCTGCACAGGGAATGCCAGAGACAGCGCCGTTACAGCGCTTTCGGATACCTGCGCCACATACACGGAGTCCACAATATTATAAAGTGCCTGCACCAGCATGGAGATGACCATGGGCAGAGCCATATTCAAAAGGAGCTTACCGATGGGCATAACGCCCATTTTGTTCTCTTGAAGTTTCGTTTCTTCCACCGTAAATTTCCCTCTTTCCTTGTTTTCACAGATATTATAGCTGTTATGATTGTGACATGCAACTGCGCAAAAGGTAGGACTTTTCCATGAATTGGGGATTCTTTCTGCGCAGTTTGCCCAACACAAAGAGCCGCGAAGGAATTTCCTTAAATTTCCTTCGCGGTTCATTTTTATTTTGTCCAGCGAGCAATGTCCTCGTCCGTGCCCAGCACCATGTGGGTGCCGCCCACATTATGAAGCGTGCCGTCGTGGTAGTTCAGGCCGGAGGTTGCATAGTCATAGCTCTCAGCAACTCTCGACTTCTCCACTCTGGGATTGGGACTGGGGATGGCGGAGAGAAGACTCCGAGTATAGGGGTGCACGGGGTTTGCAAAAATCTCATCCGTGGTACCCGTCTCCAGCATATGCCCCAAGTGCAGCACACCGATACGGTCGGAAATATACTTGACCATGGACAGGTCATGGGCAATGAACAGGTATGCCGTGCCGGTCTCGGCCTGAATATCCTTCATCAGGTTGACCACCTGCGCCTGAATGGACACATCCAGTGCGGAAATACACTCGTCGGCAATAATCAGCTTGGGATTCATAATAAGCGCTCTGGCAATGCCCACGCGCTGGCGCTGGCCGCCGGAAAACTGGTGGGGATACCGGTCTGCATGCTCGGGAGCAAGACCGACCTTGGCAAGGATGCGGTCAATTTTCTCCTGCCGCTCGGCGCGGGTGCTGTAGAGATGGTGAATATCCAGACCTTCTCCGATGATTTCGCCCACCTTCTTGCGAGGGTTCAGGCAAGCCATGGGATCCTGAAAAATCATTTGCATCTGGGTGCGCAGAGACTCGGAATCGGCACGGCTCAGCTTGCCGCTGATATCCTTGCCGTCAAAGACGATGGTGCCCTCGGTGGGCTCGTAGAGACGGATGATACTTCTTCCAATGGTGGATTTGCCGGAGCCGGACTCACCCACAAGGCCGTAGGTCTCGCCGGGATAAATCTCAAAGCTCACGCCGTCCACAGCACGGACGGTATAGTGGGAATTGACCTTGAAGTACTGCTTGAGGTCTTTGACCTCCAAAAGAGGCTTTCTTTCTTCCATTTTACTTGGCCTCCTTCTTCATGCGGTCAATTCGGGCTTTCAGCTCTGCGGGAAGCTCCACCTTGGGCGCTCTGGGGTCACACAGCCATGTTGCGGCATAGTGGGTCTCAGAGAGCTTGAACATGGGGGGCTCTGCCCGGTCATCAATATTGAGGGCGTAGATATTTCTGGGTGCGAAAGCATCGCCCGCCACCGGGTGCAGGAGGTTGGGAGGAGATCCGGGGATGGTATAAAGCCTGTCGTCATCGGTCTCCAAGTCGGGCATGGCGGACAGCAGTCCCCAGGTGTAGGGATGGGCAGGTGCATAGTAGATTTCATCAATGGTACCGGTCTCCACGATGCGGCCTGCATACATGACATTGACAAAGTCCGCGACCTTGGCAACCACGCCCAAATCGTGGGTGATGTAAATGACGGAGATATTGCGCTCGCGCTGAATCTTCTGAATCAGCTCCAGAATCTTGGCCTGAATGGTCACATCCAGTGCGGTGGTGGGTTCATCACAGATAAGCAGCTCCGGGTCACAGGCCAGCGCAATGGCGATGACCACTCTCTGACGCATACCGCCGGAGAGCTGGTGGGGGTAATTGCCCATGCGCGCCTCGGCATCGGTGATGCCGACCTCCTTGAGCAGCTTCACTGCCTTTTCATAGGCTTCCTTCTTGGGGGTCTTGTAGTGCCAAATCATGCCCTCCATAATCTGCTTGCCGATGGTCATGGTGGGGTCGAGGGAGGTCATGGGATCCTGGAAAATCATGGCAATGCGCTTGCCGTTGATGTGCTTGCGGATATCCTTCTTATTCATTTTCAGAATATCCACAGTAGCCGTGGTGCCGTCATCGTGGTGATAGGTAAACTCAATAGAGCCCGAGTCCACAGTGCCGTTCTTGGCGAGAATACCCATGGCAGCCTTGACGGTGACGGATTTTCCGGAACCGGATTCACCCACGATGGCAAGGGTCTCGCCCCGGTACAGGTCAAGATTCACGCCGCGGATGGCATGGACGGGGCCTGCGGTGGTGGTAAAGGTGATGGAGAGATCCCGGACGGTAAGTACTTTTTCTCTGGCCATAGCGCACCTCACATTTCTTTCATCTTGGGGTCGAAGGCCTCACGCAGGCCATCGCCCAGCAGATTGAAGCTCAGCATCAGGGTAGCCAGCACCACTATAGGCGGGATAATCTGGTAGGGATGGGTGGTGAAGCTGTTGAAAGCATCGGAAATCAAACTGCCCAGAGAACACTGGGGCACGGGAATACCCAGGCCCACAAAGCTCAAAAATGCCTCGGTAAAGATGGCGGTGGGGATGGAGAACATGAGCTGGGTGATAATCTGACCGATGATATTGGGAAGCACTTCCCGGAAGATAATCCGCATGGAGCCTGCCCCCAGTGTGCGGCTGGCCAGAACGAACTCCTGCTCCTTGAGCTTGAGCATCTCGGCTCTGGCGATACGGCTCATGGAAATCCACTCGGTAATGACGAGCGTCAGCACGATGGTGGAGAAGCCGGGCTTGAGCACCATGAGAAGCAGCGTACAGATAACCAATCGCGGGATGCCGTTGTTAATCTCGGCAAAGCGCTGCATCACCGAATCCACGATACCGCCGTAGTAGCCGGAAATCAGGCCGTAGCTCATGCCGAGGGTCATATTCAGCACGGCAGCCACCACGGCAATGGCAAGGGAAATGCGGGTGCCCTGCCAGACTCTCGTCCAGATATCGCGTCCCAAGGTGTCGGTACCGAACCAGTAGTACACATCGGAAGCATCCTTCTTCTCGTAACCGTTGACGATTTTGTAGCCCGTGGAGGTGGACATTTTCTCATTGCCGTTGAGAATGCCGAGCTTCTCAACGCCGGGCACTCTGGGGGCAAAGTTCTTGTAGGACATCTCCTGGTCGGAATAGGAGTATTCATTCATGCCGGGGCCGAACACAGCCAGCAGCGCGATGACCACAATCAGCATGAGGGCAATCAGAGCACCCTTATTGCTGACAAAACGCTTGTAGACATCCTTCCAATAGCTCTGGGAGGCAAAGTTATTGTCAATTCTGGTACCGGTAACATCTGGCTTGGCCAGAAAATCATCGTCCTGAAAAACATACTCTGCTTTTTCTTTCGGAACGGAAGCCGTTTTTTTCTTAAAAATCATTTCTTGCCACCGTCCTTTGCAACGCGGATTCTGGGATCGATAATACCGTAGAGGATATCTACCACCAGCATAATGGCGATGTACATCGCGGAATAGATAAAGCTCAGGGCGATGACCACATTGTAGTCGTTACTCTGAATCGCCGTGACAAGCAGACTTCCCACACCGGGGATGGAGAAAATCTTCTCAACCACCAGAGAGCCGGTCATAAGATCCACAATCAGGGGCGCCAGCACCGTGATAATGGGAATCAAAGCATTGCGCAGGGCATGGCGAATAATGAGGGGAGCACCGGCGATACCCTTGCTCTCTGCCAGCAGCATATAGTCGCTGTCCAGCACCTCCAGCATCTCCGTGCGGGTGAAGCGGGCGATGGAAGCCATGGTGAACATGGAAAGGGCGATGGAGGGAAGCACCGAGGAAGCAAAGGCCTCCTTGGTGGAGTAGAGCATGGGAAACCACTGAAGCTTAAAGCCGAGGCTGTAGCTCAGTGCCAGCGCAAATACATAGCTGGGCACGGACACACCCAAAACAGAGATAAGGGTACTGAGGTTATCCCAGAATGTGCCATGATACAGCGCTGCCACAATGCCCAGTAACAAGCCCACCAATGCGCCCAGCGCCACCGCCTGTCCGCCAATCTTGATGGACACGGGAAGACGGGAGGAAATGAGCTGGCTAATGGGAGTGTTCTTGCTGATTTTGTAGCTGACGCCGAAGTCACCCTTGCAGAGGTTGCCCACATACTTGACAAACTGCACCGGGATGGGCTGGTCAAGGCCGTACTTCTCATAGAGGTTGGCGCGCTGCTCATCGTTGAGCTTCTCATCGTTGAAGGGCGAACCGGGCATGGCCTGCAGCAGAATAAACAGCACCAGCGTGATTGCCAGCAGTGTGAAGACGGAAATCAAAACACGCTTCAAAATGTAGTTTCTCACAATTATCTCTCCTTTGTCGGGTCTAGCAGGAAACGGGCTTACCCATCCGAGGGCCGCAGAGGCACGCCCCTTGCCTGCTATATCCTAAAAAGCGCAGCGGCTTTTGGCCGCTGCGCTCTTCATGCGAACGCAATTACTTAGAGGTGTTCTTGAACACAGTGTTCAGAGCAACGGGGTGGAACTCCAGACCCTGAATGTCACTGTTGATCATGTAGGCATTAGCCTTGGTGTACAGGGGGATGATGACAGCCTGATCCATAACAATCTTCTCAGCGTCATACATGGCAGCCCAACGAGCATCATAGTCGGAGACATAAGCACCAGTGGTGCAGTCAGCGATGATGGCATCGAACTGGGCATCGCTCCACAGACCGTAGTTGTTGGAGCAGCCGGTAATCCACATGTTCAGGTAGGTCATGGGATCGGCGTAGTCAGGACCCCAGCGGGTCAGGCAGACTTCGTAGTTGCCTTCCTGAATGTCGTTGACGCGCTGCTTCTTGGGCTCGACCTTGATATTCAGGGTCACGCCGGGCAGAGCCTTCTCGACCTGCTCCTTGATAACGGTAGCAACATTCTGAGTCTCGGTCTGATCCTCAACCAGCAGCTCGAAGGTGAAGGAATCAGCCTTCAGCTCGGCCTTGGCCTTCTCGTAGTACTCGGAAGCCTTGGCAGCATCGTCGTTGCAGACATCCTTGAACATCTCCTGGTCAGCGGAGAAGTCAGCACCGGTGGTGGAGGAAGCTGCGAACTGGGGAGGAACAGCGGTGTAGGTAGCCAGAGAGCCGTCCTTCACGACATCGTCAACAATGGACTGACGGTTGACAGCGTTGGCCAGAGCCAGACGCATATTCTGGTTGTTCAGAGCGGGTACATCGTGCATGTTCAGGGTCAGGTACCACAGGTAGCCTGCGCCGTGGATGCTCAGCTCGGGGTCGCCCTCGACCTGCTCAATCTGGTCGCCGGAGAGCTTGACCATATCCAGGTCGCCCTTCTGGTAGGCCATGTAAGCCTGCTGAGAATCCTTGATAACCTGATAGTTGATGCCGTCCAGCTTGACCTTGGCAGCATCATAGTAGCCGGGGTTCTTCTCCAGAGAGAAAGCCAGTGCAGCGGGCTCATACTCGGTCAGGATGAAAGCGCCGTTGGACAGGACGGTCTCAGGGCTGGTGCCGAAGGTGCCGGCGGGCAGGCTGTTGAAGAAAGCCTCATTGACGGGATAGAAGGTGGGGAAGTACATCAGGCTCAGGAAGTAGCTGACGGGCACATCCAGAGTGACCTCCAGGGTCTTGGCATCCAGAGCCTTGACACCCAGCTCGCTCTTGTCCATCTCGCCATCGATGATGGCGTAGGCATTCTTAACCTGGCCGATGTCGGACAGCATGTAGCTGTACTCGGAAGCCATAGCGGGATCCACAGCGCGCTGCCATGCAAAGACGAAGTCATTTGCGGTAACGGGCTCGCCGTTGCTCCAGTTGGCATCCTCACGGATGTGGAAAGTGTAGACGGTCTGATCCTCGGACACATCCCAGCTGCTTGCAATAGCGGGAACGGCAGCGCCGTCTGCATCCATCTGGGTCAGGCCATCGGTGTAGTCGGCAATGACCTCGAAGCTGGTTCCGTCGGTCGCTTCCTGGGGATCCAGGGACTCGACTTCAACTTCAATCTGAACATTGACAACCTTGCCGGCAGGAGCCTCATTCTGAGCGGCGGGGGCAGTGGTTTCTGCGGGAGCAGAAGAACCGCAGGCGGCAAGGCTCAGAACCATGGCAAGCACCAGAATCATGCTGATAATCTTTTTCATGTTTCTTTTCCTCCTTAATGATTTTGTCACATTCACGCGGACATTCGTCCGCATTCAATGAACAAGCACAATATTACCACCCTCTTAATACAATTGTAAAGAATTATTTCCCCTCCAAAAACAACTTTGTACGATTCCATAAAATTGCCCCGCTGATGCAAAAATTCCTGTGCAAAAATACAACTGTCCGCCCCGGGTGGCTATGCCGCTCGCGTTTTCGTCCTCTGCGTGGCAATGGAAGCAGGAGGAATCTTTTGTTCAGTTGAAAATGGATAGTTGAGAATTGAAAATGATTGTGTGCTTCGCACGATTAAAAAGAATTCAGGCATATTTTTCCAAACATATCCCGAAGGGACTCCTTAACTTTCCATTTTCCATTTTTAACTTTCAACTTCGCGAAAGCTTTCTTTTTCCGAATCCGCTTGCTTTTCATACAAAAAAGGACAGCCCTGACGGGCTGTCCTGATATGTGCCTTGACTATTACAGGTACTTCTTCATGGTCTCGGAAGCAGAAGCGGGATCGCCGGAAATGGTAACGGTAATCTCCATGCCGTTGTCGGCAGCGAACTTTGCCATCCAGTCAACCAGAGCATCGTTTGCAACGGTGTCGTTGCCAACGGTCTTAGCCAGATTGTCCACGAAAATATTGGTAATATCAAAGTTACCGGCGTGCAGGCCGCACAGCAGACCCTGCAGCATCTCGGGAGAGTTAATGCCGTACTCCTGAGAGTCTACCAGACGAACCTTATGGGTAACATCATAAGTAAGCTTCTTGCCGAACTCGATGCACACAACATCGCCATTGGCGCTGGCCACAGCAGCGTTGATACCCTCAATCAGCTTCTTGGTCTTGCCGGAGCCCTTCAGGCCCATAATCACATGAATCATCGGATTGTCCTCCTTTGCAATGCCATCATTTATGGCTTGTGTACATTCTAACAGCAACGGGCAGATTTTGCAACTACTATTTATGAAATGTCACGGATTTTTTCGCGGGTACTGTCAGTTTTCGTCACCGGGTTTTCCAAAGGCGGCGAACATTTTCTGTGCGTATTGCTCAGGAATTGCGGAACTTTCGCTGTCTTTTCCCATAATCTTCTCCGAAATTGCGCAGGTTAAAAGCATGAAATAAACCAGGTCTCCTGCATTTTCTTCATTCACTTCACCGCATTCCATGCTCAAAACACTCACGCCGTGCTCAGAAAGCGTCTCGATGCCGCTAAGATGCACCAGCGGCCCCAACTGGCCGGTCTTGCGTCCTGCAAGAAAATTCAGGTCATCGGCATTCGCCGGGTCGGGCACCACGGGGAAGCCCGCTCCCCCCTCAAAGTTGAGCGCCGTTGCAAAACCCGCGCCCTCGGTTTCGGCCAGCCACTGCATGGCACCCGTCAGTCCTCCCGCAGGCTCATTGAACGCTGTAAATAAAGGACTTCCCTTACCCTGCGCACGCAGGAATATACTCTGCCACCACTTGCTCAGCGCCGAAAAGTCCGGCTCCGTGCATGTCAGCACTTCCACACTCTTTCCCTTGGCAGCAAGACAGCAGCGAACCGCCGCGTACAGCCACACGGGATTTTCATAGGAGCGCAGATTCAGCACTTCCCGTGCCTGCCATGCGCCGTGCAGAAGTTTTTCCACATCTATGCCGGCAACGCACAGGGGCAGCAATCCCCGGGCAGAAAGTACACCGAAACCATCTGCGGTATCCTCCGCCATTTGGATGCAGTTCCATGCAGCAGCTTCGGCAGCTTGAGAAAGGGGGCTTCCTTGCGTGCACACGGCAAAAATGCGTGATTGTGCACCGCTTGCGCCGTACTTGCGCTCCAGCATCCAGCGGAAGGCACGAAATACTATCTGTGCTTCCACCTCATCCTGACCGCTCTCCAGCAGGATGATGGAAAAGTCCTTGCCCTCCAGCAGCCGTCCCAGCGCCTCGAAGCTGCGGCTCGACAGGCTTCGACCGGCAAAGTAGATGACCGGCTGCCCTCGCCGCAGGAGCCGATTGCGGTTTTCTCCCTGCAATAGCTCCATGATACCCCTGGCTCCAAGGCTGTCGCAGCCGCCACCTACCACGATGACCACATCGGACATATCGCGGCAATCCTTCGCCATTTCCCAGATACGGCGAAGTTCATCATCGGCGCATTCTTTTGGCAAGGTCTGAAAGCTTGCTTCCTCCACGGCTGAGTGGGCATCGGAAATCTTCTGCTCCACGCCCAGCAGCTCCGGCAAACTCAGGTTACACCAGACATTGGATAAATCTATTTGTATCATATCCGCATACTCCCATTTTTCTCTTTCTTTCATCGTACAATAATTCGTCACCGAACGCAAGTGCCAAGTTGTCCCGCTCCAAGCTTTCCATATCCAAAGGAATATCATATTAGGACAAAAAAAGACTATCTTTTTGCCGCACTTGATGTATAATGAAAGAAAAAATGCTTGGAGGGCTACATTATGAAATACGGCTTCGGCGTTGACCTCGGCGGTACCACCGTCAAAATCGCATATCTGGACGAGACCGGCAACATGCTGGACAAGTGGGAGATTCCCACCAACACCGCAGAAGACGGCAAGCACATCCTGCCCGATATTGCCGCCTCCGTGAACGGCTACATCGCAGAGCATAAGATTGCCAAGGATACCCTGCTTGGTATCGGCATCGGCGTACCCGGCCCTGTGGACACCAAGGGTGTCGTCAATAAGTGTGTCAACCTCGGCTGGGGCAGAATGGCCATCAATCAGGAGCTGAGCGCCCTGACCGACCTGCCCGTCAAGGCGGGCAACGATGCCAATGTGGCCGCTCTGGGTGAATTCTGGAAGGGCGGCGGACAGGGCTACAACAGCGTTGTGTTCGTCACACTGGGCACCGGTGTCGGCGGCGGCATCGTCATCGAGGGTAATCTGCTCTACGGTTCCCACGGCTCCGGCGCAGAGATTGGTCACATGGTCTTAAAGCCCGAAGAGACCGACACCTGCGGCTGCGGCAAGCACGGCTGTGTTGAGCAGTACTGCTCCGCTACCGGCATTTCCCGCCTTGCCAAAAAAGCTCTGGCCGCTTCCGACAAGCCCAGTGTCCTGCGCTCTGTGGAGAAGATTATGGCAAAGGATATCTTCGACGCGGGCAAGGCAGGCGATGAGCTGGCACTCGAAGTTATGGAAGAGTACTATGAGTACATGGGTCAGTTCCTCGGCACCCTGTGCTCCGTCATTGACCCCGATGTGGTGGTTCTGGGCGGCGGTGTCAGCAAGGCCGGCACCATCCTGCTCGACGGCATTGAGCCTCACTTCCAGAAGTGGGTCTTCCACGCAGCCTCCGGCGTGAAGCTGGCACTTGCCTCTCTGGGCAACGATGCCGGCGCTTACGGCGCATTCAAGCTGGTTGTGGATGCCTTCGGTTAATTCCCGAAAACATTTCAGCAGGTCTCCCGCGCTTTACACGGGAGACCTGCTTTTTTCTGTTTTTAACTTGGTATAAGGAAGCTTTCGCTTGCTTTGCTCGCAGGCATCAGGCGACAGCCATCAGGCATCTGTGGCAGTAAAATCGGCGAGTACTTCTAAATATTACGCACAAAAACTGATGCCTGAAGCCTGAGGCCTGACGGCTGAATTTTTAACGGCTACGCCGTTAAAGATTCATACCCCCGTTTTTTCCGCTTTCAAACTTGCATCCATATCCTCATTTATGAGAAAAGCTCCCGGCCTTGCGGTCGGGAGCCTTTCTGCATTAAAAAAGAAAGAAGAGAGGTAGAAAGAGAATCTACATAAGTCGAAAGCAAGCAGTTCACGGCTTCCGCCTGCTTTCTGTGTATACAATACCTTCCACCTTTGAACAGGTCATAGCCAAATTGAAAACAAAATAGGACAAAATTATGAACTGAATTTTTGCTCTGTTAACCCCAGTTGGTCTTGTCATATGGCGCATGCAGTGCATCACGCATGGCATAGTACCCTTCCATCCGGCGCCAGCCACCACCTACTGCGGAGGCAGTGCGGAATCGCAGAATGGTTTTCCCCTGCTCCTGAGCCAGCTCATCATCGGTCTTGGGCGGAAGCTTCTTTCCGTTCTCGTCAACGCGGTCTTCCTCTTCCTCCGGGCGAACAGGTCCCAGCACCTCACGAAGCTTAGCCTCGTCCGAAGCTTTGACATTGGTCCACCAAAGTCTGCGCAGCCAGGTCATCCCGTAAAGCGGCGATGCATCAGCAATCGTGTAGCCCAGATTCAAATCCTCTAAAGCGGTGCACTCGACCAGGGGAGTCAAATCTACCGCAATGTGATCCAAATCCAGCTCAAGGAATTTCAGTTCCTTGCAATTGGCAAGGGGAGAAATATCCTTTACATTGGTGTGTGCCAGAATCAGATATTGCAGATGGGGCATATAGGCCGCCCAGTCCACATTTTTCACATTGGGCTGGTCACCCACATCCACGGCAATGCAGTCCTCCAGATAGCGCATGTTTGCGGTTGCTTCATTCTGGAAATAATAGTCCCGCTGCTGGGTGGGGAAGAACCAGGTGTCGTCACTCATGGCAGTGCACTTGCTGCCCAAATAGAGCTTCCACACAACCTTATACTGCTCACGCACTTCATCACGGTAGGCCGCCAGTACTTCATTTTCAAGTCCGGTGTCTATCAGCACGAAGCGCTTGAGATTTGGGAAATAGTCTGCAATGTGCATGGCATCTTCCACCGAAGCAACCGTCATATTCTCAACGGTCACTTCCTCGGCATCGCTGTCATAGTCCACACCGTTCACTGCAACCGTCCACTGCATATCCACATTGGGATGCTCCGCCTTTGCCGCCTGCAGCTCCAGTCCGCTGACGCGGGGGTGAACAAGCTTTAAGCTCTCCAGCTTGCCAAGCGCATTCAGCATAAGCTGCAATTCTTCGGAGGTACAGTTTTCCAAGGCAGTGACATTCAGGTCACCGGGCATATGCATCCCCCGCACTATGATATCAAAAGTCATGTGCCACTGAGGATGATTCCGGTTGACCTCCAACAGATAGTCGATATTCTGATTGCCGGAGGCATCCACATAGGATAGCTTCGGAAGATACTCCAGCAGTGCCACTTTCTCCGCTGTTAAATCCGGCATAACAATGGACTCGGTATCCTGATTATAGGTTTTTCCGTCCACTGTAACATTCAGCAGCACCATTAAATCAGGGTTCTCCCGGGAAAGCTCCGCCAAGGCTGATGCATCGGCACAAGCCGAGCCGTCCACGGCTTTCAGGTTTCTGAAATACGGGATATTCTTCATATCGGCCTCGGCAAATGTGTCCACCTTCAGCACCTGCGTATCGCAGTCCACACGGTCATCCTGAAACGGCACCTTCCAGCGAATATCGCAGTCCGGGAACGCTGCCTGAATCTCTTCATATTTTTCCACCGTCAGATGGCGCGCGCGCAAATCCAGCTTCTGCGCATGAGCAGGATAAATCCCCCCTGCCGCAAATACGCACATATCCGCCATCAGCATTACAATCACAACTGCCGCAGCCAGCAGAACAACAATACCGACAATCAAAAGGGTCAGAACTTTTTTATTCATTTTTCTGTCTCCTGCAAAAGCTTATTCCTGTTTCCATTATCCCAAATCTCTATGGGTTCGTCAAGGATAATTTCATTTTTCTCCCTGCATTTTGGACTTTTGCTTCGGAATGGTAATCGTCAGTACGATGCTTTCATCTGTTTCCCGTTGCTGTGAAATTACGGATGTTCCGGCGCTTCTTATTTTTTCAAGTCTTCGCGTGATATCCTGCAAAATATCCTCCGCGCGTTTACCCTCGCAAGGTTTTGCCGGGCGCTGCTGTCTGTCTATCATCAGCTCTGTCTGAGCAACGGATAAATCGTTTTGGGCTATCTTTTGAATGATGGACAGCTTGTCCTCTTCGGATTCCAATTTCAGCAACGCTCTTGCGTGCCGTTCCGTAAGCCCCGCCTGCCGCAATGCCGCCAAAACCCCGGGGCTATGACGGAGCAGACGAAGCTTATTGGCCACTGCGCTCTGGCTTTTCCCCACCGCTCTGGCAGTCTGCTCCTGCGAAAGCCCCCACAGTTCCATCATCTTTTTCAGCCCCTGTGCCTCCTCCACGAAGTCCAAATCCTGCCGCTGCAGATTCTCCACCATGGCTGCCATCTCCGAATCTCGGTCATCCATCTGCATCACCAAGCAGGGAATCTCACCCAGTCCGGCCAGCGCCGCCGCCCGCAGGCGGCGCTCCCCCGCAATCAGCTCATATCCCGTGGCAGTCCTGCGCACACTGATTGGTTGGAGCACCCCAAAGCGAGATATGGATGCCGATAGTTCTTCTAACGCCGATTGATCAAAGACCTGCCTCGGCTGGGACGGATTGGGTCGAATCAGCCGCAGGGGCAAAAAAATCACCCTCCCGGTTTCCAAATTGGTTTTCAGCTTCTGGCACTGCATTGCCCTTCCTCCCCGGTAACATAGTACCGCTATTGTAGAGTGCTTCCATTCAAAAATTCACACGAACTGCGAACAATTCGTCTGTGAAAAAATCGACACAAAATCAATTCTGTTGACAGGGCGATAAAACTATGCTAACATGATTTTAGTACAAATTCCGTGAAATGCCCAAAAGGAGGCTACCATGATTCGTATAATTGCTGACTCCTCCTGTGATTTACCGCAGGCATCTGCAAGCAACTTCTATATCGCTCCACTTACAATCCAGACGGAGCAAAAACAATATCTTGATGACGAGACTCTGGATGTAGCCGCTATGCTGACGGACTTAGCCGCCTACAGCGGCCGCACCACCACCGCCTGCCCCAATATCGGAGCCTGGCTTGCATGCATGGAGGGTGCGGATGAAGTTTTTGTCATCACCATTACAAGTCACCTCTCCGGCTCCTATAATGCCGCCGTTGCCGCAAAAGATTTGTACCTGCAAAGTAACCCTGCAGCAAAGATTTCCGTTATTGATTCCCTGTCAACAGGCCCCGAGATGCGTCTGCTGATTGAGAAAATTCAGGAGCTGGAAAAGGCAGGACTTTCCTTTGCGGATATCGACCGTGAGGTACGAGGCTATATGGAAAAAACCCGACTCTTCTTCTCATTGCAGAGCCTTCATAATCTCGCCGTCAATGGACGGGTCAGCAAAATTGTCGCTGCTGCAGTAGGTGTACTGGGAATCCGAATTGTGGCAACCGCAAGCACGCAAGGCGAAATTGAGCCAATCAGCAAGAGCCGCGGAGACAAGCGTGCCATCGCAGAGATGATGGAGCAGCTCCGAAAGGCAGGCTTCAACGGCGGCAAGGTTCGTATTTCCCATGTGCAGGATCACGGTCTGGCCATGCTCTATGCCGAAGCAATTCGCCATGCATTCCCCGGAAGTGATATTCTTCTGCGCCCCTCCACCGCGCTGTGCAGCTTCTATGCGGAGAAGAGCGGAATTCTGATTGGTATTGAGACGAAATAACAACCCCCTCCAAGGCAATGAATGCCTTGGAGGGGTCGTTCTTTACTTGCGAAGCCATCGAACAAACATGTGATAGCGGTAGCGTAAATAATTCTTCAGTCCATCTCGGGATATGCAGGTGAAGAAATTCACCGGAATCGGTTTTGCAATGGGAATAAAGGAGTCAGGCACAACCCAAACCGCAGATGCGGAAAGAAAACAATCGCTGTAGGTCATTTTCCGCGTCTGCATATGCAGATAAAGATATTCTGTTGATCCGGTTTTCTGTACCTTAAAGATTTTACCGTTTTCCCAGAGAACATAAAACAATAGTTGGGAAGATTTCCAAAATAAGGAAGGATAAATACTGCACACTTCACGGGATTCACCTCTCTGAATGTTAAAGTAATTGTATCATAGTTAAATTGAAAATGAAATCAAAATAAAATTACTCGGCATTTGAAAATCCCTGATTAAAATCGATTACATTATGATTTAGCCCCCATCAAACCGGCGACAAATGACAGTCCTCAGGACTATTGCATTTAAGTGGGTTCAAGTCCAATGGGGAGAAGAAAAAATAACAGAGACCAAATGGTCTCTGTTATTTTTTGGCTCCCCCTGTTGGACTCGAACCAACGACACACGGATTAACAGTCCGTTGCTCTACCGACTGAGCTAAGGGGGAATATTTGTGTTGGCATTACCTATCTTCCCGGCAAGTCACCCTGCAAGTATTGTCGGCGTAGATGAGCTTAACTTCTGTGTTCGGGATGGGAACAGGTGGACCCTCATCACAATCAATACCAACTTATCCGAATGGCTGTTCACCATTCT
>JAZRVX010000125.1:0-1378 GCA_045599455.1 Faecousia sp. | reverse complement strand
GAAAAGGCGTTCCCGCACTTCCTCAAAGGTCGAGGATTCATCCAGCAGGTTCACAATCTGGGTCAGCAACGCTTTGCCGAACTCGCTTAGCTTCTTGGCATCCAGGTCGTATTCATCGACGTTAAAAGCCTTCTTATTGCCCCGTTTAACGCCTTTTGCAGCCTCCTTCAACGGAGCTTTTGCCGGGGCTTCGGCGAACTCCGTACCCGGCATTGCGCCAGGTGTAGCAGGCTCGGCCATCTCAAAGTCATCGTCCTGCAAACCGTACACCCGCTGGAAGTAGGACTTGGTGAAGCGCACCCCGGCGTTGCTGAGAATCTGGTCGCGTTCGGCCAGAACCTTGTCCACATCGTCTTCCTGCCACAGCGAGAACACCGGGGGCTGTCCGTCCGCCCAGTTTAGCTCGTAAATCCAGTTGACCAACTGCTGCAGGCAACGCTCGGTCATGCGCTTGTCACCCTCGGCAATTTCCTGGCGTACCTTGTTGTGCGTTTCCGCGGCCGCATAGCTGCCGTTGGCCCCGATCTCGCTGGTCAGAGTCTGACCCACAATCGCCAAAGCTATCTCGCTGTTGCATTGGTCTATCAGCAGCTTGTGCTGGCTGCTGTCCTGGGTGGAGCTGCTGATGGTCTCTAACTGGCTGTCGTTGGGAATGGTGGCGGTAGCCTGCTGAAAGAGCAGTTCCAGCGATTCCTGCAAAGCATCCACTTCGTTCTGGTCTATCCCGCGGGGATATTTGCCGATTAGCAACGGCGAGCCGAACTTCTCGGTAAAGCTGACCCACCATCTCCAGCCGCCCTTCTTGAAGGTTACCGGCCAGAAACACAAAGGCAGCACCTTCTGCCCGTAGGGGTTCTTGAAGGTGGGATGATGCTGAGCCAGCAGGAATTTGCGCTCGGGCAACGGTTCGCCCAAAGGGCATTCCCGGCTCCGGAACTTCAGGGTGCCGGCATAGTCGAAAACAAACCATTCGGGAGGCTTGGCCACCACGTCCCGGGGCAGAACCAGCCCATCGCGGAGCTCCCACAGCACTTCCAGCGGCTGGAAACCCCACAGGAACGCCTCCAAAATGCCCGATATGACCTTGGGCAAGTCCAAACGCTTCAAGGCCCGGTCCACGATGTCGACGCGCTGCTGAATGCGTTCGTCGTCGGCGCTTCCTTCGGCAGGCGCCACGCTCCACATCAGAGCCAAAGTGCTGGATTTGCGCTGTTCGATGCAGGCGGCCACCTTAGCGTCGGCGCGCAGCTCGTTGTACACCAGCCAGTCTTGCCCCACTTTGCGCAGGATGGGATCGGGATCGGGCAGATTGTCCGTTAACGAGTAGGTGTAACCCGCTTTTAAGGCGGTCACAAACTCCTCGTAGAAGTCTTTGCGT
>JAZRVX010000124.1:0-1923 GCA_045599455.1 Faecousia sp. | reverse complement strand
GTAGGTCCCGGTCGGATTGACTATGCCGGTAAGCAGAACCCTCTTGGGAGTTACCCAGATTTCATCCCAATCGACTTCTGGGATGTCGTTCTTGTATTCAGGAGCATCTTCAAGAAGACCTTCTCCAGCCATTTCACGGTTGGTATTGATGCGTACAAACGCATTATGGGCGGTCATTTCCGCCGCCTTGCCGAATGTAGATATGCCCTTGAGATGCTCAGCCAAAGCTCCCCAGGCCTTCATTTGGGAATCAGAGAGCTGCTTATATGCCCGGGAAACTTTGGACAGAGTATTGCGCGAGACTGCCTGAGCGGGAGTCTTTGTCTTTGCTTGATATGCTTTGTGGTTGAGAATCGTGCGTCCTCCGATAGACCTTGCCGTCACCTCACCAGCCGAACCGGTGAACTCTGAGAATGCTATGGATGGTAGTGCCTTCATACTACAATTTCTTGTAGCAGCTACCGAATCCAATGCAAATATAATGAATTATTTAATATCTAACAATAAATGCGTTAGATATTGTCATTTGTAGTATTGCTTGAAATAAATTTCAGAACTCAATCAGGAAGGAAATCTTCTTGAACTGGGACCTGTAGCCCGTTTTTGAGTCGATAAGAAGATACCTCATATGGACCTGATAAGAACGCAGGTCCAGCTCCCATTTCGAAGCATAGTCCGATACCGGAACCTGGACGATACAGTCATTCCCCGAGCAGTTGGCGGATGCAATATGACTGCGCATATATCCCGGCTGTCTTCCCCTCCCCGGACTTGTAAACTGAATCCTCGTCATCAGGCGGTATCTCTCCGGTTCCAGAGTATCACCAAGAATCACGTGCATATTGAGAATCAGTTCTGACTCACCGACAGCCTCAACGCTTGAGAACTCGGCAAAGAATACCGGGAAATCCTCGAACGCCTGCGGCACCGGGATATGCTCGTCACCCAGCTGTGCAAATCCGTGATATCCGCTCACGAACAGATTGAAACCTGATATCTTCCCCTTGTCATCGTATGGCGGCTTGTGGCTGACAACAGGAACGGCCAGGGCATTCCAATTCTCCTGAACAGGATGCTCAAGACCTTTCCACGCCTCGATGGCACGATGATGGATTTCCGCCTGGTCCAACTGTGCAGGAGTACCGGGAAATTCAGGACAGGCACGCTTTCTCCAGAAGCATATTCCGTCACGATGATAGAATGTAACGTCCCCTGCTGAAGCCCAGCAGTCAGAGAAACGGGAATTGGGTTCGTATCGAGGCATAATCACTGCTTTTATAAAGGTTGCCCTGTCGTACCATCACGGCAGGACAGGGCGTTGGGGAATTGTGCATATAGATACCCGGGGCAAAGGGACCACAGGTCTTGAACTCTTTACCAAAGAGGTAGCTCAGAGGTATCTCGGAGGTATGTAATACCTATGTGATTCCGGCTGCCCTTCAAGAGTCTAAGTTACGAAAAATCTGCGAGTTAACCAAAATATTTTAACCCTTTGATATAAGCCGGAAGGTGGCGGCGTCAGCCGCCTCCAACCCTGGTAAATATGTATACCCTTGATGTCATTTTCGGGCGGATGATGCCGGTGAAATCAGGCAGTACGCGGAAGCGTGCGTCAGTGTGGGAGGGCTCGGCGGTTTCTGGAGCGAAGGCTTGACGGCGTCAGCCGTGAAGCCGGAGGGACAGAAATCGCGAGCAGGCAAGCCGGTACGGCGCGGCAGGTGGCGGACGGGATGAGGTTGGAGCGAGTGATGATGGTGACTCCGCCACTTGCAACAAGCCACGAATAGAAGTACAACGGCAACAACGGTGGGACGTGTGAGTCCGGCAGCCGACGCAAGGTGAGTTCCGTAGTGGTAGCGGAGCAGTCTGCCGGAAGGCTCTGATGACTCCGTGGAAGACTGCGGAGCATAGCAGGTGGTGGCC
>JAZRVX010000123.1:0-2027 GCA_045599455.1 Faecousia sp. | reverse complement strand
CGGAACTTACCCGACAAGGAATTTCGCTACCTTAGGACCGTTATAGTTACGGCCGCCGTTTACTGGGGCTTCAATTCAGGGCTTCCTTGCGTGACCCCTCCTCTTAACCTTCCAGCACCGGGCAGGTGTCAGGCCATATACTTCACCTTGCGGTTTCGCATAGCCCTGTGTTTTTGTTAAACAGTCGCCTGAGCCATTTCTCTGCGGCTCCCCTTGCGAGGAGCGCCCCTTTTCCCGAAGTTACGGGGCTATTTTGCCTAGTTCCTTAACCGCGAATCTCCCGTGCGCCTTGGTACTTTTATACCCGAACACCTGTGTCGGTTTGCGGTACGGGCACTCGTTTGGTATTGCTTAGCGGATTTTCTTGGGAGTCTGATTACCCTCGCTATCGCTCGCCCCGGAGGGCTCGCGTACTTTCGGATTTCGGCTCGACGGGCGGATTTGCCTACCCGTCTCAGCGCCTACTTCCTTAAACCGGCTATTCCGTCAGCCGGCGGAGGTGCCACTTCTCCGTCCCCGCGTCGCCCAAAGAGTGGTGCCGGAATCTTGACCGGCTCTCCATCTGCCTCGCCTTTCGGCTTATCATTAGGCCCCGACTTACCCTGATCCGTCTAGCGTTGATCAGGAACCCTTGTTCTTTCGGCGGGGGTGCATCCCACACCCCTTATCGTTACTCATTCCTACATTTGCTTTTCCAAACGCTCCAGTCCCCCTCGCGGGAGGCCTTCGCCGCATTTGGAATGCTCCCCTACCACTTCTCAGTCCACGGCTTCGGCGGGCGCCTTCATGCCCGATTATTATCCACGCCCGGCCGCTCGACTGGTGAGCTGTTACGCACTCCTTGGATGAATGGCTGCTTCCAAGCCAACATCCCAGCTGTCTCTGCGGCCGGACTTCGTTAGTCCAACTTAGGCGCCACTTCGGGGCCTTAGCCGGTGGTCCGGATTCTTCTCCTTTAGGACGCGGACCTTAGCACCCGCGCCCTCACTGCCATGGATCATCTGCAAGCATTCGGAGTTCGTCAGGACTTGATAGGCGGTGAAGCCCTCGCATCCAATCGGTCGCTCTACCTCATGCAGACTGCCATGACGCTGCCCCTAAAGGCATTTCGGGGAGTACGAGCTATCTCCGAGTTTGATTGGTCTTTCGCTCCTACCCTCAGTTCATCAGAAAGCTTTTCAACGCTTACCTGTTCGGCCCTCCAGTGGGCTTTACCCCACCTTCAGCCTGACCAAGGGTAGATCACTCGGTTTCGCGTCTGCCCCGCCCGACTAACGCGCCCTCTTCGGACTCGCTTTCGCTCCGGCTCCGGCGCTGAACGCCTTAACCTCGCCGGACAGGACAACTCGTAGGATCATTATGCAAAAGGCACGCCGTCACGCCTTATGGCGCTCCGACCGCTTGTAGGCGGACGGTTTCAAGGTCTATTTCACTCCCCTGTTCGGGGTTCTTTTCACCTTTCCCTCACGGTACTGGTTCGCTATCGGTCTCTCGGGAGTATTTAGCCTTGCCGGATGGTCCCGGCGGTTTCACGCAGGATTCCTCGTGCCCCGCGCTACTCAGGATGCCGCTACGCCCCTTCGGGATTCGGATACGGGGCTGTCACCCGCTATGGCCGGCCTTTCCATGCCGTTCCCCTCTCCTTCAAGGTACGATGCCGCGGTCCTACAACCCCGCAGACGCCTGGACGCCTGCGGTTTGGGCTCCTCCCCGTTCGCTCGCCGCTACTTGGGGAATAAACATTTTGTTCTCTTCTCCTGCGGGTACTTAGATGTTTCAGTTCCCCGCGTTCGCCCCGACTATGTCGGTGACAGGCCTCCAGCCTGCCGGGTTGCCCCATTCGGATATCTCGGGATCAATGCGCGCTTGCCGCTCCCCCAAGCTTTTCGCAGCTTGCCGCGTCCTTCCTCGCCTCCGAGAGCCTAGGTATCCACCGTCCGCCCTTCTCTGCTTTTCCTTTCCGTAAATACTTTACGTATTCGCGTCTCGTACTATTTCGTTTTCCTTCCCATCATGTCAAAGATCTT
>JAZRVX010000122.1:0-1842 GCA_045599455.1 Faecousia sp. | reverse complement strand
CCCGGAACGGACTCCCTTGATGCACGCATATTCCGGAAAGTTTGCTAATTTTGTGTCACAGGTCCGAGGGCTGAGTCAATACTCTTATGCTTGCTTGCCTTATCATCCCTAGAAGGTACCTCTGAGCTACCTCTTTGTGGTAGACTTAGTCCCTGCTGCCTACTCCTTATGGCACCCCCGTTGGGTATATGCCTTATGCCTCCCCGGTAGTGATATCGGTGGAGGCTTTTTCTTTGCCTTTATCAGGGGTTATTCAACGCTTTATCAATAAATTTGTAAGCGTTACTTAATCATCCGGTACAGACTATGCCTCGATATGAACCCAATTCCGGATTTTCGGACTGCTGGTCTTCAGTGGGAGATAATACGTTCTTCCACATCGATGGCGTGTGCTACTGGAAAAAGAAGCCGGTCTGTGAATTTGCCGGTACTCCGGGACAGATGGAGCAGCTGGAACTTCACCGCAGGGCCTTGGCTGCGTGGAAGACTCTGGACCACGATGTACAGTTGCAGTGGAACTCGTTTGCTGTGGCGGCACCGAGTCACAAGCCGCCGTTTGACGGCTCTACACACATCACCGGACACAATCTGTTCGTCAGTGCGTATCACGGATTCGCACAGCTTGGCGATGAACACGTTCCGGAGCCTGCGCCCTGGGAGGAGTTTCCGACGACTTGGGCGGGATTCAGTTCGGCAGCTGAGCTTGAGGACGGAAGTCTCAGAATTGATCTGAGAACGAAGCTCGACGGAAATGCAGATCCTACCCGGTACCGGGTTGTGGCCAAGCTGCTGATGACGGAGCCTGGGCATACCAGGACGGGAGGATTTTACCGGACTTTTCTGGCCCTTTCAAATTGCCCGTCTGCTGATGCGGAAGTCCGATTTATCATCCCTGACTTCCGCAATCTTTGGCCCGTCTCTGGCCCTTCGTACCAGGTGCATTGCAGGTATCTGCTCATCGATACACAGACCGGGTACCGGAACATATTTCGAAAGACATCGTTCCTGATGGAGCTGTGATATGGTTCATTTGTATGTACTGATAAACCTCATCAGCTATATTGAATTTACCTCAATAACAACTTAAATTCAACTTCCGTAATGTGTTGATATTGCGGAAGAATTTTTATTTGTATATTTGCATTGGAAACGGTAGCTGCTACAACAATTTGTAGTATGAAAGCATTACCGTCAATCGCATTTGGAGAGTTTACCGGCAGCGCCGGTGACGTCACGGCCCGCAGTATAGGTGGCCGGACCCTCCTCAATCACAAAGCATATCAAGCAAAGACAAAGACGCCTGCCCAGGCAGTCTCGCGCAATACTCTGTCCAAAGTTTCCCGGGCATATAAGCAGCTCACCGATTCCCAAATGAAAGCCTGGGGAGCTTTGGCCGAGCATCTCAAGGGCATATCCACATTCGGCAAAGCGGCAGAGATGACCGCCCACAATGCATTCGTCCGCATCAATGCCAACCGCGAAATGGCCGGTGAGGGTATGCTCGTTGATGCTCCGGACTATAAGCACGACATCCCTGAAGTCGATTGGGATGAGATTTGGGTGACTCCGATTCGAGTCCTGATGACCGGCATAGTCAATCCTACCGGAACCTACAAGCTGGTCGTGAAGATGTCTGCCGGCCAGGGAGTCGGAATTTCATCCGGCTGGAGCAAGACGGTCATCATTACGCCTGGTATGGCCGACAACTGGGGCGATGCCGCTTTGACTCAGCTCTACACCGAGAAGATTGGATTTATGCCGAATGTCGGAGATAAGGTCTTCATCGAGCTGTACTGGCTTGACCCTGCTACGGGATTTGTCGGAGAGACTATGCGCGTGACC
>JAZRVX010000121.1:0-2307 GCA_045599455.1 Faecousia sp. | reverse complement strand
CCTGAAGAAAGCCTACAAAGACGATGAAGAAGCCCTGATTTTCGATGACCACGAGTACCGCATTGCGGAGCCTAAGTTTTCCAAGTTCACCAAGGTCGGCGGCTACATCCCCGTGGGTGACAAGCGCTACCTTGAGTACCGCAAACGCCCGCTGATTCTGATTATCCTGCTGCTTCTGCTGCTTCTGGGCTGCGCCGGCGGTGCGGCGTGGTATTTCTGGCCGGAGACTCCCGATTATACCGTCATCGCCCCGGATTATCTCAATACCGAGGAAGACGCCAATCAGGAGGCTCTGGACGAAAGCGAGAAAGTGAAAGGACTTGTTGTGTATATCACGCTCCCGGATGGTGAAATAACTTTCGATGGGAAGCTGATGAAGCCCGACTATGAGCTTGCCCAGATGGATGCAGAGACCATGCCGGACATGGCTATGTATTCCGGCGATGCACATATCAAGACCTATATTCAAAAAGATAATAAATCCTATCTGATTATCGACTCCGATGAGGAGCTACGGGAAGGTCAATTCGGTCAGCTTGCGTTGGACTATTCCATCCAGAAAACCGAATTGTCCGTTGGATTTTACCAAGGTCAGATGGACATTGCCTATTCCGATGGAGCCGTGGTTACAAAGTCTGTGACAGTTGTGATTCGAAATAAGTTCGGCGGCACCATGGACATTGCTTTCTCTCCGAAGGCGGATGTCTACCTGTCGAGCGGTAATATCGCTGTGAAGTACAAAAGCGGTTATCTTGCCACTCACGATACGATTCTTCAGCTCATTCTGGATAGGGATGGGCAGGAATTCCTGCTTGGTCAGAGTGGTGTTGTCAGTCCCGGCCACACACTTTCACAGCTCTCGCTTGTACCCGAAATGAAAGACCGCCTTTCTCCGGGTACATACACAGGCCGCCTGCGCTTCAATTTCTACAACGATAAATCCGAGCATGGCACGGTAGGCGTCGACACGGATATTGAAGTGGAAATCATTGTTCATTAAGTAAAGCCTTTTTACTTTGTGATAAATATTATTTAATTGGAGGAAAAGATTATGCGTAAATTATTGACTGCATTCCTGGCTCTTGTCATGGTGCTGTCCATGGCTGTTCCCACCTTTGCTAAGGCATATGCTCATGGCTATGAGGGGGAAGAATTAGAACGCACTATATTATCCATGGACAAAGACAATTTGGATTCCGACGGTGTAGATGTTCCTGTTTATTTCGATGTAACCGTTACTCCCGACCCTTCTCTTGAAGACTATATTGGCGAGGATGGCTCTATAGGCGATTCCGGCAAATTCAAGCTGAACAATGACAATCCTGTCTACAGCGTTGAAGTTCATTGGGTTGAGATGAAAGGTCTTGCCGAGATGTACAGCACCTATATTTGGGATGCAGAACAGTTAAAATATGTTCCCTCCACAACGCAACTCAATGGTTCCCAGGCGGCAAGTGTCAGCCTTATAGTTGTGAATAAGTCCAACCAGATGGTTGACTGTGTTGTAAATTATACAAGTGAAAAGCTGGGCACAGTAAATCTTTCTTATGTCCCCGACAATCAGTTGTACATTGACTTCAACGAGGGCGGCGGAGAAAATTACACATTGGGCACGATGAGATTTCTGAAGGAAGCCACTAGAAAGATCGAGAATATAAGTGACAGTTTAGATTTGACTAAAATTGATAAGCTGAACTTCATGGGTGAAGTGGAATTAACAGAGGGTGTGACTCTCAATAGTGGTAATGACATTGAGGTTGGTCATTTCACTGTGTTAATTAAAACCGATGATGCAATGTGATTGATTGAAAATTGCTTAGTGCAATCAACCTTGATATTATTTCTGAAAAAGAATACAAATAAAAGCAACCCGACCGGGTTGCTTTTATTTCCATTGCCTGTTAAAATTTAGAAAACCACGAAACTGAAAAGAAAGGAGAAATAGAAATTATGTTAACTGAAAATCGAAGATTTTTACATTTCAGTATATATATGTTTTTCGCGTTTCTCCTTTTGCTTCTGCTGGCTGTTCCTGCCCATGCGGAGGAAAGCGATGGTGATAGTGTCCATGTTGTTTTGAACTGGGATACCATTCCGGGAGAGTTAAAATTCAGAGGCAGCGGCTATCGATGGAATGCGGAAGAGCTGTGCTATGAGGCGGACATATCCAATCCGGTTTTGGACACGACAAATTCCAAAGATGCGCAGATGATTTTTGATATCGAAAATCAAGGTGAGATTGCCGTTGCTTATGACATTGCGTTTGTTCCCGGTTCCGGCATAACGGCATCCGAAACCTCTTTGGAT
>JAZRVX010000120.1:0-5461 GCA_045599455.1 Faecousia sp. | reverse complement strand
AAATCGGTGCAAAAGTAGCAAAAAATCTTGACAAACCAAAGGCAACCAGCACCAAAACCAACCAAGAACCAGCCAAAAACCGACCTCCCCACCCTCTCTCCGCCTTTGCCTCGGAGGTCGGGCGGTGCGAGGGCTGGCGAGGGAGCGGGCGGTGCGAGGGCTGGCGAGGGAGGTCGGACAGTGCGAGGGGGGAGGTCAGCGGCAGCAGGAGGCGGGGGCTTGCCACGGCGAGCACGCAAGGTGTAGGCGCAGGAGACGAACTGCTCCGGCCAGGGCGCCGCGCTCGCAGCCCAGAGAAAGAGCCGAGCTTAGGGCGCCGAAGAGGGGAGGGCTCTGGGGGCCTTGCCGACCCGCTGCGGGGTTTCAGCGGGCTGGGCGCAAGCCCTGCACGCCCCCGCAGCGGGAAAAGAGGCTGGGCCCCCAGAGCCCTCCCCTCGTAGGCACCCTGCTCGGCTCTCTCTGGGCGAGAACGCAAGCACTGGACGGAGCAGGGCGGCGACTGCGCCTACACCGACGCGCGCACAGCCAGGCGAGCCCCCGCCTCCTGCTGCCGCTGGCCGATACCCGAGCGCGTCCGACCTCCCGAGCTGCCCGAGCGCGCCCGCCCCCGAGCTGCCCGAGCGCGCCCGACCTCCGAGGCAAAGGCGGAGAGAGGGTGGGGAGGTCGGTTTTTGGCTGGTTCTTGGTTGGTTTTGGTGCTGGTTGCCTTTGGTTTGTCAAGATTTTTTGCTACTTTTGCACCGATTTTTCCACCTTATGTTTCACTTAATACCAGTTTTATGGCAAGACTTAAATCAATCGCGATAGGCCCTGGCGTGGGTTCTGCTGGAGATGCCACCTATCGTAATGTACGCGGTCGTACTATTATGTCTGCTCGCGTTCGTCACAATTCCAGCAATACGCCTATGCAGGCAGAGCGCCGCTCTATTTTCGCGCTCGCGCAGGGTATTTGGGCTTTATACCGATTTTGGCCAGAGATGGCCTTTGAGCCTACGCAGTTCGGCTCGCGCGTTAATGCCGCGAATAAGTACAATATGGGCAACATCGAAGCGGGTGCGCAGGCGGTCGGCCGAAAAGAGGAGGAGCCAGTTATCTGGCAGCTTCTTAATAAGGACAGCACGCTTCACGTTCAGGCTGCTAAGGGTTCTCTGCCTTATGTGGGTACCTCTCTGGCGTCTTCTACGCTTCTGCCTAATCTGTCTAATTGTAACGTGCTGGCCTTCGACCCTTCCGCCATCGCAGGCGTGACCGCACCCGCCATCACGTTTATGGCGTTTACCCAGCTTGGGCAGAATAGCAGCTTACGTCCTTACGCTTTAAGCTTCGTTCTGGAGCTCGTTTCAAAGGCTGTTGTACAAGCAAAGACCTCTGCGTCTATTCTGGCAGATGGCGCAAACGGCAAGCTGTATTGCTTCATTGATGATGATACCCTGCTGAAGGTAGTATTCCCCTGCAAAGTGACGGGTTCAAGTGCGTGGAATTCACACATTAGCAGCTATATGAGTGCTGCTGCTCTTCAAACCGTTTCGGCCGCTAACGTTAAGGTTGTCGGCTTCAATACGATAGCAGCGGGGTTCCGCACGATTTCTATCGAGGACAAAGTGGCCTCACTGGCTCGTTAATCATTTTATTTGAATTGAATTATGGCAAGACTTAAATCAATCGCGATAGGCCCTGGCGTGGGTTCTGCTGGAGATGCCACCTATCGCACAACCCGAGGCCGCGTGATTATGTCCGCGCGTGTCCGTACTAATTCCAGCAATACCATTCCGCAGCAGGTTCAGCGCACCATTTTCGGCGACCTCTCTCAGTCTTTATCGAAAGATATTGCCTGGCCGCGTCTACTGTTCGCTAAGTCGGAGTACGGTAGTCGCCGTAATAATTTTGTGAAGTCAAACTTCCCGGTTATCAATAACCCCGCTTTTCCCACCAATGTGGAAAACCTGGATCCTGCGTATCCTCTGTTCCAGAATGTGGCCGAGGGCTTTATGAAGGAGCTCGACGACGCCGATTTTACCGGTATGTATCTGTCGAAGGGTTCCGGCGGCTTTCTCTACAAGCAGATAGTCTATAATGACGACAACGAGGAAGTGTGTGAGATGGTTTGCTCCCGCGCTGCCTTCAAAGCCCAGGGCAATATGGTAACACTCGTAGCTGGTTCTTTCAATGCTGTGGCTAATGGCTTAGACCATTTTAGTACCGCTGTGCTGCAAGTGGAGTTCCGCACCGAGGCGGAAGTGATGGCTGTCCCCATTCTGGCATCCCAAGCTAAGCCAGAGTCTTGGGTTGCGCTCTTTGAGTCGGGTCGTATTCTCGCGTACATCGGCGCAGATAAGCTCATACACGTATGCTTTGGTCGTGAGGCGTTCATTAATTTGACCGGGGGCGACCTTGCACAGCTCATCGCGTCTTTCGAGAGTAGCGCAGAGGATCCTGGCGCAGAGCTCCCGATGGAGGTTCCTTATGAGCACTGGGTTAGCCCTGTGTATAACCAGGGTTCGGGTTTTATCTCGGCTCTGATCAATGGCGAACCGATTACGTTCCGTCACGACAAGGATTCCGTGGAGTGATGTGCTGCCGGTCTGGGCTTTCGTCTGGATCCGGCGCAGGTTCAACCTTTCGGACGCCTATTATCACGCTTTTTTTAGGGGTGATAGCAATAAAAAAAGACTTTACGCAGTGTGAAGTCTTTTTTTATTTGTATCTTTGCACCCGCAAACCCCTAAATATTATATTTATGTCTCAAAATTCTAACTTTTCACACCCGTTATCACTTTATTTTGATTATGAAGAATTCTTCCGTTCGAGCACGGCGCGTGCTCAAGGTATTGCTAATTGTCCTCCTACTGGTGCTGAGTGTGCTGCTGTGTGCCACAATATTTCGGTTGTCGCGCTCATCTGCCAGCGAGCAAGAATTGAGCTTGCTGCTCCGATTGTTGTCACAAGTGGGTACCGCTGTGCTGCACTTAATCGAGCTGTGGGCGGGGTCGATAACAGCTGCCATTTGCGAGGTGCTGCCGCAGACCTTAAGGCTACCGATATGTGCAAGCTGGGACGTGTGCTGCGAAGCTTGCAGTCACATTTCCAGCTGGGCGGTAAACCCTTGTACACTATCGTAGAGGAGCCCATCGGTGCGGTGGTGCCTGGGTGGTACCACATCCAGCTGACGCGGGAGGCAGAGGCTGCTGGTGTTCTGGTTGTAGCTGCGTTGGCGCAGAGTTAATATGATGTCCCTTAAAAATTACCCAAAAATCACCAAAAAATTATTTTATGACTAAGGTTTACAAGGTTTACGTGGAAGGTTCCCTGCAAGGGTTTTTCTACGATCGAGAAGAAGCAGAGGAGTACGTAAGAGAGTACGAGGAGAGTGTCGCGTGGCAGGTTATGACGGAAGTCTTGTACTATTCTGCTGTGACTATGTTTTGTTGGTACGTTAGCGCTGCTTGATTATGAGAGAGCTTAATTTTACGCCGAGCGCTGAAAATACGGATGTATTCCAGAGCTACATTTTCTCGAATGGTCGTTACCGATTGACTATAACCCAGGCAAGGCTTGTTCTGCGGCTCGTAGAGATTGCCCAGATGGAAGTCAAAGGTAAAATAATCGGCCGAGAGCTGCGTCAGTGGGAGCACTCCCTGAACGGCGTGCGCGTGACAATGCCGATAAAGTCGATTATGGCCGAAGACTCGCACCACTACGCGGAAGCTAAAGAGGCTGTGCTCGGTATGCTGTCAACGGTGTGCAGCCTCTGGGATAACTCGGGCCAGTTCTGGCGGGCCACTGGGTTGATCTCCGAGGTTCGAATCTACCCCAAGAAGGGGCTGCTGTCTTTCGAGGTGCCGGACTTTGTATGGGACAATATACTGAATTTCTCGAAGGGGTACCGCAAGTATGAGCTAGGCAAGGCTCTCCAGCTGAAGTCCCCGCACTCTATTCGTATGTACACGCTGCTCAGCGGCCAGAGCAGCCCTCTAACCTACACGATTGAGCAACTGAAAAACCTGTTCGGCGTGGAGGGCAAGTACGACCAGACGCACGACCTAGTTAAGAAGATACTAATCCCTTGCCAGAAGGAGCTGGAAGCGGTCTGCCCGTGGTCATTCACTTGGAGTTACGTTAAAGTAGGGCGAAGGATCCAGAGCATCACCCTAAAACCTTACCCAATCCCTATTAACCGAGATCCGAAGCTCGAGAAGGCTCGACTGGTGGCCGCAGCGGCGACTCAGCCCTTCCTCGGGCAGATATACACGTACCTCACCACGCAGATGGGGTTCTCGTTGACCGAGCTCAAGCCACACAAGGAGCTGCTGTATAATCTGCAGCAGCACCACCCTCAGTCCCTGGAGTTCTTGGCCGGTATCAATGGCCGGCGCAGAACGAAGGACGGACGAGACCGCGGCAAGGCTTGGCTAATCGGCGCGATCCGGAGCGAGGTGGCCGCGCTGATGGAGCGAGAGAGGTAGCCCCTACGCGCGCGCGCGCGAAAGTTCGTTCGAATACCGCTGCGCGGCTCCTACTTATTTTCCCCTCCCCGGTACCCCACGCCAGGGAGGGGCTTTTTTGGCCCCCTGCCTATCTTAAATCCGTACTATCCTCTTGTATTTTCTATATTCTCCTCTATCTCCCATCGCGAAAACCGAGCAGCGCTGCGCCGTGCGCGACACCGAAAAAGACCGCAAGGGGGTAGGGGAAGGCGGGAAGGGGGTAATCAACACACTGATTAGCAGACCGATAGGGGGATTTCCCGCCGTTAAAACGACGGGGCGGGGGGGCGCAGCCACCCCGCAGCCGCCCCGCAGCCGCCCCGCCAGAGCCCGCGAGAGCCCTCTGGGAGCCCGCCAGAGCGCGCCCAGCGGTAGCGGTGGCGGGGGTGGCGGGGCGGGTGCAGAGCGTTGGCGCAGAGCGTTTTGCGAGCGAGCGGGCGCAGGGGGTTTCCCAGCAGCGGGCGCGGGGGGTTTCCCAGCAGCGGGCGCGGGGTCAGCCAGCGAGCCCTCGCCCTGCGCCCTGCCCCACTGCGCCCCCCGCGGTCGGCCTTCGCGCCCCCTTGCGGTCTGCGGTCGCTGCCAGGTGCAGCCCAGCGGCGCGCGCCCCCTCGCTGCTGCCTGCGAGCGCTGCGGCCTGGCCCCTCGTCCGGTCTTCGCTCTGTCCCCGCCTTGCGTGCTCGGGGGGGTGCCCCCCCCTGCGCGCGCTTCGGCGTGGCCGGAGCTCAGCCCGTCCGAGTGTCCAGTCCTTGCGTTCTCGGCGTGCAGCGGGGGGCGCACAGCCGCTCTGGCTGCACTCTGGCAGCGACCGCATCCCGCAGGGGGCGCGAAGGCCGTCCGCAGGGACGCGCAGGGGCAGGACGCAGGGCGAGGGCTCGCTGGCTGACCCCGCGCCCGCTGCTGGGAAACCCCCCGCGCCCGCTGCTGGGAAACCCCCTGCGCCCGCTCGCTCGCAAAACGCTCTGCGCCAACGCTCTGCA
>JAZRVX010000119.1:0-1540 GCA_045599455.1 Faecousia sp. | reverse complement strand
CGGAAGGGCCTAGCAATGTGAGGAATTCGTGATCGTTGATGTAAAGATTGATGCTGTCTAGTATGCGTTCCCCGTCGAACTCCATGGATAAATCCCGGAGCCTGATGAGTTCTTTGGACATTATCCTCCCCCGTTTCTTTTGCATAATTCTCCGTCATAAAACAGACTAAGCTAAATATATCGTAAATTCCCCCAAAGTCAATGAATTTTTCATGGGTTTTTGTGATAATTTTTTCGCGGTTCCAAGGAAAAAATTGTTTAGATTCCCCAGCCTTTGTCCATACTCCCCCTCGGAGGTGTAAATACACATGAATGAACGAAATCATTTTCACTGGAATGCAAAAACCTACTACTTTGCCCTGATCGTCTGCGCCGCCGCTATCGGCATTGCAGGCTTCCTGTTTCAGCGCAATTCCGCCAAGGCTGCATCCGAGCCGCCCATGGTGAAGAACGCCGCCGCGGTGCAGGAAGCCACCGCGCCCACCCAGGCAGCGGTAGCCGTCATGGCGCCCCAGGAGCTGAAGACTCCGGCGCAGACCGTGCCGGAGGAAACCGTCCGTCAGGTGCTGAAAACCGCGCTGCCCGTGGATGGAAATGCCATTGCGGAGTTTGCCATGGAGTGCCTGAGCTTCAACGCCACCACCCGGGACTGGCGTACCCATGACGGTGTGGATTTGGCTGCCCCCGAGGGCACCAAGGTCTGCGCCGCCGCTGACGGCACGGTGCAGTCGGTCTTCGATGACGACACCATGGGCACCACCGTTCTCGTCCGCCACACGGATGGCTATGTGACCAAGTACGCGAGCCTATCCGATGTGTGCGTTGCCGAGGGTGACTATGTCCGTCTGGGACAGCCCATCGCCTGTGTGGGCGAGAGCGCAATTCTGGAAAATGCCGTGGGCGCACATGTGCACTTCAGCGTGCTGTGTGACGGTCAGCCCATGGATCCCAATGCATTCCTCGCGCTGGAATAATCCTGCGCAGCCGGGCGCAAACGCGCCCGGTTCAGCGTGTCAAAAAGTGGGGTCATTCCGAGAAAGCAGCGACCGTGGTGACCGAAGGAAATGCAAAGCGAATCCGTTCCCTCCCCGGTCATTCCGAGGGAGCGTCAGCGACCGTGGTGACCGAAGGGAATGCAAAGCGAATCCGTTCCCCAAAATGTTTCGTTTTATACCGAATTTGGATAAAAACTGTAGGATTTAGGATGCGGATTGTGACCATAGGGAATGCCCTTGCGGTACCACGACCATTCTGCGCAATGGTCTCCTGACCGAAGGGAATCCTTTAGGGCAATGACCCTCTATTTTAGGTTTATCGACACACTGAAGCGGCGGTGACGAAGTTCGTCCCCTCCGCTTTAATGCTATCGGATTAGAAAAATCTCTTTTTGGAGGTCAGGACATAGGCAGCAGCAGAAACCGCCATCACGCCGAACCACATCGGCAGTGTGTCCATTACACCCGTCTTGGGCTGGGACTTGGGGGTAATGGCAAAGTCCTTTGTGATGGTGTAGGTATCGCCGCCCACGGTGTAGCTTGCC
>JAZRVX010000118.1:0-27081 GCA_045599455.1 Faecousia sp. | reverse complement strand
ATCTTGACGATCTGCTCAAGGATGGGCAGGATGTCCTGAATGGTGGTGATCTTCTTGTCGGTGATGAGGATGAAGGGATCGTCGATGATGGCTTCCATCTTGTCGGTGTCGGTGATCATATAGGGGGAGATATAGCCGCGGTCGAACTGCATACCCTCGACCACATCGAGCGAGGTCTCGCCGCTCTTGGATTCCTCGATGGTGATCACGCCGGAGGCGGAGACCTTCTCCATGGCCTCGGCGATCATCCTGCCGACTTCCTCGTCGCCGGAGGAAACAGCGCCGACTCTTGCGATGTCATCGGAACCCTTGATGGCTTCGGAGTTGGCCTTGATGGAGGAAACAGCAGCTTCCACTGCCTTGTTGATGCCCTTGCGCATCACCATGGGGTTGGCACCTGCGGTGACATTTTTCAGACCCTCACGGACAATGGCCTGTGCCAGCAGGGTGGCGGTGGTGGTGCCGTCACCGGCAACATCGTTGGTCTTGGTGGCAACCTCGCGGATGAGCTGTGCGCCCATGTTCTCGAAAGCATCCTCCAGCTCCACTTCCTTGGCGATGGTCACACCGTCATTGGTAATCAGGGGAGCACCGTACTTCTTGCCCAGCACCACATTGCGGCCCTTGGGACCCATGGTAACTTTGACGGTATTTGCCAGCTGGTCGATACCGGCCTGCAGAGCCTTGCGAGCTTCATCACCGTAAACAATCATCTTTGCCATAGTGTAAAATCCTCCTTAGTCGGTCACGACAGCAAGAATATCATCCTGCTTGACGAACTTGTAGTCAACCTTGTCAAGGGACACGTCGCTGCCCTTGAACTTCTCCACAACGACCTTGTCGCCGGGAACCACGGTCATGGTCACATCCTTGGTGCCGGGGCCAACGGAAACGACCTCGTAGATGGCGGGCTTTTCCTTGCTGGAACCGGCAAGGATGATGCCGGATGCGGTGGTCTGCTGTGCTTCGTACTGCTTGAGCAGAACATTGTCTGCCATGGGCTTTAACTTCATAGTATATTCCTCCTATTTGGACTGCGGGAAAAGCCCGCAATAGTTTATGGTGTTAGCACTCACTCTTTCCGAGTGCTAAGCTATCATACCGCACCTGGAAGAAAAATGCAAGTATAAATTGTATTGGATAGTTTAATTATTTGTGAACTGTCATTTCTTTTTCACCGAAGGTGAAAATATCGACTGCACCTGCGGCGCAAGAAATCATAATCCCTGCCAATTTGGGGAAAACTGCCGTAAGGAGCGTGAGAAAATGATTTTATCCTATGTTCGTACCATATTTTTATATCTCGTCCTGATTTTCGTCATCCGCATGATGGGAAAGCGGCAGGTGGGGGAAATGGAGCCATCGGAATTTGTGGTCACCATGCTGGTGGCAAACCTGGCCTCCATCCCCATGCAGGACGGGGCAATCCCCCTGTTTTCGGGACTGGTGCCGATTCTGACGGTGCTGGGCATGGAGCTGGTCATCTCGTGGCTGACGGTGAAGAGCATCGCAATGCGCAAGCTTTTCTGCGGGAAACCGGTGATTCTGGTGGAGAACGGCCGGATTTTGGAGGATAATCTCCGGGCAACCCGGGTCACCCTGGATGAGCTGACGGGGCATCTGCGCCAGAAGGATGTGCTGAGTGTGGCAGATGTGCAGTATGCCATTCTGGAAACCAACGGAGAGCTGTCCGTCTTCCCCTTCCCGGAGAAAATGCCCGCCTGTGCCGGCGATGTCGGGGTGCGGGTGCAGCCCCAGAGGCTGCCCGTGACGGTGATTTGCGATGGCCTCCTGCTGGAGGAGAATTTGAAAAAACTGGGAAAAGACAGTGCATGGCTGACCACTTCCTTAAAAAAGCACAAGGCGGATATTTCGCATACACTGATTTTTATGGCGGATGCTGACGGCAATGTGTATTTCCAGCCCAAGGGGGAGAAGAAATGAAACGCGTTACATTCGGCGTGGTGCTCCTGATTGCGATGTTTACTGTGGGGCTGTGGGCGCAGAACCGCATGGCGGCCATCCACGGATATGAAGCCAATCTTCTGGCTCAGGCCGGGCGGGAGGCGGCAAAGGAGGAGTGGGATGCTGCGCAGATGCTCTTCTACCGCGCCCGGCGGAAGTGGAAGGACAACTACCGATTCACCGCGGCACTGGCTGACCACACCCCCATGGAGGATGTGGAGGCGCTGTATGCTCAGCTGGAAGTCTTTGCGGAGGAGCGGGAGGCACCCCATTTTGCGGCGCTCTGTGCCGAGGCAGCCACGCGGCTGGAAGCCATGGCCGATGCGCACCTGCTGGCATGGTGGAATGTGCTGTAGTGTGGGCATCAGGTCTCAGGATTCAGGTATCAGTTTTTTGGCGCGTCAAATCAAGCAGTTCGCACCGATTTTCCTTTCCCTGATGCCTGCGAGCGTTAGAGAGCAATATATTCCTATTTCTGCATTAGCCGCCTACGGTGCCCCATACCGTCGGAAAAGCTCTTCGATGGCGGTGCTCAGAATCTTCGTGGCGGCGAGGGCTTCGGCGCGATTGTTCCCGGCAGCACCGATTTCGATAAGCAGGGCATTATCCGATAAATCCTGATTAAACCTCTGGGCGCGGATGCTCAGCGGCCTTGTGATACCGGGACAAAGCTCCTCCAAAATGGTGTGAAGTTTCAGCGCAAGGGAGAGATTTTTCTCCCAGTTTTCGTGCTTCAGCCCGGTGCCGTCCGTGCCCACCACCAGCATGATTTGGGCGGTGGGGACTTTGCTTCCCGGTACGAGGGGGCGAAGCTGCCCGGACTTGGTCTGTACGGCATCCCGGTGCAAATCCAGCACCAGCTGCACGGTGGGATTTTCGTTGAGGAATGCGGCGGCAGATTTTCGGGCATGGCTGTAGGCATAGTTGTAGGAGGGTGAGTCGTGGATTGCATCGTCACGCAGGACGGTGAAGCCCTGTTTTTGCAGATGTTCTTCCAGAGCCTGCCCGATGGAGAGCATATTAAAGCGCTTATCCAGCGTGCGGTAGTCCCCGGCGGGGGTGTAGGCTTCTCCCTCCGGGGTGTAGCTTTCCGAGGAGTGGGTGCTGTAGATAAGCACGGAGGGAAGCCCCGCCGAGGTCTGCAAGGTCAGGGGTGCATCCAGAAGCGCCTGCAAATCCACATTGACTTTCGTGCCGTAGTAGATTTCAATGCTCTCGGCATTCGCCCTTTCCGGCAGCGTCGGCGTAGGCGTGGGGGCTGCGGTCGGCGTGGTGGTTTCGGTGGTTTCCGTTGGAGCTTCGGGAACCTGTCCGGAGGAAAAAGAAGACCGGGTGTCAATCCCGGTCTCTAAATATATAAGGAATGCGGTATGCTCCGGCTGACTCAGGTATTCACGGACGGCATCCATCGTGCCCGGCACGAAAAGTCTTGTGAGCAGTGCCAGAAACAGCAGGGTACTTCCAAAAACTTTGGTTTTCTCCTGCAAATCCAAATCCGCTCGCCTCCATTATCCGCTTTGCCCGGGTCGCCACTTGGGTCTCGTGCGAAGCTGTACCCGAAGCTCACGGAAAAAGCTTTGCATGAGCGCACTTGCCTCGGCCTCGCACACGCCGGAAACAACCTCGGGATGGTGGTTAAACTCCATGGAGAACAGACTGCACACCGAGTCCACCGCACCGAACTTTTCGTCCCGGGCACCGTAAATCACCTTGGGAATCCGGGCGCTCAGGATGGCTCCGGCGCACATGGCGCAGGGTTCCAGCGTTACATACAGCTCGCAGTCCCACAGCCGCCAGCCGCCTAAATTTCGACAGGCATCCCGGATGGCCTCTACCTCCGCGTGGGCAAGGGCGCTTTTCTCCGCCTCCCGGCGGTTTCGTCCCCGCCCGACAATTTCGCCCTTTCGGACGATGACACAGCCCACGGGGACTTCCCCCTCGGCCTGTGCCTGTCTTGCCAGCTCCAGCGCCTGATGCATGAATTCTTCCATGGATATCACCTCTTTGGGTGTATCTTACCCCCTGCGCCGCCATCTCGTCAAGTAGTATAGCGTACGGATGAGGATTTTCCACGCGAAATGACGGCTTTACAGCTTGTTTATTTTTTGGTATGCTATAGATAAACAATCAATTGAATGTAGAGGCGGCTATTAGCCGCCCGCAAAAAAGTGATGGAATACTGCGAAATTTAGCGCGGAAGCCGGAAAGTCATTCCACGGCGCATAGAATCTCATGAGATTTTATGATATTTCCTGCCGGGCGGCTGATAGCCGCCCCTACAGTTTCTCAATCAGTGGGGAGGGATAAATACCATGAAAACCAGAAAATTGACCCTGCTGGGGCTTCTGACTGCCATCGCCCTGACGATTTTCATGGTGGAGGCGCAGATCCCCGCCCTTGTGCCCATTCCGGGGGTGAAGCTGGGGTTGAGCAATATCGTCACGGTGTTCACGGTGTTCACCATCGGCCCCGGGGAGGGTGTGCTGGTGCTGGCTGCCCGGGTGTTTCTGGGGGCGGTGTTCGCCGGGAATTTCAGCACGATTTTCTATTCTGCCGGTGGCGGCGCGCTGGCAATTCTTGTCACGATTATCATGCGCCGGGTGCTGCAACCCAATCAGCTCTGGGCGGCGGGTGTTTTCGGCGCCATTGCCCACTCTGTCGGCCAGATGGCGGTGGCGGTGCTCATCACCGGCACGCCGAGTATTGCGCTCTACTTGCCCATTATGGTGGTCATCAGCATTATCACAGGACTTTTTACCGGGCTGTGCGCCCAGTTTCTGGTGAATCGGGGAGAAAAATTTTGGAAAACTACTTTCAGATGAATATGCCGGACGAGGATATCAAAGCCATCTCCAATCTCGGCCTTGCCCACATCGGGGACGGCGTGTTTGAGCTGCTGTGCCGCAGCTACCTGTGTGCCCGGGGCGGAAAGAATGTGGGCAATCTCCACAAGGACACGGTTGCCATGGTGAAAGCGCCTTCTCAGGCGCGCTTTGCCGACTTGCTGCTTGCGCATCTGACCGGGGAAGAGCTGGCATTTTATCGCCGGGGAAAGAATGCCCATGTCCATGCCGTGCCCAAGGGGGCAACCCCTGCCGAGTATGCCAAGGCCACGGGACTGGAAGCTCTCTTCGGCGCGCTGTATTTAGCCGGGAAGACAGAGCGGCTTAACGAATTGTTCTGCACGGTTCGAGCGGAACTGGATGGGAAATAAGAATTGCGCCTGCGCTTATAGTGCAGGCGCTTTTTGCAATATGGCAAAGTGACCAATTAGCGGCGGCAAATTCCGTCGTTTTTCCGAGTTGAGAAGCAGCCTTGACTTGTGGTATATTTTTAGAATCCGGGTGGAGTATGCCTACTCCACAAAATAGGCATATTACCGCTAAATTAAAGGAGGATAAATCCGTCGAACTCGCGGTGCGGCAGTGTGGAGACCTGTCGTAAAGCCCCTGCAATTTTGCTTTGCGCGGGCAAGTGCATACCTTGAGGATTCAGTATGCACGGAGTTACAAGAAAATGGCAAGCTTAACCCTGAAGAACATCAAGAAGGTCTACCCCTTCAACGGCGACGATGCCAAGGCCGCCAAGAAAGCCAAGAAGGGCGACCAGCCCGCCAAGAAGACCAACCTGCAGATTACCGATGAAGGTGTCGTGGCTGTTCAGGAGTTCTCTCTGGACATCAAGGACAAGGAATTCATCGTTCTGGTTGGCCCCTCCGGCTGCGGCAAGTCCACCACGCTGCGTATGGTGGCCGGTCTGGAGGAAATCTCCGGCGGCGAGCTGTACATCGGCGACAAGCTGGTCAACGATGTGCCCCCCAAGGACAGAGACATCGCCATGGTTTTCCAGAACTATGCTCTGTACCCCCACATGACTGTTTATGACAACATTGCATTCGCTCTGAAGCTGCGCAAAACCCCCAAGGATGAGATTGACCGCAAGGTCAAGGAAGCTGCCGAGATTCTGGACATCACCCAGTACCTTGGCCGTAAGCCCAAGGCTTTGTCCGGCGGTCAGCGTCAGCGTGTGGCCATCGGCCGCGCCATCGTCCGTGAGCCCAAGGTTCTGCTGATGGACGAGCCTCTCAGCAACCTGGATGCCAAGCTGCGTAACCAGATGCGCGCCGAGATTATCAAGCTGCGCCAGAGAATCGATTGCACCTTTATCTATGTTACTCACGACCAGACCGAGGCTATGACCCTGGGCGACCGTATCGTCATTATGAAGGACGGCTTCATCCAGCAGATCGGCACGCCTCAGGAGGTCTTCAATCATCCCTACAACCTGTTCGTTGCTACCTTCATCGGTATGCCTCAGATGAACCTGTTCGAGAATGCTAAGCTGCTGAAAAAGGACGGCAAGTATTCCGTGGAGCTGGGCGGCTACACTGTGGAGCTGAGCGAAGAGAAGCAGGCAAAGCTGGCTGCCAACAATGTGGAGCCTCAGGATATCGTTCTGGGTGTTCGTCCCGAGCATATCGAGCTGGCTTCCGCAGGCCTTTCCGGCAAGGTCGATGTGTCCGAGCTGATGGGCTCCTCCGTCCACCTGCATGTCACCTCCATGGACAGAGATGTGGTCATGGTCGTTTCCACCATGAATATGTCTGCCGCCGAGGTCAGTGCCCTGTCCATCGGCAGCGATGTGACCTTCAAGTTTGCAGGTCATGTGTGCCATGTCTTCAACAAGGAGACCGGCGTCAATCTGGAAGCCTAAACGCATACATATTGGAATCGCCTCCCGAAAATCGGGAGGCGATTTTTGCCTTAACAAAACTTTTATATTCAAAACAGAAGACAAACGCCTCCAAATGTGTTATACTACCAAGAGTATTTCTCTTGGTAGGGAAACTCTGAATCCACAGTCTGCGGCTGCGCAGCAAACCTCTCGCTGACAGCGCTTGACGATTTCATCAGAGCTTCCATAGCATCACGAAAGGAGGCGTTTCCTTTTTGAAATATTTACGAGGTTTTCTGGCGGCAGGTATTTTCGGAGCCATCACCCTTGTGCTCAAGGCCTATGCCGAGCGGTTTTCCACCCTTGTGGACATGGTATACCCTTATGTGGCGCGCACACTGCAAAATGGTTTAGCTCAGTGGAGCGCGCAGGTGGATTTTTGCATCTGGCAGGTGCTGGCAGTCCTTTTGGCCGTTCTGGTTCTGGTAAGCATCGTGCTGATGCTGATTTGCAAGTGGAATTTTGTCCGCTGGCTGGGCTGGGTGCTGGCGGTTTTTTCCGGCATTTATATGCTCCACACCGCCGTGTGGGGGCTTAACTACTATGCAGGGGATTTGGCGGATGATATGCGCCTGACGGTCTCAGCCTATACGCTGGAAGAGCTGACCGAGGCGACTGCCTACTACCGCGATAATGCCAATGCGCTGGCAAGCGCCGTGCGGCGGGATGCCGAGGGCAATGTGGCCTTTGACAGCTTTGAAGCTCTGGCAGCCAAGGCGGGTGTGGGCTTTGAATATCTGACCCGGGAGCGCTGCTATCCTGTGTTCGCAGGCTCCACCGTGCCGGTGAAGAAGCTGGGCTGGGCGGATATGTATGCCTCCATGGGCATCACGGGCTATACCTTCGGCCTGACCGGCGAAGCGGCGGTGAATCCCGAGGCTCCGCCTGTGAGCCTACCCTTTACCATGTGTCACGAGATGGCGCACCGGATGTGCATTGCCTCCGAGCGGGATGCCAATTTTGCGGGTTTCCTGGCCGCCTCCGTCAATGCGGATGTGCAGTATCAGTACTCTGCATTCTTCATGGCCTACCGCTATTGCTTCGGGGCGCTCTGCTCCGTGCGCACGCCCAATGCGGTGTCTGCGGCATCCCGGATTGCCGCCGGGGTAACGCCTTTGCTGCAGCGGGATATGAACTACTACGATAGCTACTATGATATCCGCAAGAGCGACACCGCAACCAAGGTGGCGGACACCACCAATGATGCCTATCTTCGTACCTCCGGGGAGGCTGCGGGCATTGCATCCTATGGTGAGGTCTGCGATTTGCTGGTGAACTGGCACATTCAGGAAATTGTCATCCCTGAAATTGCCGTGGTGGAGGACACCTTTGACCCCTACGATGAAACGCAGGTGGATTTGAGCGGCAATGTGAACGCGAGGAGCGCATAATGGATTTGATGAAAGAAACGCTCCAAAAGGGGCTGCCGGAAATCGGCGTGACCTTGGACGAGCAGACGATGGACACCCTCTGCGCCTTTGGCCGGGCGGTTGTGAAGCAGAACGAGGTTATGAACCTTACTGCCATTACAGAGCCTGACCGGGTAGCAAGACTGCATCTGCTGGACAGCCTGACGGTGGCCTCTGCCGTGGATTTGCATGGCAAAAAGCTCATTGATGTGGGCTGTGGCGCGGGATTTCCCGGTGTTCCGCTGGCAATCGCCTGTCCGGATGCCGAGGTTACGCTGCTTGACAGTCTGGGCAAGCGGGTGAAATGGCTGGAAGAAACTCTGCCCACTCTGGGCGTGCATGCCGAGTGCGTTACCGCCCGGGCGGAGGAGGCAGTGGCAAGCCGGAGGGAGTGCTACGATGTGGCGACCTCCCGCGCCGTTGCGCGGCTCAATATCCTGCTGGAGCTTACCGCTCCCTATGTGAAGGTGGGCGGCAAGGTCGTTGCCATGAAGGGCGCGGCTGCAGGCGAGGAGCTTTCCGAGTGCCAAAACGCCATGAAGAAGCTGGGGCTGAAGCTTCTGGAAATCCGGGAGTTTCCCGTGGAGGACACCTGCCACAATCTGATGGTATTTGAGAAGGTCTCCCATACGCCCCCGGCCTACCCCAGAAGATATGCAAAAATCAAAGCATCGCCCCTGTAAACAGTGGAAAAAAGATTACAAAATCAGTAAAATTTGTAATTTCCCTCTTTACATTTAGGCCGGGATATGGTATTCTAGTCGGGCTGGCTATGGTCAGCCCATCCCTCTGCTCAGTTGCGGGACACAGCCGGGTCTCCGGCACTCTGCCGACCCCATACTTAGCACCCGGGAAATATTTTAAAAAGGTGGAAAAAACCATGATTCTGAAGGAAAAGAAGACCCAGGTCATCCTGGACAACGCTACTCACGAAGGCGACACCGGTTCCCCCGAGGTTCAGATTGCCATTCTGACCGCTCGCATCAACGAGCTGACCGATCACCTGCGCGTGCACAAGCACGACAACCACTCCCGTCGTGGTCTGCTGATGATGGTTGGTAAGCGCCGTTCCATGCTGGACTATCTGGCTAAGAAGGACATCAACCGTTACCGTGCCCTGATTGCCAAGCTGGGTATCCGTAAGTAAGAATTCTTTAAGGGCGACGGTTTCCGTCGCCCTTTTTGAAGTGTTTCGTAATCCCTTCGGGAGTCCCTTTAGCGTTTGAAGCTGGTGACAGTACAGTGTGCAGTGCAGGCAACGACCCGGGTCGTTCCGTCTGCGAAGCAGAAGCGGCACGCTGACCTGGTTTCCGACTGCCCGCCCTTACGGGCGACGGATGAAGACAAGCTTTATCCCCATAGTATGGCTGTCGAAACCGAGCAAAAAACATCGGCTGTCAGCGATTGCCGCACCGTGCACGCATTGTCAGGCGGCACTGCCGCCGGCTTCAAGTGCTAAACCTCCCGAAAAATATATATTATACAGGAGGTTATCCAATGGTAACTCACAAGAAATTCCCCAACCATAAGGTGTTTGAGATGGAAATCGGCGGCCGTCCCTTTACCGTCGAGACCGGCAAAGTGGCAGAGCTTGCTAATGCCGAGTGCATCTGCCGTTACGGCGACACCGTGGTGCTCACGACCTGCACCGCAAACCCCATCCCCAAGGCCGGTATTGACTATTTCCCCCTGACCATCGAGTTCGAGGAGAGAATGTACTCCGTGGGCCGTATCCCCGGCTCCTTCAATCGCCGCGAGGGCAAGCCCTCCGAGCGCGGCATCCTGAACAGCCGTATCATTGACCGTCCCATGCGTCCTCTGTTCGATGAGGAGCTGCGTAACGACACCGTCGTTACCTGCACCGTCATGGCCAATGACTACGAGAACCCCGTGGAGATTGTCGCTTCCCTGGGCGCTTCCATCGCCATCGCTTCTTCCGATGTGCCCTGGAACGGACCTGTTGCCACCACCAATGTGGCTCATGTGAACGGCGAGTATGTCATCAACCCCTCTGCTGAGGAGCGTGATGCTTCCGACTGCTTCGTGTGCATTTCCTCCACCTTCGAGAAGGTGGTCATGATTGAGACCGAGGCCAACGAGGCTCCCGAGGCTGTGGTGCTGGAGTCCATCCGCATCGCCCACGAGACCAACATGGAGATTGTCAAGTTCATCAACTCCATCGTTGCCGAAATCGGCAAGCCCAAGTTCACTTTCGAGAAGGCTGCTGTCAACCACGACCTGCTGGATGACCTGATGGCCTACGGCCTTGGCCAGATTGAGTACGCTCTGGATACCGATGACAAGAATGTCCGCGAGGAGCGCCTGACCGCTGCCCGTCTGGACTTTGCCGATAAGTTTGCCGACAAGTACGAGGACTTCGAAACTCATATCGAGGTGTGCCTGTACAAGATGCAGAAGAAGGTTGTCAAGAAGTGGCTGCTGCAGGGCAAGCGCGTCGACGGCCGCGGCATGGACGAGATTCGTCCTCTGGCTGCCGAAGTCGGTGTCCTGCCCCGTGTCCATGGTAGTGGCCTCTTCACCCGTGGCCAGACTCAGGTTCTGTCCATCTGCACGCTGAACACCCTGTCCGCCGCGCAGAAGCTGGATACCATCTACCCCGAGGATACCAAGCGCTATATCCACCACTACAACTTCCCCGCTTATTCCACCGGTGAAGCCCGTGCTGCCCGCTCCACCTCCCGCCGTGAGATTGGTCACGGTGCCCTGGCTGAGAAGGCTCTGCTGCCCGTGATTCCCTCCATCGAGGAGTTCCCCTACGCTATTCGCGTGGTTTCCGAAGTTCTGTCTTCCAATGGCTCCACCTCTCAGGGCTCCATCTGCGGCTCTACCCTGGCTCTGATGGATGCCGGTGTGCCTATCCGCCGCCCCGTTGCAGGTATCTCCTGCGGCCTGATTTCCGATCAGGAGACCGGCGAGTGGAGAACCTTTACCGACATTCAGGGCGTTGAGGATTTCCACGGCGAGATGGACTTCAAGGTTGCCGGTACTACCGAGGGTATCACCGCCATCCAGATGGATTTGAAGAACAAGGGTCTGACCATGGAAATCATCGCCGATGCTTTGGAGCGCTGCCGCAAGGCTCGTCTGGAGATTCTGGACGAAATCATGCTGCCCTGCATCCCCGAGCCCCGTGCCGAGGTTTCCGAGTTCGCTCCCAAGATGCTGTCCCTCAAGATTCCCGTGGACAAGATTCGAGAGGTCATCGGCTCCGGCGGCAAGACCATCCAGAAGATTTGCGCCGATACCGGTGCCAAGGTGGATATCGATGATGACGGCTCCGTCTTCATCTCCGCTGTGGATTCTGCTGCTGCCTATGCCGCCAAGAAGATGGTGGATGACATCTGCTTCGTCCCCGAGGTTGGCAAGCTGTACTACGGCAAGGTTGTCCGCATCCTGCCCATCGGTGCATTCGTGGAAATCGCTCCCGGCCATGACGGCATGGTGCACATCTCCAAGCTGGAGAACCGCCGCGTGGAGAAGGTCGAGGATGTCCTGAATCTGGGCGATATGACCTGGGTCAAGTTCATGGGCTTCGACGAGAAGGGCCGTGCAAACTTCAGCCGCAAGGATGCCCTGAAGGAAATGGAAAACCAGTAATTTAAGCTAAAATGCCGCCCGATTCCGGGCGGCATTTCTTGAAAACACAACAAAGGAGATATTACAATGGAAAAGTCGGAAATGATGGCACTGGCCATGAAGGCCGTGGCTGAGCTGAAAAAGAATCCCGATATGCTGAAAAAATTCCTGGAGAATCCCGTCCCCGTGGTGGAGGGCTTCGTGGGCATGGATTTGCCCGATGATCAGATTCTCAAGGCCGTGGACATGGTGAAATCCCAGATTGACCTTTCAAATGTGGACAAGCTTTTCTCTCTGGGTAATCTCAAGAAGGCCTCCAATCTCGTGGATTCTCTGGGCGATATGTTCGGAAACAGCAAGTAAAATAAAAATGCACCCATACGGGTGCATTTTTCAGGTCTTCTTAATGAATCTTTCCCGGCACTTGGGACAGGTGATGGCAACCTTTCCCTTGCCTCTGGGAATGCGTACCACCTGACGGCACTTGGGGCAGGAGAAATAGCGGTTCTGACGGTCACGGAAGCGGTCACGCAGGGTTAAATATCTGCGGTTTTCCTGATAGCGCTTGTAGGTGTTGCGCGAGAGCAGTCTGAAAATTGCCCAGAACATACAGCCGTAGCTGAACAGCCACAGCACAAGTCCGACCCAGCTTCCCCGCAGGAAGGTGGAGAGCAGTCCTGCCACCATGCCCACAACCAGAATGACCATATTCAGACGGTCAACGCCGTAGCGTCCCATCATAAAGCGACCCATGGCAAGCCGGAATTTGGTGCCAAGGCGCTGCAGAGCGTCCATAATGCGATCCATAGAATCTACTCCATGCAGGAAAAATGTATCACTATTATATTGCAATTTGGATGGAATTCAACCGTTCGGAGCCAGAATTTACGGATTGTTAAATATTCGGAGCCAATTTCAGGAAATAGATTGTTTACAGGATTTCCATAAGAATTGACTTGGCGAAACAGGGGAAATATGATATACTGAAGCAGAAAAGTACGAATGGGGGTGAAGCTGTGGCAGTCTTGAAGCGCCGTAAAGGTGTGCGCCCGGAGTTTGTCTTGGTTTTGATTGCGTTTTTGTGCCTGTGCCTGTTTGCGGCCATGGCGATTTTGTGCATCCCCTATTACGGAAGTGACGATGCTGCCCTGTCTGCGCCTGTGGAGGAAGTGACCGTCCCCGAGGAGACGGAGGAATTCATTGAGGAGACGGTGGAGGTCACCATTCCGCCGGAGCTCAGTCCCTATAATAAGTGGGACTTCCAGTATAATCACCGCAACTTCATCCTCTGCACCCGTCAGGTCAGCTATCCCGGCATTGATGTTTCCTTCTACCAGCATGACATTGACTGGAAGAAGGTGAAAGCCTCCGGCATTCAGTTTGCCATGATTCGCCTTGGCATTCGCGGCTGGGGTATGGCGGGAAATCTTGTGGAGGATGAGTACGCCAAGCAGAATCTCAAGGGCGCACAGGAGGCCGGGCTTGCCATCGGTGCCTACTTCTTCTCTCAGGCCACCACCATTGACGAGGTGGATGACGAAATCAGCTTCTTAATGAGCATTCTGGGAGAAACTCCTTTGGATATGCCGCTGGTTCTGGACTGGGAGCGCATTACCGAGGACGGCTCCCGCAGTAAAAACATGGACAGGCGTACCCTGACGGATTTGCTTCTGCACTACTGCCGGGAGGTGGAAGCCATGGGCTACCAGCCCATGATTTACTTCAACCCCAATCAGGCCAAAAGTTTGCTGTATCTGAATGAACTGGAGGACTATCCCTTCTGGCTGGCATTTTATACCGACCGCATGACCTATCCTTTCCGGGTGGAGATGTGGCAGTATACCGAGTCCGGACGAATTCCCGGCATTGAGGGTAATGTGGATATCAATGTCTATATGCCCGACCACAGAGTGAAATATTAAAAACCGCCTCAGTTTGAGGCGGTTTTATTTTGCCGGATTGCGCCACTTGTGGCTTGCGGCTTTAACGCAAAACAATATATCATTGACACAACACAGAAATAACCGCCGCCCGGATGGGCGGCAGTTTATATTACTTCCTGTCTTCCTCCGGCACAAAGTCCAGCACAATGCTTTCTCTGTCGAATTTCAGCTGGGTGAATTTCACACCGGCACTGCGCAGCATCCGCTTGGACGCCAAGTTCAGCATGGTTTCATTGTACTTGTCGGAAAGGTACAGCACTTCTTGAATGCCACTCTGGATGATAGCCTTGGCGCATTCATTGCAGGGGAACAGTGCCACATAGATTCGGCTGCCCTGCAAGCTTCGTCCGTTGGCATTGAGAATGGCGTTAAGCTCAGCGTGCACCACATAGGGGTACTTGGTGTCCTCGCCTGTGCGCTCCCATGGGTACTCATCATCGGAGCAGCCCTTGGGCATACCATTGTAGCCTGTGGAGATAATCACATTCTCGGGTGAAACGATACAGGCTCCCACCTGCGTGTTGGGATCCTTGCTCCGCCGGGCGGCCAGCAGGGAAATTCCCATGAAATATTCATCCCAGCTGATGTAATCTGCGCGTTTCATAGTGTGTCCTCCGCATTTTTCTTTGATTATACAATGGAAAGTACCGTTATACAAGGGGGTAGGGAAGAAAAAAGGAAGCTTTCGCGCACTTGCGTGCGCAGTTATCAGTTGTCAGGCATCCGTTATCAGTGACCGTAAAATCGGTGATACCATTTTGTTTACACGCTCAAAAACTGATGCCTGAATCCGGAAGCCTGATGCCTTATCTTTAGCGGCTACGCCGTTAAAGATTCCTTTATCCCTGTTTCACAGCAAAAAGCAAAGCCCGAGTGGAGCACTCGGGCTTTGCTGCTTATTCAAATAAATCCTTGAAGGACTTCTTTCTGGGAGTTTCTTTCCCGGTCAGGCTGGCATCCAGCTGGCGCAGGAGTTCTTTCTGCTCCTTGTTGAGCTTGGTAGGGGTCTCCACCACTACGGTGAAGCGGTGGTTACCGCGGCTGCGGGAGTTATACACATCGGGAATACCCTTGCCCCGCAGGACGAAGGTCTTGCCCGTCTGGGTGCCCTCGGGAATGTCATAAGTAACGGAGCCGTCCAGCGTGGGCACGGTGATGGTTGCACCCAGTGCCGCCTGTGTAAAGGAGATGGGAATGTCACACAGGACATCCTGACCCTGACGCTTGAATATGGCGTGGGGCTTGACGGAAATTTCCACCAGTACATCGCCGTTGGGGCCGCCGCCCGTGCCCACACAGCCCTCACCGCGGACACGGATGGACTGGCCGTCATCCACACCTGCGGGAACCTTTACATTGACCTTCTGGGTTCTGCGAACCTTGCCTTTGCCCTTACAGGTGTTGCAGGGGGTCTTAATAATCTTGCCGCGGCCGCCGCACTGGCTGCATGTGGTGGTGGACTGCATCTGCATACCCATGAAGCTCTGTACCACACGCTCCTGACCGGTGCCCTTGCAGCGGGTGCAGGTCTCGACTTGACCGTCCGCGGAGCCGGAACCCTTACACACGGCGCAGGATTCGATTCGCTGCACGGAGATTTCCCGCTCGCAGCCGAAGGCAGCATCTTCAAATGTCAGCTCCAGGTGGCTCAGTACATTTTCGCCGCGGCGGGAAGTGTTGTGAGTTCCCGCTCTGCGGCCGCCGCCGAAGAACTCACCGAAAATATCGCCCAAATCACCGAAGTCGCTGAATCCGCCGAAGCCACCGCCGCCGGGGCCGCCTGCGCCGAAGTTGGGGTCAACACCGGCAAAGCCGAACTGGTCATAGCGAGCTTTTTTATCCTCGTCGGACAGAACCTCGTAGGCCTCGCCCACTTCCTTGAACTTCTCCTCGGCTTCTTTGTCGCCGGGGTTGCGGTCGGGATGGTACTTCATGGCCATCTTGCGGTAGGCTTTTTTAATTTCATCGGCGCTTGCGCCTTTCTGCAGGCCCAGCACCTCATAATAGTCACGCTTATTGTCTGCCATTGGTTGTTACCTCATATCATGTTGGCATGTTATTACCGTAGGGCAGGGGCTTGCTCCTGCCGTGCAGCTGAAGCTGTAAATAAACGCCCGCCTTGTGCGCAGTGGTACAAAAACACTGTAATTTACATCGGCTGTGCGAAAAATCGGTGCATACTGTGCGGCGGGAGCAAGCCCCCGCCCTACGGTGATTCCTTAACTTTTAATGCCGTCAATGGGCAGTTGGGTTCCCCCAACTGCCCTGAAATGTTTTGGCGTTAGTCAACAGTTTCGTAGTCGGCATCCACAACGCCGTCATCACCGGGCTGTGCGCCTGCACCGGGCTGACCCTGTGCACCGGCCTGCTGGTAGAGCTTCTCGCTCACTGCGTAGAAGGCCTTCTGGACTTCCTCGGTGGCAGCCTTGATGGCTTCCACATCGCTGCCCTTGTTGACTTCCTTCAGCTTATCGACAGCTGCCTGAATGGAGGCTTTCTCGGAGGCATCAATCTTGTCGCCCAGCTCGCCCAGAGTCTTCTCGGTCTGGTAGACCACCTGATCGGCACCATTGTGGGCATCCACCTCGTCCTTGCGCGCCTTGTCCTCGGCGGCGTACTGCTCAGCCTCACGGACAGCCTTGTCAATGTCGTCCTTAGAAAGGTTGGTAGAAGCGGTGATGGAGATGTTCTGCTCCTTGCCAGTGCCCAGATCCTTGGCGGAGACCTTCACGATGCCGTTGGCATCGATGTCGAAGGTGACCTCAATCTGGGGGACACCACGGGGAGCGGGAGCAATGCCGCTCAGCTGGAAGCGACCCAGGGTCTTATTGTACTGAGCCATCTCACGCTCACCCTGCAGGACATGAACCTCAACGGAGGTCTGGCCGTCAGCGGCGGTGGAGAAAATCTGGCTCTTGTGGGTGGGGATGGTGGTGTTGCGGTCAATGAGTCTGGTGAACACGCCGCCCATGGTCTCAATGCCCAGGGACAGGGGAGTGACATCCAGCAGCAGGATATCCTGCACATCGCCGGTCAGCACGCCGCCCTGAATGGCTGCGCCCACGGCAACGCACTCGTCGGGGTTGATGCCCTTGAAGCCTTCCTTGCCGGTGATGCTCTTAACGGCATCCTGCACGGCGGGGATACGGGTGGAACCGCCAACCAGCAGGACTTTGTGCAGGTCGGCAGGCTTCAGACCTGCGTCGTTCATAGCCTGACGGACGGGCTTCATGGTGCGCTCGACCAGATCTGCGGTCAGCTCGTTGAACTTTGCACGGCTCAGGGTCACATCCAGATGCTTGGGGCCGGTAGCGTCGGCGGTGATATAGGGCAGGTTGACATTGGTGGAGGTCATGCCGGACAGCTCAATCTTGGCCTTCTCGGCAGCTTCCTTCAGGCGCTGCATGGCAACCTTGTCGTTGGTTAGGTCAATGCCCTCGGCCTTCTTGAACTCGGCAGCCAGGAAATCCATGATTCTCTGGTCGAAGTCGTCGCCACCCAGACGGGTGTCACCGGCAGTTGCCAGAACCTCGATAACGCCGTCACCGATGTCCAGAATGGACACATCGAAGGTGCCGCCGCCAAGGTCATAGACCATGATTTTCTGCTCGGATTCCTTGTCCAGACCGTAGGCCAGAGCGGCTGCGGTGGGCTCGTTGTTGATACGCTTGACATCCAGTCCTGCAATCTTGCCTGCATCCTTGGTGGCCTGACGCTGAGCGTCGGAGAAGTATGCGGGCACCGTGATGACGGCCTCGGTGACGCTCTGACCCAGATAGCTCTCGGCGTCAGCCTTCAGCTTCTGCAGCACCATGGCGCTGATTTCCTGGGGGGTGTAGGACTTGTCGTTAAGGGTCACATGGTAATCCTCGCCCATGTGGCGCTTGATGGAAGAGACGGTGCGCTCAGCGTTGGTCACAGCCTGACGCTTTGCAACCTGACCCACCATGCGCTCGCCGGTCTTGGAGAAGGCCACGACGGAGGGGGTGGTGCGGGCACCTTCTGCGTTGGCGATGACAACGGGTTCGCCGCCTTCCAGAACGGCGACACAGGAATTGGTAGTACCAAGGTCGATACCGATAATCTTAGACATAATGTTTTCCTCCTATATATGTGAAAAAATTTTATACAAAGTAAATAATTCCGTAGGGGCTTAATTCGCAACCTGCACCATGGCAAAGCGGACAATCTTGTCTCCGATTTTGAAGCCCTTCTGGAATACCTGTGCAATGGTGTTCTCGCCGAGGGATTCATCCTCAATGTGCATGACTGCATTGTGCAGATTGGGGTCAAAGCTGTCTCCGGGAGCACCGAAGATTTCTACGCCCAAGCCAGTCAGAATCTTCACAAGCTCCGTCATGGTCAGCTCCACGCCCTTCTTGTAGGCGGCATCCTCGGTGGGCTGGTTCAGTGCCCGCTCCAGATTGTCGTAGATGGGGAGAATCTTCTCTAAGGCATCGGACTTGCCGTTGCCGTAGGAGCTTTCCTTCTCTTTCGCGGTGCGCTTGCGGAAGTTGTCATATTCCGCAGCCAGACGAAGTCGGGCATCGTGCTCCGCGTTATACTTTTCCTCCCAGGGATTGACTTCCTCGGAAGCAGGGGTTTCCTCTTTGATTTCCTCGGTCACTTCGGTTTCCTCGGTAACCTCGGGGGTGTTCTTTTCCTTCTTGGCCACTGTTAAGCCTCCTTATGTTCTACAGCTTCGGGAAGCTGCATGGTATCGGATTTTGCAAACATTTTGGAAAGGTTCTCGGCAAAGCAGCTTAAGCGTGCCGTGACCTTTGCGTAGTCCATTCGGGTGGGGCCAACCACACCAATCATGCCCTGCATACCGTCGCCGATATCAAACTTGGTCATGACCACGCTGGTGTCCTTGAGTTCGGAGGCCACATTCTCGGGGCCAACCAGAACCTTGGTGCCGTTCTCACCCTGCATGATGGCGGGAAGTCCGCTCAGGGTCTCTTCGTCAATGGACTGCATCACCTTCTGAGCTTTGTCCACATCCCGGTATTCGGGAAGCCCCAGCAGGCGGGAGTGGCCGGCAACGCTCATGTTGGTGGCACCCTGGGCTCTCAGCGCGTCCGTGGTGAACTCCACGATGACGGGAACTAAGGATGCGCCGGCTCCGGCGGAGCCGATGACCTTGTCCATCAGCTCGGGGGTGAAGCCCTCGGCGGGGATATCCGTCATGGTGGCGTTGAGCAGGGCACTCAGGAGCTTCAGGTCGCCCTCGTCCATCTGCACGGGCAGATGAATCAGCTTGTTGACCACAGCCTCATTGGACAGCAGCACTACTAAGATAAAGCTGCTGTTTCCGGCCTGAATCAGGTCAAATCGCTTGACGGTCGCACCGAAGGAGCGGGAGGCCATGGAGATGGCGGGTAGATCGGTGGCCTGAGAAACAAGCTTTGCAACCTTTTCCATCATCTTATCCACCTGTGCCATCTTGGCTTCGATGGAGGCGGAGATGGAGTTGCTCTCGTCCATACTCAGGCGGTAGTCCATCATCAGCTCGTCCACATAGAGCCTGTAGCCTGCGGCAGAGGGGATGCGCCCGGCGCTGGTGTGGGGCTGCTCCAGGTAACCCATATTGGTCAGGTCGGCCATCTCGTTGCGGATGGTGGCGGAGGAGTAGTTCATGTCGGGCAGCTCGGTGATGGCCTTGGAGCCAACAGGCTCGGCGGTGCGGATATACAGGTCAACCACACTGCGAAGAACTTTCTTCTTGCGCTCGGTCAGTTCCATGAATGTCCTCCTTTCTTTTAGCACTCACTATCCTTGAGTGCTAAGCAAACTATACATCAGAGTGCTAAAAATGTCAAGGGCTACATTATAAATAGATTATGAACATTGCCGCAGAATATGCACAGAGCCACCATCCGCCGCCCTCTTTTCTCGCCGCAGACGGGAAATATCGTATGTACTGTCAGGCGCAAATATCGACAATACAGCCACAGGCACTGCACAATCCAAAGCTTTCCCGCCGGAAAAATCGTAGGGGCGGCTACAGAGACCCGCACAACATACCCCAAAAATACAGGAAATCCGATGTGAATACGCACTTGCACGAATTCGCATCGGATTGATTCGCATGGTGGAATTTTACTGCCGGGGGCCGGTAGCCGCCCCTACACTGAAAATTTATCATCAAGTACCATAGCTTCGTGGGCGGTCAACGCGGCACCTATTTCCTTGGTGCACTGCATTCGCCATAGCGGAACGGTGCGCAGGAGCCGGGCGATCAAATCGGTGAGTATGGGCATAAGTGCGGAATTGGGCAGGAACATCTGGGAAAGCACTTCCGGGGCGGCATCGTCGGCGGGGACTCTGTGGATTTCATTTTTCTTTCCCCGCTCCAATATGCAGATACCGGAAAGCACTGCTTTTTCATTGCGGTGGATGCCGTGCTTGCCGCTCCATGGGCTGCCGTAGGCGGTGCCATCCAAGCGGATGAACGCCCGGTCATCATTGAGGATATAGGCATTCGGGAAAGCTTCTACCCAGAGCCTTGTATGGGTGGATTTGCCAACGCCGGTTTTGGCGGTGAAAAGGTATGCTTTTCCGTCCAGCACTACGGTGCTCCCGTGCAGAAGTACAGTTTCGTTTTGCAGTGCTATGGAGGCCACCTGTCGCTGTATGGCGGCGCGCTCCAAAAAAGGCTGCGTGAAAACTCGGCGGCGAAGACCCAATTCGTCTGCCTCGTTATCCAGCGCCTCCTGCTCATAGGGGAGCATTTCGGGGGTGACGGTGATGGTGCAGCCGGGAAGGCTTTCCGTCAGATAGTCTTTGAAATATTCCCTTGTACTGGAGAACAGGGGGTAAATACCAATATTCAGTTCGGCAATGGAGATGGTAAAATCAGGCATAGGCAGTAAAGGGACATTGTAAGGTTTGTCATTGCGAGGCATTCGTCAGAATGCCGTGGCAATCTCAATGGCAGATGGTGCGTAATTGTTCGGATGAGGGATTTGATTTAATCAAGGAGCGTTCGCCGTCAAGCCGACGAACGGCAACACCCCACCGGGGTGTTGCATTAAATTTGTTCTCACCCCTCATCCTCTGCCAAAGCAAAAACCCCATCCTAAAAGGATGGGGTTTGCTTTGGCAGAGGATGAGGGATTCGAACCCCCGCAAACGGAGTCAGAGTCCGGTGTGCTACCGTTACACAAATCCTCTATGCGGAACGGTACTCATTATACCCTAAATTCTGGGAAAGTCAAGTGATTTCCCAAAATAATTTTGAGTACCGTCTCTTCCTCGCTATTATGGCCGAATTTCCTCAATAATATACAGATTGGAGGAGAAATCCATTTCGGTATACTGATTTTGGTCGTAACCGGTACCGCGGAAGCGGGGCAGCAGCATGATTCCGCTCATAAGCGCGCCGCCGCTGACTGTTCCCTCCTCCTGAGCGGAGGGCATGGTGAAGTGGTGGTCAGCCGCGTGCATCAGAAGGCCATTGGGGTTCACGGCCACGGGGGCTGCATGCTTGACCAAGTCGCCGAACTGTCCGATACGCAGCTCATTTTTTACGGATTCATAGCGGTAGCGCCGCCGGGGGTTCAGCCCGGAAACGCTCAGAGTTTCATACCCCGGTGCGGCGTGGACAATTCCATGCCACTTGGCGCACAGGGTAATGCCGTCACGGCTTACCTGCCAAGTGCCTTTTCCACGGCGGAACTGCCCAAACTGGAAAATCTCCCGATATTTTTTGTAGAGGGCAATCTGTGCCTTGATTTCCTTTTCCTCCACAGAGGTTAAGTGCGCCAAATCCAGCTCATAGCCGAGACAGCCGAAGAAGCTCACATTCCCCCGGGTGCTCAGAGGGGTAGCGCGCAGAGTCTGGGCGTGGGGGGAGGCGCTGACATGGGCACCGAAGGTGGACTGGGGGTAGAAATAGGAATAGCTTTCCTGGATGGTCAGGCGCTCCACAGGGTCTGTATCATCGGAGCACCAGATTTGAGGGCTGTAGCACAGCATGCCCAGGTCAAAGCGGTTGCCGCCGGAGGCGCAGGATTCAAGCAGTATGTCGGGACGCGGGGTGAAAATCCTGTCAAGGACTTCGTAAAGCCCCAAAATATAGTCGTGAGCCTTCCGCCCCAGCGCGATGCTGTGGCGGTTCATGTCCCATTTGACATAGCGAAGAGCTTTACTGTCCAGAATCCGTCCCACATTTTCCACAATGTAGTCCCGAACCTCCGGCCTTGTCAAATCCAGATGGTACTGGTTGCGCCCCTTTACCGGGGCGAATTCGTCCCGCAGAATCCAGTCCGGGTGAGCACGGTAGAGGTTTGAGTCCTCGTTGACGCTCTCCGGCTCCAGCCACAGTCCCAGCTCAAGCCCCAGCTTGTACATATCCTTGCCCAGTCCCTCGATGCCGTGGGGGAGCTTTTTGGGGTTCACATGGTAGTCTCCAAGTCCCGATTTGTCGCTGTTTCGGCTGCCAAACCAGCCATCGTCCAGCACAAAGAGCTCACAGCCTAAGCTCGCGGCCTTTTTGCCCAGAGCCAGAAGCCGCCGATGGTCAAAGTCAAACATGCACCCCTCCCAGCTGTTAAACAGCACGGGGCGGTTTCGCTTTGCCCAGTAGGGCGGTACAATATGCTCCGTCACAAATTCGTGGAAAGCTGCCGACACACCGCCGAAGCCCTCCGAGGAATAGCACATGGCGGCTTCGGGAGTCTCAAAGCTTTCCCTCGGGGCGAGCTCGGCTTCAAAATTTGCCGGGTTCACACCGCCCATAATGCGGGTCAGATTCTGCGCCGATTTCTGGGCACAGGTATAGTGATTGCCGGAGTAGATAAGGTTAAAGCCATAGACATTGCCGTGCGCTTCTCCTGCACCGTGTTCATAGAGCAAAATGCCCGGGTGGCTCCGATTGGAGGAAAAGCCGGTCAGGCTTTCATTTACCGTTTTTGCCATGCCGATTTTGACGGTTTCCGGGCGCATTTCGGCAATCCAGCCGCCGTGGAAGCTCATCATCTCAAATTCTCCGGGCAAATCCACGCAGAAGCTCATAAGCTTCTGCATCTTTATGGGGGCGGCACCGGTGTTCACAAGCTTTGCCCGGCGGGTCAGCACGGTTTCAAAGGCGGTGTAGTACAGGTGAAGCTCCGCACCCTCCTGCCCGAGAATCAGCTCCAAGGTCTGACACTTCCCGTGAGGCTGTGGCAGAGCGCAGTCCATCTTTACATTGCCATCGGTGATGACAAAATCTTTGTACCGAAAATCCGTGGATGCGTTTGTCAGCTCCACGGGGCTTTCTCGGTAGTCGCCACGCCCGGCATCGCTCCATTCGAGCTGCTTGTCGTCGGCACTGCTTCCACTGTCGCCGTCTTTCAGCAGCGTGGCGCAGCCCCAGCCGAGACCCGGGCGGCACACAAAGCTTTCTGCATCGACAATGCTCACGCATTGCCCCCAGTGCAGATGCTCCACCTGACCGTATGCATTGATGCGGAGTATATAGCTGTAGTGGGCGGTTTCAATATGGAAGACACCTTCGTGATGGGTAATCATAGACTGCTCCTTTACCCGAGGATGCCGAGTACACCCTCGTCTTTCAGTTCTTTTACCGTTACGGTGCGGATTTCATTGTGCAGATTCTCGCCCTTTACATAGAATTTTACATAGTTCGGGGCGTGGCCGGTGTAGTATTCGCCGCTTTTTTCCTCGAAGAGCACATCATAGCTCCTGCCCACCATAGCCTGACGGTAGGCAATGCTCATTTCCTCGGCGATTTGGATTGCCCGATGGGAGCGGGCTTCCTTGGTTTCGTTGGAGTGCTGACCGGGCATATCCGCGGCCGGGGTACCCGGGCGGCGGGAATAGGGGAAGATATGCATATCGGCAAAGCTGCACTTGCGGATAAATCCAAGACTTTCTTCAAATTCCTCATCCGTCTCGCCGGGGAAGGCCACAATCATATCCGTGGTCAGGGCGCATTCGGGGAAGAATTTTCGCAGTAGCTCAATGCTCTCGTAGTAGCGGGTGGTGTCGTATTTGCGCTTCATCCGCGCAAGCACCGTGTTGCAGCCGGACTGCATACTCAGGTGGAACTGGGGGCACAGATTGGGAAGTTCGGCCAGCTCACGGCAAAAGTCCTCCGTGATAATTCTCGGCTCCAGACTTCCCAGCCGAACCCGCAGAGTGGGCACAGCCTCACAGACAGCGCGAATCAGCGTTTTCAGCTCGGGTTTTCCGGGCAAATCCTTGCCCCATCCCGCGATTTCGATGCCCGTCACTACGATTTCCCGGTAGCCGAGACTTTCCAGTGTCTTGGCCTGCTCCACGGCCAGCTCCAAGGTCGCGGAGCGGATGGGGCCTCTCGTATAGGGGATGATGCAGTAGGAGCAGAAGTTGGTGCATCCGTCCTGCACCTTCAGCATGGCGCGGGTGCGCTCACTGAGGCCCCCCGGGGGCAGAATTTCAAATTCTCTGCGCCGCAGGGCGTTGTCCACGCGGACGGCCTTTTCCCGGCTGTCCAGCGCTTTGCATACATCATTCAGAAACTCCTGCCTTTGGCCGCTGCCGCCTACCACATCCACGCCCAGCTTTTTTGCGATGTCGGGGTCATGCTGGGTGTAGCATCCGCACACGGCGATGATGGCGTCGGGATGCTCCTTGCGGGCGCGGCGAATGACTGCCCGATTCTTCTTGTCGGCCACTGCGGTGACGGAGCAGGTGTTAATAATGTAGGCATCCGCTGCAGCCTCAAAGCCCACAATTTCGTGGCCGTCCATGCGCAGAAGTCTCTCCATAGCCTGGGTCTCATATTGATTTGTCTTGCAGCCGAGGGTAAAAAAAGCGAATTTCATATGCATAATCGCTAAAAAAGCGCACTTTCCTTTGTAAGAATCCGCCAAAAACACATATTGCAAAATGAAAGAATGGATGGTATAATCCATCAGTCGAAAGTTTTCACCGTGTTCCGGCAAAAGCATTATACATGATTTTTCCCGGTTTGTACAGTTCGGAGGTCCCTTCGTGAAGGAATTTATGATAAAGCTGGAATCCGTGGCGGATGTGGCACGCTTTGTGGCCATCACGACAGAGGCGGGCTTCCCCATTGCTGTTACCGATGGAAAGAACAGCTCCGGGTGCAACGGCATCATGGAACTGGTGTGCCTGAACCTGAAAGCCCCCTTGATTGTCAAGGCGCAGTGCACGGACGAGCAGTTCACGCGGCTGCTTCGTAAGGTGGAGCCCTTTCTGACCAATTAAATTCGGCTCTTGAAGCCCGTCCCGGGAATACTCGGGGCGGTTTTTTTATCCCTGCTTTTCGTTGACTTCTCCGGGCGTACATGGTAGGATAATCCGGACTGGAGGCATTTTTATGCAGTTTTTATTCTTTGGACTTTTTGCCGCCGGCGTCATCGCGGCGGATCAACTGACGAAAGCGCTGGTGGTTGCATCAATTCCCCTTTACGGCCATGTGGATTTCCTGCCCGGCTTTCTGTGCTTTACCTATGTGCGCAATACCGGCGCGGCCTTTTCCTCCTTTGAAGGTCAGCAGTGGCTGTTTGCGCTGATTTTTGCGGTCTTTACTGCGTTCCTCCTTTATGAGTATTTCAAAAAGCCCATGCCCTTTACGACCTTTGACCGCTGGTGCATCGCCGCTGTCTATGCAGGAGGCCTCGGTAATATGATTGACCGCGTGCGCCTTGGCTATGTTGTGGATATGATTGAGACGGAATTTATGGATTTCCCTGTATTTAATGTGGCGGACTGCTTCATCACCTGCGGATGCATCCTGCTTGCGGTTTCGCTGGCCTTTTTCAATAAGGAGTTCTGGAAGGAAGAAAAGAAATGATTCTCTTGGCGGATACCGATGGCGAGCGGCTGGATGCGTTCCTTGCCCGCGGTGTGGAAGGCATGAGCCGCAGTGCGGTTCAGAAGTTAATAGAGGAAGGCTGCGTATTGCTCGGCGGCAGGAAAGCAAAAAAGAATGACCGCCTGAGTGTCGGGGACGAAGTAAGCCTATCCATCCCCGAGCCCAAGGCCGTGGATATTGCCCCGCGGGAAATGGAGCTTGAAATCGTCTACGAAGACGACGATGTGGTGGTTATCAACAAACCCAAGGGGCTGGTTGTCCATCCCGCCGCCGGTCATCAGGACGATACGCTGGTCAATGGCCTGCTGTATGCCATGGGAGACAGCCTCTCCGGCATCAACGGCGAGCTTCGCCCGGGCATTGTCCACCGCATTGACAAGGATACCTCGGGGCTGCTGGCCGTTGCCAAGAATGACTTTGCCCATACGGTGCTGGCAAGCCAGCTCAAGGATCACTCCATGGCGCGAACCTACGAAGCCATCGTCTGCGGCTCCTTCCGGGAGGATTCCGGCACGGTGGATGCGCCCATCGGGCGGCACCCCGGCGACCGCAAGAAAATGTGCGTGACCCAGCGCAACTCCAAGACTGCCGTTACCCATTGGGAGGTGGTGGAGCGCTTCCGGGGCTATACCCACATTCGCTGCAAGCTGGAAACCGGCCGCACCCACCAGATTCGCGTTCATATGGCACACATCGGCCACCCGATTCTTGGTGATACGGTCTACGGCCACAAGAGTAAGGAACTGGGGCAGGACAGCCAGTGCCTGCATGCGGGTGCCCTGTGCTTCCGCCATCCGAGGGACGGAAGACCTGTGCTGGTTTTTGCTCCACTGCCTGCGTACTTTGAGGAAGTGCTGGAGAAGCTGCGCAGAATGAACTGATTTCTATAATTATATGTATAAGAATGACCTCCTGTGGGAATCCTTTCCGCGGGAGGTGATTTTTATGACATTGGAAGAAATCATGACGGAAAACCCAATCCGCGTACATCCCACGACCACGGCATCTGCCGCCGCCCGCCAGATGCTCCGCAGCAATCTGGGGGGGCTTCCGGTCTGCTCCGACACCGGCAGGCTCTGCGGCTATATTACGGACAGGGATTTGGCACTTCGATGCCTCGCAGCAGAGGAACCGGGCGGGACGGCTGTCGGCAAGATTATGACGCGGCAGGTTCTGTCCGCAACCCCGGATTGGGAGGTGGGCAGTGCAAGACGGCTCATGATAGAGAAAAACCTGCATCGCCTGCCGGTTACGGTGGACGGCAAGCTGGTAGGAGTGGTGACACTGGCAGATATTGTGGCATCAGAGGGTGACGCACACTAGGGGTTGTGGTCAAAATGCGCCAGTGATACGCCCGGGCGCGTGACAACTAAGTGCGCCAAATGCGGACACCTGTCCGTACTAAAAAATCATGCAAAATATTTCCGATTTTTTGCATTTTTTGCTTGACATTCCCGGTATGCGGTGGTATCATATGCAAGCTGTCCGATGAACGGCCTGCGAAAGCACCGGGAGGACGGCGAAAGCGGAAGAAAAAACCTGAAAATCCCGAAAATAGGGGTTGACAAGGGAATCTCTTCGTGCTAGAATAGCCAAGATTCAC
>JAZRVX010000117.1:0-1253 GCA_045599455.1 Faecousia sp. | reverse complement strand
TGCGGAAGGCGGAAGCAAGTCTGGGGACTTCGAAGCGCAGCGGAGAATGTCAACAGTCTTGCCCGCCTGGAGCGAATTGAAAGGGTCGGTGAGCTGACGATTGTGGAGCGCAGCGGAACAATCGGCTGCTGACCGACACCGCTTTCCTCTTTGGCAACGTAGCCGAAGGCGGAGTGGCCGTGAAGCCCGAAGCAGTCTTTCACGGATGGCCACAGGCCAGACGGGAATGTCTGCCGGGCGGAACTCCATGGAGTGGAAGTCGCGCAGGCGCGTCGTGCCGGAGCGGCTGGAACCAAGCCTTTCTGACGGAGCTTTAGCGGAGGAAGACGGGCTTGACCGCTTTGTGTAATACGGAGAATACCGAATCCGACAAGGAAAATCACCGGGAGAGATAATCGATGATGCCTTCTACGTGGAGCATAACAATAGCCATCTTCCCTGCGCTGCTTTGAAGAAAGGCTACGTCGGAGCGGCAATCCTGGTAGAGATTTTCTGTGAGTACTGCAGGGCATTTGCTGCGGCGAAGCACATAGAAGTTGCTTTCGAAATCGGGCTCCTTCGGGCCGTTGTACTGTCGTATCCTCTGCCCTGCCAAATGTTTTCGTGCCGCTTCATACAGATCTGCGGCGAGAAGATCCGAGCGAGTGATTCCGGGAGTGGTGTATGCGCTCCAGCCTGATGCTGTATGCCACTTGCCATCGGAGCCAGAAGCATTGACGTGAATCGAGACAAGAATGACGTTTGCCGTGCCGACTTCGTCACAGATGGAGTTCACCCTGCGACAGCGTTCCTGCAATGGGATATCCTCTGTTTCAGGAACGAGAAGCCTGGCATCGTAGCCGCAATCGGAAAGTTCTGAAACCACTCGGCTAGCGATTTCACGGGTGTAGGAGTATTCACGGAAGAGGCCGTCGGGACTGCGCTTGCCGGGAGTGTCGGAACCGTGTCCATTGTCAATAAGGATTGTCATAGTGCTGCATTAAAATTCAGGCAGCCACCGATTCTGGTTACAAAGTAATAGATATTTTCCAATTTGGCCTCTTTTCGGGGCATATAAAGCACGCATCCTTCGATATTTTGCGAGATATTACGATTTATTCGTATATTTGCGTTTGCTTAGCTAGCCCAGCGGCCGGATTTTCCGGAGACTTCCATTTCTGGGAACTGGTTGCAGGGTTGGGTGGGCAGACATACTGAAGACGTTACTTGACGTTTATCTTCTAAACACAAACTTGGCAGTTTGATTTATCCAC
>JAZRVX010000116.1:0-11359 GCA_045599455.1 Faecousia sp. | reverse complement strand
TTCATACCCTTTAATACGGCATCCAGCACATTGCCGGCGGCGGTGCGCAGTGCATCCGGGCTGAGGCTTCCGGATTTGAGTGCCTTGCGGATGCCCTTTTTATCCCCACCGCCGCCCGGCATCAGCAGGTCGTTGCCTGCGGCAATGGCATTGGCGGGGCTTGCCTGCCCGGAGGCGGTGGAGAACCAGTCGGTCATCACCACACCGTCAAAACCCCACTCACACCGCAGTGCATCGGTGCACAAATCGCGGCTGTTGGGGCTGTACACGCCGTTTATCAGATTGTAGCTGGTCATAACGGACTTGGGGCGGCCTTCCTTCACGCAGATTTCAAAACCCCGCAGGTAGATTTCCCGCAGTGCCCGCTCGTGGACGATGCTGTTGGAGTGGGTGCGCTGATTCTCCGCATTGTTGCAGGCGAAGTGCTTGATGGTGGCGAAGTTTCCGGGGATGCTTTGCGCGCCCCGCACCAGCGCGGCGGCAATCTTGCCCGTGAGCAGGGGATCCTCGGACAGATACTCAAAGTTTCGTCCGCACAGGGGATTTTTGTGAATGTTCATGGCGGGTGCCAGCCAGAAGGTGATGCCGTATTCGCGCATTTCGCGGCTGACGGCCTCGCCAACGGATTGGCACAGCGCCGTATTCCATGTCTGAGCCAGCGCCGTACCCACGGGAAATGCCGTGGTGAACTGATAGAGCTTTCGGGCATCCTTCTTCGCCATCAGGGGAGCCAGCAGAATCCCGGGCAGAACTTCCATCATGCTGAGCATGAAGTTTCCGGGGACAAAGCGAAGCTTTCCTTTCTTATTCAGGGCGGATTCCCGCAGAAGCCGCAGACCCGCAGGGCCGTCCGCCAGATTCACATTGCGGATGCCCTTTTTCACAAGCTTGCCCGTAGTTCTGCCCACGGTGCCGGGGGCGAAATTCAGACTGCTGTCCAGCATGCCGCTCATGCCGGTGCCCACCACGGCCTCCACCATTTCGTCCGTGGAGAGCCGGGACAGCAATTCTTCCGTCTCGGCAGCCCACTTGGGGGCGGGTGCATCGTAGGAAACCGTCCGATGTACAAGAGCGCCCATATCCACACGCAGAATGGGGCAGCCCTCCGGAATCTCGGCGGGGCGCACCCGGGGAGCCAATTCTTCAAATTCTTCCTGTACCGGGCAGATAGGCCGCAGGGTTTCCGGGCAGAAGCTTTCCTCCATGCGTATAACGGCAGCGGCCTCGGTTTTTGCGCAGCTGTTTCCCACGCGCAGGATGTAGTCACCGCGCTCTAATACCCAGCTGCTGTCGCTTTCCCTGTAGCTTGCCAAATCCCGCAGGGTAAAGCGCAGGGATAGCTTCCCGGTCTTCCCGGGTGCAAGCACCTCGGTTTTGGCGAAGGCCGTCAGGCGCTGATATTCCTTCTTGAGTTTGCCGTCCGGGCAGGAAGTATAGAGCTGAATAACCTCTGCACCTGCATAATCTCCCACATTTTTGACAGCCACCTCTAGGGTAGCCTGCTGACCTTCCAGCCGGGCATCGAGAAAAGAGACTTCAAAATTTGTGTAGCTCAGGCCGAAACCGAAGGGATAGCGCACTCCTACCTCAAAGGTGTCATAGTAGCGGTAGCCGACATAGATTCCCTCTTTGTAGACCTGACGGCGCTCATCGCCGTTTCGGTAGCTGTAAAGCTCCCCGCAGGGCACATCGTCATAGCACCTTGCCCATGTATCGGTGAGCTTGCCGGAGGGGCTGACCTTGCCGCTGATAATGTCTGCCAGAGCTCTGCCGCCCTCGCAGCCCTGCTGGCAGAAGAACAGCACGGCATCCACTTTCTCCTCCATGCCGTTCAGATTCATATAAGCGCCGGAGTTGATGACAAGCACCACCTTGGCATAGTGCTGCTTGAGGAATCGCAAATCCCGGATTTCCGCCTCGGTCAGGTCAAATTCACCCTGCTCGATTCGCTTGTCCGCACCCTCGCCCGCCTGACGGGATGCCACATACATGGCGGTGCTGCACGCGCTGTCGGCTGTATCTGCCCGGGTGATGGCCTCACCCACAGGGGGCTGGAAGGAGCTCATCATGTAGTTAATCATGTCAAAGCCCGGTTTGAAGCCCTGCTTCCACGCCCGGTAGCTTTCCTCATAGCTGCGGATATAATTCTCAATCCACCGCTTGCTGACCACCTCAAAGCCTGCTGCCTCCATTCCCTCCAGAATGGAGACCGTGTGGCGCTCGTTGACCTCACCGGAGCCTGTACCGCCCTTGACGGTCATGGGCACACCGGCACCGAAGAGCGCAATTTTTCCGGGGGCGATGGGGAGCGCTCCGTCATTTTTAAGCAGGACGATGCTCTCCAGCGCGGCCTGATAGGCAATTTCGCGGTTCTCGGTCTCCCGGGGTGTTACCGCATCCGTAGAGGCGGCATAGATTTTCTGATTTTTCATTGTCTGCGCTCCTTAAACAGTACAAATTTTTCCAGTGGGAACAGCACCAGCATCTGCACGGTGCCGGCGGCCATTGCGGCCAGCGTGGGGGCAAGCCCTGCAACGGCGGCAATGCCGCAGTTTAATGCCAGGTTTGCAACGACACCCTGCAGCCATGTGGAGAAGAGAATCAGGGCGATGATTGCCCCCAAATATGCCCACATGCACCACGCAGGCGTGTTGTGCGCCTTGAAGGTGGTCTTCTGATTCTGAAAATATCCGTAGAGATTGGCGATGAGGTTGGACAGGAAAAAGGGTAAAACATACCCCCAGTTTGCATTTCCCACGCCCACGGTCTCGGCTGTGAAGATGGCGGCAAGCCCAGGCGGCAGGGGTGCGCGCCATGTGCGCATCATATAGAACAGCACATTCACCAGCACCAGCTGGATGATGCTGACGATGCAGCTGACCAGTATGAATTTGATAAATTGCCAGATGGTCTTTTTGTCTTTCATGGGTGCGTCCTTTCGGGGGAGAATTTGCTTACAACACCATGATTATAGCATAGTGGGACAATTGTGACGATAGGACACAATGGATAAAAAACCGAGTGATGATTTAGGTATTTTCACATGACAGCCCCCGGGACGGGAACTTTTTCGGAGAATTATGAAAAATGCAGTTTTTGAGTCTGGTATCTTTTCTTTTTTGATTTTGTGTGATAAAATAAGACCAAATACTTAGGAGGTGCACCATGGCAAACTGTATCATTTTCTGTGCAGCTGGCTTTACCGGGCTATTACAGCCCCCCGCGCCCGACGACTTTTTAATCGCCGCCGACGGCGGCCTGAAGCACACGGAAGCGGAGCACCTTTCGCCCCATGTCATCGTGGGTGACTTCGATTCTCTGGGCTATATCCCCGAGGGAGCCGAGGTGTATCCGGTTGAGAAGGACGATACGGATTCCATGCTTGCCATCCGCATGGGGTTGGAGCGGGGCTATCGCACCTTTTATCTCTACGGCGCGCTGGATGGGGACAGGCTCGATCATACGGTTGCCAATTTTCAGGCGCTGCGCTTTCTGCGAAGCCACGGCGCTCGGGGATTTTTAATCGGCAATCACCAGATTGTTACCCTGATTGAACATGAGGGTCTGCACTTCCCGGTGGGCTGCCGGGGGGACTTGTCCGTTTTCGCCTATGGCGGCACGGCAAACGGTGTCACGCTGGAAGGCCTTTACTATCCCCTCGAGCACCATGATTTGACTCCCGCATTCCCGCTGGGTGTCAGCAATCATTTTACCGGGGAAGAGGCGTCCGTCCGGGTGGAGAACGGGGCACTTCTGGTGCTCTGGAGCAGGCAGTCTTCGCTGCCGGAGGTTACGGCGTGAGAACCTATGATTTGAAGAAACAGCCGGGACTTCCTTTGTATGAGAGCCTTTACCGCTGCATACGGGGGGATATCCTCAGCGGCAAGCTGAAACCCGGGGAAAGGCTTCCCTCCAAGCGTGCGCTCTGCCGCAATCTGGAGGTCGGCAAAACCACGGTGGAGACGGCCTATGCACAGCTTCTGGATGAGGGCTATATCTGCTCCAAGGAAAAAGTGGGTTATTTCGTGGAGAGTGTGCACCGCCCTGCCCCTGTGGTGCCGAATGTGCAGACGCAATCGGTGAGTGTGCCAAGCTGTACGGTGGATTTGACTGCCAACGGCACCCTGCATTTTCCTTTCACAGTATGGAATCGCCTGCAGCGGGAGGTGGTGCTGGATTTGGGAGAAAAGCTCCTTGCGCCCATGGAGCAGTTCGGTGTCATAGCGCTTCGGCAGGCCATTGCGGGGCATTTGGCGGATTTTCGGGGGATGATTGTAAACCCCGAGAACATTCTGGTGGGTGCCGGTACGGACTTTCTGTATAATATCCTGGTTCAGCTTCTGGGGCGGGAGAAAACCTTTGCCGTGGAGGAACCGGGCTATTCCAAAATCCGCAGAATTTACGAAGCGGGCGGCGCGCGGGTTGTGCCTACGCCCATTGACAGCGAGGGCGCATCGGCAGAGCTTTCCGAGGCGGTCAGTGTGCTCCATGTGTCCCCCGGCCATAATTTCCCCACGGGGGTTGTGATGAGTACGGGGCGGCGGCAGGAGATGCTTGCGTGGGTGCGCTCCGGGGAGCGCTATATCATCGAGGACGATTTTGATTCCGAGTTTCGCAATGCCTCCCATCCCAAGCCCACGCTCTACAGCGCCGAACCCCGGCGGGTCATCTACATGAATTCTTTTTCCAAGAGCTTAGCACCCTCCATCCGTATCGGCTATCTGGTTCTGCCGGAGGAGCTGGCTCAGCGCTTCCGTGTGAGACTGGGGTTTTACAGCTGCACGGTGCCCAGTTTTGAGCAGTGGACACTGGCGCGGTTCTTGGAGCGGGGATATTTTGAAAAGCATATCAACCGTATGCGCAAATTTTATAATGAGCGGCGGCGCAGTCTCATGGCTGCGGTGGAAGGCCACCCGCTGTGCGGGCGTGTGCGTATCGAGGAGCAGGATGCGGGACTGCATTTTCTTCTGCGCCTGGCAACCGACCTGCCCGATGGGGTGCTTGAGCAGCAGCTCATGGGGCTCGGCATCCGTGCAAGAACCCTGTCTTCCTACCACAGTACCCCCGGCCTTGCCGCTCCTCATCGGCTGGTGGTGAATTATTCCGGCGTCAGCGCCGAGGATTTCACCGCCGTGCTGGACGCTCTGACGAAAGTCCTGTCCTGAGATAGGAATGGATATTGTAAGAATAGGAGTATTATTCTGCGTAAAAAACCGGAAAAACAGCACCGCTGGGGCGGTGCTGTTTTTGTCAGATATCCACATCCAAAATCTCAACGATTTGCGTGGGACCCTCCATGAGGATTTCGGTGATTTCGGGCTTGCCGGTCACGGAAAGCTTCAGGATGCCGCCCCGATTGTGGCAGGTGAGCTTCCCACCGCTGATTTTTCCCAGTAGGTGCAGAACCGAAGCCGTGGAGCCGCAGCCTGTGCCGCAGGCCAGCGTGAAGTCCTCCACGCCCCGCTCAAAGGTCAGCATTCTTACTTCGTTTTCGCCCACGAACTGATAGTAGTTCACATTGGCACCCTTGGGGAAAGCGGGATTGTGGCGCAAATCGCGCATTTCATCTTTCAAAGTATCGGCATCGCCCCACAGGTCGCCTTTGTATTCCCGCACAGCGTGGGGCACTCCGGGATTTCCCAGCTCTGCATAGGCAATCCCCGGCAGGCGGTTTAAGTCCAGCACTCCGGGATTATTGAGCCGCACCCGATAGTTTTCGCCCTCGGTGTGCACGCCCGTAATGATACCGGCATCGGTCTGGACGGTCATGGTGTCTCCCGTCAGTCCCAATTCATTTGCAAAGCGGCAGATACAGCGCGACCCGTTGCCGCACATTTCCCCCCGGCTTCCGTCGGAATTGTAGAAGTGCAGACGAAAATCGGCGCAGTCGGAATTATCCACGGCCATAAAGCCATCGGCGTTTCGCTGCGCACACAGTGTCTTTGCAAGCTTAGAAAAGTCCAAATCTTTCCCTCGGGCATCCAGCACCATAAAGTCGTTTCCCGCGCCGTTCATATAGTAGACTTTCATTGCGTATCCCTCATTATACAATGTAGGGGCGGCTATCAGCCGCCCGAAAATTCCTTGTTTTGATTTTCTGTACTATGCGGGCGGCTGATAGCCGCCCCTACAGCTGCAGATTATCTCAGCATATCATTCATCCCGTACAATCCCTTGGGCTTGCCCAGCATGAACCTTGCGGCATCCACGGCACCATCGGCCAGCATATCCCGGGTGACGGCCTCGTGGCGCAGGGTCAGGGTCTGGCTTCCGGTAGAGATGTGCACCTCGTGCACGCCCACCACATTGCCCAGACGCAGGGAGGAAATACCGATTTCATTCTTCGTGCGCTTGGCCTCGCCTGCGCGTCCGCAGTGCTCCGTGGCCTCCGGGCGAACCTCTTGAATGGCATGAAAGAGCATGTGTGCAGTGCCGGAGGGAGCATCCACCTTGCGATTGTGGTGCACCTCTACGATTTCGATGTCCGCATCGGGGAAGTATGCGGCGGCCTGCTTTGCAAGGCGGCACAGCACGGCGATGCCAAGGCTCATATTGCCGGAAAAGAACACCGGGATTTCCCGGGAAGCATCGGTGATGAGCTGCTTTTCCTCGGGGGTATGGCCGGTGGTACCGATGACAGCGGCAGCGCCGATTTTCTTTGCGTAGGCAACCACATCGGGGGCAGAGCTGTGGTGGGAGAAGTCGATGACCACATCGGCATCCATCTCGCCAAGTTCTGCGAAGGTACCGGGCACGCCGTTTTCGCGGTCAAGGCTCACCTTGCCTACCACTTCGTCTCCTAAAATTGCGCAGATTTTCTTACCCATGGCGCCATTTGCGCCGCATACGATATATCTCATACATTAATTCCCAGCTTTCGCATTTCGGCAAACAGCACAGCCCGGTTACCCTCCTCCATGGGGGTCAGGGGCAGGCGGATGTTCTCCTCACCGTAGCCCATGGCGCTGACACCGGCCTTGGCGGGGATGGGGTTGACCTCGCTGAACAGGGCGTTGATGAGGGGCAGGGTCTTGCACTGAATCCGGGCAGCCTCGGCGATGTTGCCTGCGAAGAAAGCATCGGTCATGGCAACGGCCTCCTTGGGAGCCACATTGCTCAGCACGGAGATGGTGCCTTGGCCGCCCATGGACAGAATGGGCACAGTCAGACCGTCCTCACCGGAGTAGATGGCGATTTCGTCACCGCAGAGTCGTGCCAGCTCTACCACCTGTGCCATATTGCCGGAGGCTTCCTTGATGCCCACGATGTTCGGATACTCGGACAGCTTTTTGACCGTGGCGGGCAGGAGGTTGCAGCCGGTGCGGCTGGGCACATTGTAGAGGATGATGGGGACGCTGACGGCATCAGCGATAGCGGTGAAGTGGGCAATGAGGCCTCCTTGAGTGGCCTTGTTATAGTAGGGAGTCACCACAAGCAGAGCATCCGCACCGGCTTCGGCGGCGCCGACGGAGTAGTCGATGGCATGGGCAGTGTTGTTGGTGCCGGTGCCGGCGATGACGGGAACGCGGCCTGCCACCTTCTCAATGGTGAACTTGATAACCGCCTTGCGCTCATCGGGGGTGAGGGTGGCGCTTTCGCCGGTGGTGCCCACGGCGACGAGTGCATTGATGCCGGAGGAAATCTGGAATTCGATGAAGCGCTCCAGTGCCTCATAGTCCACGCCCTTGGGGGTCATGGGAGTGACCATGGCGGTTGCCATGCCCTTAAAAATTACATTCTTCATAGCGGTTTCTCCTTAATTTCCGAATTTGGTAAAGAACTGATACATGGGTTTCAGCTTCTCAAAGGCCTCTTTTACGCGGTCTGCAAGCTCGGGGCCGAAGGTGTCTTCCCCGAATGGCAGCTCCACCGAGCAGCCGATGGCGCCCTTCCACGCGTAGTAGGGGGCGAGGTCGGGGTTATCGCAGGGCTTAGGGCGCTTGTAGCATTCGGCACGGACGGGAAAGCCGGTGGCCTTTTCGGTGTCGCGGATGAGCTTTAAGAAATCATCGGGGTGGGCGGCAATCTCTCGGCGGAAATTCTCCAGCGCGGCGGTGGTGGGGCGCCAGAAGAAGAACCCATAGGAGATGCCCTCCGGGGTGATTTCAAAGAACAGGCAGGGGTTATCCTGCCACCAGTCCACATCCTGACGGATGCAGATCCACAGACTTTCCTTGTAGGGCGTGGGCGGGTGCATACGGGCATCCCGATAGATGCGGCTGACCTTGTAGATGGTGCCGGGGCTGTCCACAAAGGGCTGAAATACCTCCCACCCCAGCGCTTTCATAGGCTCATAGAGGTAGTCTGTGTAGGATTTCTTGTTGGCGGTGAACCACTCCCGGTTATTATTGAGCCGGATGCCCCACAAAAAATCCACGGTTTCGGGGCTGAATCCGTTAAACATAGGGTGCCTTCTTTCTGAAAAGACGCATAAGGCCGATTTTCGGCTTTATGACATCGTATTTGTTTTTCTCGTTGTAGGGCACATCGGGCACTTCCAGAATAAAGCGCTCATAGCCGTTGATGATGGTGGTGTCACCGCAGGACAGAATGCGGCTCACACCGTGGCCGTAGTTCATGTGTACATGCCCGTGGATGAAATATTTGGGCTTCTCTTCCGCAATCAGACTGCGGTAGCAGCCAAAACCCCGATGGGCGTAGTCCTCGCTGTCACCCAAGCCCTCCGGCGGGCAGTGGGTCAGCACGATATCCACACCACCCAAAGCACGCAGTTCCTTTTGGAGCTTGCGGACGGACTTTTCTTTTTCACTCTCGGTGTACTGGAATGCCCCGCCGGAGTATTTTCGGCAGCCGTCCAGCCCGGCAATGCGGATTCCGCGGTAAACAACGGCCTGCTCGTCAATGCAGGTACAGCCGTCCGGAGGATTTTTCAGGAATCCGCCGTCGTGATTTCCGTGGACATAGAGCAGGGGGCACCCGGCCATAGTGACGAGAAAACTCAGGTAGTCGGCCTTTACATCCCCGCAGGAGAGAATCAGGTCAATGCCCTTGACTTTCTCCGGGGTGAAGAAATCCCACAGCGCGGGGCATTCGGTGTCGCCGACAATCAAAATGCGCATGTCGTCCCACCTCCCTGTGTTTCCTCCGGAAAAATTCCCATCTGCCGCACCAGCGGCTTTGCCATGGGGGCAATGTCGCGGATGGTGGGAATCTCGCCTACCACATTCTCGCACAGCCAGTCCATGTGCAGAATTTCCTCCGGGGTGAATGTGAGACTGCCGTCGTTCTTAACGGAGCCGTCCTGTGCGACGATTCGCCGCTTGAAGGGGTCGATGGAGCCATCTTCGATTCCGCGGCGCAGCATTTTCGCCAGTGTGCGCACACCCTCGGGAAGCTTCTGAGAGAAGTCCACGCCAATCATGCCGCTGTCCAGTCCCAGCCAGTAGTTCAGTGCCTCATGGCCGGACTTGTCATTGTGATAGGAGCCGTTGAAGAGACTGCGGATGACATACTCATAGAATTTGCCCCATAGCCACACCGGGGAGGCCAAGCTCACGAGACTGCCGCTGTCATCCATCAGGTAAGTGCCGTAGGCGCAGAAGTCCAGGAAGGTCTCGGAGCGCACGGGGTTATCCCGGTTGGAGATAACCCGGATGCCCTTGGCGAAGAGCTCCGCCTGGGGCGAGCCGCCCATGGCCGACCAGCGCAGTTCGATTTGTGCCCGGGGATTGGTAAGCTGTGCACCCAGGGCGAATGCGTTGACGGCGGCGCTTTCACCCAGAATGGGGTAGGCACCCACATAGCCGATGCGGTCATTCTGCGCCAGTGCACCGGCGATGGCACCGGTGATGAATTTGCTTTCGTAGGTGCGGGCATAGTAGGAGCGGACGGAGCTGTAGGGCTGCGCCGCGCAGCAGTTGAAGAACATGACCTTGGGATATTTGACCGCGGCCTTTAAGGTGGCGGTGCTCAGGGTCGGCGCGGTGGTGAAGACCACCTGTGCGCCGTCCGCCGCGGCGGCATCAATGGCGGCCTCGGCTTTCTCGGCGGTGTCGGCATCGATATAGTAGCGCACCTGAATTTTGTCGCCGAAAACCTCCTGAATGTGCATGCGCCCCTGTTCGTGGGCGAGTGTCCATGCAGAGCTCAGCGGGGAGTTCTGGTGCACGAAAGCGACTTTCAACCCCTCGTCTGCGGAGGAGAAGAGCCTGTCAAGCAAGCTCCCTTTCGCCGCGGCATCCACATGGGTCTGCAAATGCACTGCATCCCGGGAGGCCAGCAGGTCGGCACGGAGCGAGTGCATATTCTTCTTCAATTCTCCGGCGCTCATGGAGCCGAGGGCGGAGAAGGAATAGACCTTCAGCCACAGAAGCAGGGCTTCCTCCGGCCAAATGTCGTAGCCGGCAGTGTCGATGGTTTGAAAAGCATCCAGAAAATACTGATAGTAGGCGCGGAAGGTTCGGCGCTCCTCCTGAGACCATGGGGCATCCCCCATGCCGAGGCCGGACAGGAGTTTTCCGTAGTGCCCCGCTGTGCGGTAGTGAATGGTATACAGCCCCGTGATTTTGTAGAAATCCAGAAATTCCCGGTAGAGGTTTACTTCGGGGGTGTCCTCTGCGGGGGGCAGAATCCGTTTTACATGGGCGCTGATGTCGCAGGCACCGAAGTGGCGCAGGACACTCACCCGCTTGTTGCCCTCCTGCACATAGAAAAGCCCCAGATACTCGAAGCATTCAATGGGGTCGGTGATGCCCGCATCGCTTAAGTGTGCATTGCACAGGTGAATCCACTTGGCGGCGAATTCACTGCCCGCATCCAGCAGCGGGCGGAAGGATGGGGACAGGGCGGAGATACGCCCGGCGGACTTGGTGCCCACAATGCGGGCAATGGGGATTTCCAGCGTGCCGAGGTCAAGGGCGGAAAGCCCCGCCCCGGGAAGAATCTCATCAAGCACCGCAGGCTCGGTGGCTTTCCCCAGTGCAGCCAGCTCGGCCACCTCTTTGCGTCCCTGTTTCAGCGCGAGCAGGTATTCTTCCGTGGATGTGTTTTCCATGTCAGTTTACCTCCTCGCATTCTTTCACCTCTATATCATACCCAATAAAAGTCGTTTTGGCAAGGGTACAACCATACAAAAATGCCCCGCTGTGGTTTTCACAGCGGGGCACAGTATGCGATTTACTTGGCGTATTCCACAGCCTTGGTCTCGCGGATGACATTGACCTTAATCTGGCCGGGGTATTCCAGCTCGGATTCAATCTTCTTGGCAATGTCGCGAGCCAGAATAATCATGTTGTCCTCGGTGACAACCTCGGGCTTGACCATGATGCGAACCTCACGGCCTGCCTGAATGGCGAAGGACTTATCCACACCGGGGTAGGAGTTGGTGAGCTCCTCCAGC
>JAZRVX010000115.1:0-4093 GCA_045599455.1 Faecousia sp. | reverse complement strand
ACGGTCATTCCGAGACCAGTGCGCACACTGGTCGTGGGAATCCGTTCCTAAAAAATCTCGTTAATAACGATGCGGATGCAAAACTATAGATTATGGGATGCGGATTGCCACGGCATTCTTGCGAATGCCTCGCAATGACCCATTATCGAAAGATTTCCTTAAGCGACGAAAACTTCCTTTATCCAATAAAATTTCAGTATATTATACTCTGAAAAGAGCGTAAAGTCAAAAGATAAATGCCCGGCTTCCGAAGAAGCCGGGCAGGATTTTACTTAGGCCGGACGGTATTGGGCAGGAAGGTGAGCTGATACTCAATCTCGTGAGGGGTGGACATGGCCACAGTATCGCAGATAACCGGGAACGGTGCACCCATGGTGGTCATGGTAATCTCAAAGGTGGAGCCGCCCTCATTGGAGATGGGAAGAAGCTTTTCCCCCGCTTGCAGCATATAGTCAATATTCGTGCTGCTCCATGTGATGGTAGCTTTAATTTCCTGTCCATGAACTGTGAGTACAGCAGGATTTACGATTTGGTTCTTGCCCGTGCCGCCCTCGGCTGTCACCTCACAGGTATACTCGCCATCGGCAAGGATGGGAAGACCTCCCAGCTCGGATAATGGCTTGGGGTCGGAAACGCTGACCTTGTGGTCATACCACTTGCCCTTCTTGCCGATGGTGGCAAGATTAAATTCCTCGTCTAATACAGGGACGGGAATGTCAAAAGCATAGGCGGTGTCGGTAAAGCCATCGTCATAGGTGACCTTTTCCTTGCCGAAGCTGATGACCTCGGATTCCGATGCAGCAGCGGCTTCCTCGGCCGTGCCGGGGAACAGACCCACATAGCCGGTGCCGGAAAGCACCACATGGATGGTCATAGCACCGTCCTGAACAATCAGAACACCCTGTCCGTGGTGGGCTTCGTTCACATGGAACATGGAGCTGTCGGTATCGAATTTGGCGGTGTAAAGTCCGTCGGGCAGTTCGGATACGGCAGGAGCAACAGGCACTTCTTCGAAAATGGTGGTGGGCTGCACCTCACTCTTGGCACCGCAGGCGCACAGGAGCATGGAAAGCGCCAAAATCAAAGCAAGCAGCTTTTTCACAGGAATCCCTCCTTTTTATACCAATATAGCAAATAAGTAGAGAAAAAACAACGCTGTTAAATATAAATTAAGGATTATTTAGCGCAGTAACAAACCGAGCACATAAAAGCCTTCCTCTTGGGGAAGCCTTGGATTGTGCATCACTGATGCCTGATTCCTAAAGCCTGAGACCTGAATCTTTCAAATTGCCGCACCGGGGGACCCGGTGCGGCAAACGGATTTTACTTCATAGCCTCAGCGGTGTGGGCAACATACAGTGCCTGCACAGCCTCGATACGACCCAGGCCTGCAATCTGGCAGTCCACGGACTCGAATGCGCCGGAAGCGACAAACATGGACTTCCAGGAGTCCTCGTCATCACCGGCCATGTCGTTATTGGCATGGTCGCCTGCAACCACCATCAGGGGGCGCAGGATGACCTTGGTGAAGCCGGCTTCCTTGATGGCCTCGATGACGGCCTCGCACTCGGTTTCCTCGGGCTCACCCTCGACAGTGCCGATGAAGACATTGCTGTAGCCCAGCTTGTTCATTTGGGTCTGCATCTGGGTGTAAGTAACCTTGGCAACATGGGCAGTGCCGTGTCCCATCAGCACCAGAGCAGTGCCGTCGGCAGCAGCAGCCTTGGCATCGGCATAGCCGGCAGCTTCCATAGCGGAGGCCACGACAGCCTTGGCAACGGCTTCCTTATCGGCATTGATGACGGTGGCATCGGCGCCGACCTCGCCCAGCATGGGCTCGGCAACGGTGATATCCATCTTGTCCTCATAGGCAGCCAGCACCTCGCACATCTCGTCGTACTCGGCGCCGTGCATCAGGTGCGTGGGCTGGACAACCAGAGTCTTGACACCGTTGGCAACGGCACGCTCCATAGCCTGCTCCATGTTGTCAATCTTGTAGCCCTCACGAGCCTGCACATGGTTGATGATAATCTGAGCGGTGAATGCTCTGCGGACGGACCAGTCGGGGAAAGCCTCAGCCAGTGCATCCTCGATGCCCTTGATGTCCTCCACGCGGGAGTCATTGAAGGAGGTACCGAAGGAGACGACCAGCAGTTCCTTCTCGCCAATGCCATCTGCATTACGGGCATCGTCTAAGGATGCATCGCCGGTGTCGGCGCCGAAGTACTCGGGGGAAGCTTCCTCGCCCTCCACCAGTTCCTTCTGCGCATCGGTCAGCTTATCCCATGCGGCCTTGGCGGCGGCGCACTGGGCATCGGTGTCGGGGTTGCGCTCCTGCACATAGATGGCATCAATCAGAGCGGCAACCTCATCGGCCAGCTCCTGATCGGTGGGCCGGGACTCGGTCACTTCGGGTTCGGCGGCAGGCTCGGTGGTGGGCTCGGACTTGGCACCGCAGGCAGCCAAGCTGAGCACCATGATGAGTGCCATGAGCATTGCAAAGAGTCTTTTCATGTTTGTTTCCTCTTTTGAAATATTACTCTGAAACAAACTAAAAAGGCTGCCGTATACACGGCAGCCACATTCGACAATTGTTTCCGGGAGACCCAAAAATCATTGTGAGAATGCGGTTCCGTAGGTCGCGGAACTTCGCTTCCACAGCCGGGCAGGTCTCCTGACTTTCGCTCATCGCCTTCCCCGTCTTCCCGGTTTCCCAGTGACATATATGGGGTCGGCTCACGGTACACAGTGACGCCATCGTGCCGGATTCTCACCGGCTTCCCTTTTCACCCATCCCAATGGATGGACACCATGCTGTTACAACGCTTTTTATTCATTTCAGGCAAGGTTCATTCTAGCGCAGGACGAGAAAAATGTCAAGGCTTTCGCGAGCACTCGCCGGTGCAGCCCTCACATTGGGAGCCGGAGCAGCAGGAGCGCCCCCGGCGGGCAAGACGAAACGCAAAGTAAAGCGCTGCCGCCACCGCAAGGATAAGAATATAATCAATCAGTTTCATGGTTTTTACCTTTCTGTACATACACTGCGCAGGGTTACAGGAAGAATCCTGCAAGGCCGTACACGACAAATGCGCAGACCCAAGCCACCACGCACTGCCACAGGGCAACGCCCCATGCCCACTTGCCGCCCAGCTCCCGGCGGACTGCGGCGATGGCCGCCACACAGGGGCTGTAGAGCAAGCTGAACACCAGCAGGCTCACCGCAGAACGCACGGTGATGGCCTCGGCAATGCTGCCGCTGAAGAGAACCTCCATGGAGGCAACCACGCTCTCTTTGGCCATAAAGCCGCTGATTAGGGAGGTGCAGATGCGCCAGTCGCCCAACCCCATGGGTGCCATGAGGGGGCTAATCATACCGGAAATGGCGGCGAGAATGCTGCCGGACTGGTCATCCACCAAGTCCATACGGAAATTGAAGGATTTCAGGAACCAAATCGCCACCGTGGCAATCAGGATGACGGAGAAAGCCTTCTGTAGGAAGTCCTTGGCCTTCTCCCACAGAAGCTGGGAAACGCTCTTGGCACTGGGGATGCGGTAGTTGGGAAGCTCCATGACGAAGGGCACAGCCTCGCCCCGAAACAGCGTGCCCTTATAGAGGAACGCAATGGCAATGCCCACGGCAATACCCAAAAGGTACAGCGCCGACATGACTGCTCCGCCGCGCCCCGGGAAGAAGGCCGCCACAAAGAAAGCATAAATGGGCATCTTGGCAGTGCAGGACATGAAGGGTGTCAGCAGCACCGTCATCTTGCGGTCACGCTCGGAGGGCAGAGTTCTGGTGGACATGACCGCCGGAACCGTACAGCCGAAGCCGATGAGCATGGGCACAATGCTCCGCCCCGAAAGGCCGATACGCCGCAAAAGCTTATCCATGACGAAGGCCACCCGGGCGATATAGCCGCTGTCCTCCATCAGGGACAGGAAGAAGAACAGCGTGACCACAATGGGAAGAAAGCTTAATACACTTCCCACGCCTGCAAACACACCGTCAATAACCAAGCTATGCACAGCCGGATTCACCCCCGCAGTGGTCAGAAAAGAATCCACTGCCGCTGTGAGCATCTCAATGCCCAGC
>JAZRVX010000114.1:0-7010 GCA_045599455.1 Faecousia sp. | reverse complement strand
AACTTCATCGTGAAGCTCGGCACCAACACCGCAGACCTCGTGGAATTCTGCGGCGGCATCACCGAAGGAAAGCCCTACATCGTCAAGGCCGGCGGCCCCATGATGGGCTTCCCCCAGAGCGATTTGAATGTGCCCATTATGAAGGGCTCCAACGGTATCATCGCCGTGGACGAAGAGTTCAGTGAGCCCAATGAGTGCATCAAGTGCGGCCGCTGCGTGGATGTGTGCCCGCAGGAGTTAAAGCCCCTGCGCTTCGTAAAGCTGAGCGGCGCGCAGGACTTCCAGGGCTGCCTGGACAACAATATTATGGACTGCGTGGAGTGCCGCTGCTGTGAATTCATCTGCTCTTCCAAGCTGCCCATTACCACCATGATTAAAACCGCCAAGGGCGCAATAAGGGGGATGAAGAAGTAATGCTGATTACCGAACTGAAATCCAAGGAGACCATCCTGTCCCTCATTGGTGACCGAAAGGTTTTCATCCTGAACTGCCACGGCTGCAAGGAAATCCACTTCCCCGAGGCGCAGGCCAAGGCTCTGCAAAAGGAGCTTCAGGATGCCGGGTGCGTCACCGGCATCTACACCACCGACTACATCTGCAACACCGATAACACCGACATGCGTCTTGCCAAGTGGGATGCCGAGATTGATGCAGCCGACATGGTTCTCGTGTTCAGCTGCGGCGTAGGCGTGCAGACCATTGCCGAGAAGTTCCCCGGTATGCGGGTGTGTGCCGCCTGCGACACCTATGCCCTGCCCGGCTTCCAGGGTGTGACCCCGCTGGAATTCGACTGCAAGCAGTGCGGCGAATGCTACCTCAACCTTACCGGCGGCATCTGCCCCATCACCGCCTGCTCCAAGAGCCTGCTAAACGGTCAGTGCGGCGGCTGCAAGAACGGCAAGTGCGAGGTTGACCCCGAGATGGAATGCGGCTGGGAGCGAATCCACCGCCGCCTTGCCCAGATTGGAAGACTCGACCTGATGAAGTCCCCCGTCCGTGTGCGCAACCACGCCACCGACGATGAAGTGAAGAAATAAGGAGTTTTGACTTATGAGAATTACCGAGCTTTTTGATAACGGACAGTTTGTTGTGACCGCAGAAGTCGGCCCTCCCAAGGGCTGCAATGTGGCACCTCTGGTGGAGGAAGCCAAGGAATACCTGAGCGGCATCACCGCCGTGAATGTCACCGATAACCAGTCCTCCGTCATGCGCATGGGCGGACTTGCCACCTGCGTCAAGCTGAAGGAAGCAGGCCTGACCCCCATCTTCCAGCTGACCTGCCGTGACCGCAACCGTATTGCACTGCAGTCCGACCTCCTGAGCGCCGCCGCTCTGGGTATCGACAACATCCTGTGCCTGACCGGTGACCACACCAAGATGGGTGACCATCCTCAGGCAAAGCCCGTGTTCGACCTGGACTCCGTGAGCCTGCTTCACACCGTGTGCCGGCTGGAGCAGGGCTACGACTTGGCCGGCAATGAGCTGGTGGGCGAAGCTCCCAAGTTTGCCAAGGGCGCTGTGGTCTCCCCCTGCTCCGACAGTGTGGATGCTCAGCTTGCCAAGATGGAGCGCAAGGTCATGGCCGGCGCCGAGTACTTCCAGACTCAAGCCGTCTTCGAGCCTGAGAAGTTCGCCGCTTTCATGGAAAAGGCCAAGCAGTTCGGCAAGCCCGTGCAGCTGGGCATCGTCATCCCCAAGTCCGTGGGCATGGTCAAGTACCTCAACAACAATGTGGCCGGCATCCATGTGCCCGATGAAATGATTGAGGAGCTGCGCGCCGACAAGGAGAAGACCAAGGCCGGTATCACCGGCGTGGAAATCGCCGCCCGGCTGATTCGCGAGTGCATGCCCTACTGTCAGGGTGTTCACATCATGGCAACCGGCTGGGAAAACAGAGTTCCCGAAATCCTGAAGCTGGCAGGTCTGTAAGATATACTGCAAAAGCCCTCCCGACCACATGGCCGGGAGGGCTTTCAAATTGTCAAAAAATAGCTTTAAGAGGGCTTTAAAATCGAAAGCCACTGTAGGGATGCCCCTTGCGGGCATCCGTGCGATATGCGGTGCCGCCCTCGGTGACGGATAGGGGGTCGGAAAGCTTTACTCCTGCTTCTCGGCCAGCAGGTTCACCACCATGCCCACAGATACGATGGCGCAGCCAACTAAGATAGGCACGGAGATTTTGCCAATAAGCACATCCACCACAATTCCGGACAGAGTCTCCGCAATGAAGACAACCAGCGACATATTGAGCGCCGAGAGTCTGGGGCTGGACAGATTGCACAGCACGATGCCAAGGCAGCCCACCACGCCGCCGCAGTACGCCCAGACGGGCACGGAGGCTTGCGGGAAGGCCGCCGTCATGGGAAAGCGCAGGAGCGCAAAGACCGCAAAGGAGCAGACAAAGCCGGACAGATAATTAAAATATGTAGAAAAGCCCGTGCCGGACTGCACCGCCAGGCGGCCATTGAGCTGGCGGGACAGCACCAGAGTCACACCCCGGTAGACGGAGGCCGCAATGGCAAGCACACTCACCGCCGCGCCGGATGCGCCGGAAAGCAGGCTTATGGAAGCGCATCCGGCAAGCATAATGCAGATGGCCAGCCACTTGAGCTTTGTGACCGGGCGGCGGGCAGCGCCAAAAAGCCCCAAACCATCCAGGATGGCCGCAAAGACGATCTCGCCCAGCAGCATCAGCACAGCGCTGTTGGTCATGCCCACCACGGATATGGCATAGTTTGTTGCCACCACATTGGTCACGCCGATGGCACCGCCCAGATGCCAATACCACTCCGATTTGCCGATGCGCCTGCCCCACTTGGTCAGGAAAAAGGGGGTCAGGGTCAGAAGCCCCACCAAGTGCACGGTGACGGTTGCAAACCAGTTGCCATAGGAGGCGGTGAGCTTCGCACCGAAGGCGCTCTGCATGGTCATCAGCACGCCATAGGCGGCAGCAAACAGGGAATACATCATAAATTTCTCTCTTTCAAAATGTCGTTTCACTCAAGGACACATTGTATATCCCCGGGGCAAAAAAATCAAGGGGCAAGGCCACACATACGACCTTGCCCCGGATTGATACTTTCAGAATTTCTCAGATCTCTTTTACGGTGACACTTACATGCTCACGGACGAGTCGAGCGGCGGTCACAATGGTGACGATGTTCATAATGCCCTCGGCAATCAGGTTCACACCCAGCAGAATCATCAGCGCCTCAGCACTCTCAAAGGGGCTGACAATCAGCACAACGCCTACCACGCCGGTGAGAAGCGCGGACAGCAGAATCGTCCACCATTGGCGCAGGCCGAAAAACTTTGCCTCAACGGCAATCTGAACTTTCAGCAGGGCATCGGACATGGTGTAGCAGCCGAGGATGGTGCACAGCACGGCAATCATGGGGCTGGTATAGGCATTGAGCACCACGCCCAGCGCAATGTTCATAAGACCCAGTGCCAAATCATGCCGGAAGACCAGACGGTAGAGCCGATTGGTGCAGTAGGCAATCACCTTGACAATGCCGAAGACGATTATGAAAATACCGGCAGCACGGCAGTACCACAGAGCCGACATATCGGGGTTCATTGTATCAAGAAAACCACGCGCTGGGCGAGTGGTTCAAAAGAGCCTCGGCGATGAACAAAAATCACAGAAGAGAATGCATACAGTTTCCAGGAATTACATAGGGCGTATCGATGAAGAAAAAACAATTTGTGAGTATTAAAAGCGTCTAAGTGTTGAATGCACGCGGAAAGAAAAAGCGAGCGTAGAAAATGTTTAAGAATATAGGGAAGAGCGAGCGGGTAACCCAACGCAACTGCCAGTATCGTATTACACGTTCTACGCGTTACGCGAGGAACAGAGGACTTTGCCCACATATGAAGAACCCCCGGTTTTACCGGGGGTTCCTTTTTTTGGGGGGGCATTTTCTGCATTTGCGCACCGGCAGGAAATTCGTATATGTTACAGCAGCCAGCCGTATTCTCTGCGGCAGTCCAAAATGTAATCTACATATACTGTATCATCCTGAATCTGATAGAGAACCAGATACCATCGTGCAATATACATTTTGTGATTCTTGTTATGAGGAATGTAATCCTCTTCAAAGAAAGGATACCGCTGGGGGAAATGAGACAAAGAACACAGCTCTGTGATAAAAATTCCTTTTTGCTCCCGAGCCGCATCGGAACTGGCCTTTGACAGGAATTGTATGTGTTCTCCCGGCATTCGTTTGGCACGGTCTGAAACAATCACGCGGTTGATCTTGTTATCTGCCCGTTCCCCCGGAAACTGTCAAAAGAATTACCCCATATGTTTTTGGAAAATTTCCATAAGGGCGGTATCCATCATCCAGTTCTCCGATACCATTTTATATTCTGCACCATGGCGTGTGATGGCTTGATTCCATAAAAGCTGATACCAGTCAGCATCTCTGGAATCAGCCAGAGGACCGTAGTTGCCCCACCAACAGCACCAAGGAATCCCCTTCTCTTCCAGCACAGACAGATAATCCTCAGCGGCAGCCAGTGTGGCGGCATAGTCAATCGTTTCGTTATAGCCGAATTCCTGCACCATAACAGAGGGAACAGCTTCGCGATAGTAAGAAAAGAGCTCGTCCAGCCATTCGCGGGATTTGTAGATGAGTGTTCCATCTCTCTTTGCGGTGACATTGCCGGATTCTGAAATGGAAAGCTCAGGAGTAGTTGTGTCCGGGAGCAAACCACCATCGGTGTGAATCGTTATGCTGTAATTATCTGTTGTGATGGTAATGTGCTTTAATTGATACCACCAGCCGCCTTCTTGTTTCAGAGTGATTTGGCTGCAAGCATCTGCCAGTGTAGAATTCAGAACAACACCTCCGTAATTACGGAATTCTCCATCGGTACCCTCTTCACCAATGTAATAGCAGGTATTTTCTTCTACCGCTTCCGTCCCCAAGGCGAGTGTTGCAATATTTTTCTTGTCAGCTTCCAGTTTAAAGGTACTCTCGCTGTGAACAGCAGTGAAAGTGAGGGAAATTTCCGTACCGGCAGGGAATGCACCATTGAGTGTCAGCACGCCGTTGTTTCTGTGGATGAATCCATCGATGGTGTAAGCAGGCCAGCTTCGGGTGCCGTCCACCAGAATATAGGGGTGCACCGCCTGCACAACCTGTGCATCTAACAACCCCTGAACCGGCTGCTGCCATCCAAAGCCCAGCATATCCACAAAAATCACCCGGTCGGGTGTTTCTGCTCGAATGGCATCAATTGCGGCAAGCATTATCTCAGAGTAAACGGCGTCTGTCAGGTTATCATCGGCACTGTGAGGTTCGTTCAGCAGATTAAAACTAAGCAGATTTGCGGGGATTTTTCTGTAGTATTGCGCTAAGAACCGCCAAAAGGCTGCAAAGTTTTTCTGGGTATTTTCATCGTGCCACAGGGTGATTTGGGAATCATCACCGCCTGTATAGAATCCAACCATATCGTGAAGGTCGAAGCACACATGAATCCCGGCTTCTGCGCAATATTCAAGCAGATCATCCATTGTTTCCAGATATGCAGGATTGACCATGGTCATGTTCTCGTCCATGAAAATCATGCGCGCATCCAGCGGTACGCGAACAAAGTTAAACCCTTGGGTCTGCAGTACTTCAATCAATTCCGGTTGATAGTGCATTCCCGCGCATAAAGAAGGATTCCAGTACCCGGGATTGACAGTATAGCCGTGCCATTTCGGGAGTTGGTTCCAGACCACCTGCGGCATGTTCGTCCCCAAAGTAACAACAGTATCGGGAACCGTACAGGATACCTGTTCCGCAGGAACGGACAGAACAAATCTTGCATTTTCGTACAGCCGTTCTACTGCGTGTATCGCATCTTTACGGGTGAATCGGCGTCCCAAATTCAGTGAATACCGTTCATCATAGTCGAAGAAAGTCTTTCCGTTTCCGTAAGACATGTATTCTGCAAATATTTTGGCGTTGGTAAAATAATCCAGTGTACAGCGCCATGAATAATGCTCCGACTGAGCCAGTGTTTCGTTGTAGTATGTATTTGAGCCGTTTGGAAGCAGCGGATAATACCAGCTCACACCCTCGTAGAAATCAACATAATCATCAATGATATCTTCAAGGGGAATATTGAAGTCATAGCCGACTGCATCAATACCGCAGCACTGTGCAGCATACAAGAAAACCAATGCACCTTCCATTCGGCTCATCGGGTTGTTCGCTTCTCGATAGTCCGCAGAGACCTTTTCCCATGTGGGAAAGGCATCAGGAAAAAGAATAGAAGTAAAATTGTCTAAAACAGCGCAGAACTCCTGGTAAGAGATTTGTTCGTCGTAGCTGCCTTGCAGCTCTGATGGAACAAACCCCAGAGCAATTGCCTTCCGGATTTCGTCATCTGCGCCATCCATTTCGACAGCATCCTGACTGTGCGAATTTGTGCCGCACCCGTTAAAAATGCTCACTGTCAGAAGAAGGCATAAAATAATACATAGAATCCGCTTCATTTTCATAATTCATACTCCTTTCGGGATTGATTTATTAACCGCACTCGCTTAACAAAAAAGAAATTTCCCATAATTTTTAAGTTCATGTTTATCTGAATTTCACACTCATGTCTAACCTGCGAATACAGAAATAAATTACTCAATCGAGGGCAAGACACTGTGTTTGCATCGTTTTAACTGTAATAATTATCTGTTTTATAATATAAAAAATATCACATAGAGTCAAGATTTAAAAACAAGCTATATTTACAACGGAATTCTGATAGTTTGTGATTGTATCATAATCCTTCTTTTCTTTGTATTGAGCTTGACTGCAAAGAAATACCAAAGAAAAGCACCCAGAGAAAACTCTGGGTGCTTGGTAAAATTAATTCCGTTCTGGTAAAACATTGGTAAATTCACTTTTTCAATGCTCTTTTAAGCAATTTCAATTGCATCAAAAACCGATTTTATCAGAGCATTTTACTGCTTAATACATCTTTGCGCCGGCGGGGATGTGGTTATCCAGCATCAGCAGGTG
>JAZRVX010000113.1:0-24779 GCA_045599455.1 Faecousia sp. | reverse complement strand
TCGGATGGGCGGTTTGAACTTATATGGGAAATTTACTGCATCTTATCTGCCTTGCGCAGGAAGAAGAAGCCTGCGGCGAAGAAGGCAGCCAGACAGCCAACGGCGATGTTGATGCTGCCGGTAATCTGGGTCATAAGGCCGACAATCAAAGTGCCGAGGAAGGAAGCGCCCTTGGAGAAAATGTCGTACAGACCGAAGTATTCGCCTGCATTATCGGGGGGAATAATCTTGCCGTAGTAGCTGCGGGACAGCGCCTGGATGGCACCCTGGAACATACCCACGCCGAAGGCCATGATGCCGAACTGCCACAGAGTCTGAAGGAAGATGGCATAGATGGCGACACAGAAGTAACCTGCGATGCACACGCACAGCAGGGTGGAGGTGCTGTAGCGCTTGGACAGGGAGGAGAAAACCATGGAGAAAGCGAATGCCACGACCTGAGTAGCCAGCAGCAGAACAATCAGACCCACATCGTTCAGGCCAAGGAAAGTACCGATGTTGATGGCATCGTCAATGATGGTGTTGACACCGTCGATATACAGGAAGAAAGCAATCAGGAAGAACAGAACCTTCTTGTCTTCCTTGACAATCTTCTTGAGAGTTCTGCCGATGCGTGCGAAGCTCTCTAAGACGGCACCCTTATGGCTCTGCACATAGTAGCGCTGCTTGTAGGTGCACAGCAGGGGCACGGAGACACCCAGCCACCACAGACCGGTGACACCGAAGCCGATAATCTTGGCAAGGTTCGGATCCATGGTGAAGCCGCCCAGCATGCCCTCGCCCGCCATGTAGCACACCAGCGCTACGGCGAAGGGGATGCAGGAGCCGATGTAGCCCCAGGCAAAGCCCTGACTGGAAACAATGTCCATGCGGTCGGGCTCGGTGACATCGGTGAGCATGGAGTCATAGAACACGAGGCTGGCCTGATAGGCAATCTTGGAGACGATGAACAGTGCCAGGAACGCGAACCAGTTGGTCACGAAGCCGGTGGCAAAGCAGGTGAAGATGCCGATAAACAGGGCAGTGGAGAAGATGGGCTTTTTGAAGCCCTTGTTGTCGGCCAGCGTACCGCAGATGGGGCCGATGAATGCCACGGCGATGGTGACGATGGAGGCCACATAGCTCCAGTAGGCGGTGGCGTTGGTCTGGCTCACGCCGCCGGCAAGTGCCAGAGACTTAAACCACACGGTGACCAGAGAGCAGGCGAGCATCGTGAATGCGGAGTTACCGACATCGTAGAGCACCCAGTTGCGCTCCTGCTTGGTGAGCTTGAATTTTTCCATGATATTCCTCTTCTTTCTTGTGGAGTTTTAACGAATCAGATCAAAGGGCTTTTCAAATTCCGCAATGAGGGGTTCGCCGGTTTCGATGGTGCGGATGAGGCTGGCCAGCAGCTCCGGATAGCTCCGGGCGGCATCGGCATAGTGGGCATCAAATTCATCAATCAGTTCAGCCACATGCTCGTTGGGCTGCTCATGCATGGCAAGGTTCTGCTGATGCATTTTGGCAAGCTGCTTAATGACTACATTGCGCAAGGGACTGCTCAATGCCCGGTACAGCAGGTGAAACACCGTGAAGCCTTCGTGCACCTGCTTGGCGGTGACAGGCGGGAACAGCGGCGCAATGTACTCGGCATCCCGGGCAGCAATGCGAAGATGATGGCTGAAACGGAAACGGTGGGGTTTTTTCACGCCCTCACGGGAAAGCCAGACACGGTCATACTCCGACTCCAGCTCTGCGTGGATGCATTTACCCTCATCCGTGCAGGCATCCACATAGGGATGGCAGTTGGCATCCAGCGCGTAGTGCCCCAGAAGCCCGTAAAGGTAGACCCGCTGGGCTTCCTCGCCGCTGAGCCGTGAAATGACAGCGGGGAAGAAATCTGTGCCTTTGATTCTGTGGTAAGAATAAGCCAGCTGTGCAATGTCGTTTTTTTGCCATGGGTGGTAATAGAAGAAAAAGTCCGCACCCTGCAGTCCGACATCAAAGAGCTGCCGATGCCGGGAAATCTCCGCGCGAATATTCTCCGGGAGTTTTTCCAACATCTGATTGCCGAAACGATAATGGGTATATGCTGCCGGCATATGCAATCACCTCTTAAAAGCCATTTTACATGAATCGGCAGAAGAATGCTAGACCTTTTTCAAAAATTTACAAATATTGCGGTTTGCCCAAAAAGGTGCTATACTGGGGCTACCCGAATGAAAGGAAGACTGTACTTATGACCACGCGGAAGCTTTACTATCAGGATAGCCATATACTGGAGTTTGATGCCGGGGTTCTTGCCTGTGAGCAGACGGAAAAGGGCTGGGAAATCGTACTCGATGCTACGGCATTCTTCCCGGAGGGCGGCGGCCAGGCCTCCGATACCGGCACACTGGGCGGCGTAAATGTGCTGTCCTCCCGGGAAGTGGGGCAGGCCGTGGTGCACCTGTGTGACGGAGCGCTTTCCGTGGGGGCATGTGTCCACGGCTGCGTGGATGCCGAGCCGAGGATGATTCGGATGCAGATGCACAGCGGTGAGCACATCGTTTCGGGCTTGATTCACAAGCGCTTCGGCTACCACAATGTGGGCTTTCACATGGATTTGGAGCGGGTTGTCATTGACTTTGACGGCGCTGTGCCGGAGGATGCGGTTGCGGAAATTGAGCAGGAAGCCAACCGCGCGGTGTGGCGCAATTTGGAACTGCACATTTGGATCCCCTCGGAAGAGGAGCTGCCCGGTGTAACCTACCGCACCAAGCGGACGCTGCCCTGGCCTGTGCGGATTGTGGAGGTGCCGGGATATGACACCTGCGCCTGCTGCGGCACCCATGTGAAGTCCACGGGGGAAATCGGGCTGATTAAGATTTTTTCGTCCATCCCTTTCCGCGGCGGCACGCGAATGGAGCTTGCCTGCGGACTGGCGGCGCTGCGGGAAATCAATATGCTGTTTGACCAGAACCGAAAGGTTTCCCGCCTTATGAGCGTACCCCAGAAGGAAACGGCGGCGGGGGCGCGCAGTGTGCTCGCGCAGTTGGAGCAGGCGAAGTTTACAGTGGTGAAGCTCAGAAGGGAACAGGCGCAGAGAATTGCAGACACCTTTGCGGGCAAAGGTGACAGCGTTTATTTTGCAGAAGACCTGGACGGAACCGCTCTGCGGGAGCTGACGGAAGCCATTGTAAGCCGGTGCGGCGGAAAGGCGTTTGTGTTCGGCAAAACATCCGATGGCTTTCACTACTGTGTTGCAGACAGAGCCGGCAATGTGCAGGCGCTGTGCAAAGCGATGAATGCCACACTTTCCGGCCGCGGCGGCGGAAAACCCGGCTTCTGTCAGGGCACTGTGAAAGCTGATGAAGAAAAAATCCGTGCTTTCCTGAAAGAGAATACAAACCTTTCGGTATAGCGGAAGCAGGGAACTTATAAAACATAAAAGGAGATGCAGTGAAGAAACTGCATCTCCTTTTTTACGGATGAAGAATATCGTAGCTGTCGCCGATTCGGATGGAATTCAGCCCCAGCCGATGGGCAAAGGAAACATTCTGCCAGCTTTCCGGGTCATCGCTGAGCGTGGAATTACGGAAGACGGAGAAGGTGTTGGGCACCAGAATTTCCGGGCATATCAAGTCAAGATTTCCTTGGCCAATCTGCCGGGAAATGAACGCCATTCGCTCCTGATTTTGATACCAGCCCGCATCCACGGCTTTCAGCGCAGCGGGGAAGTGTCCCATAAGCAGCAATGCGGTTAAGAATGCTGGTCCGATTGCTTTCATCTGAAGTTTGTCCAAATCCAACGCTTCGTATATGCTTCCGACAGTCAGCAGGAACATGGTCAGCATGATGGACCATGTACGGTCAGGCGCTTCTTCTACGACACACATGGAGTATACGGCAATACCTGAGGCGAAGAGAAAGACAATGGGGATGGTGAGCTTTGCAAGGATTTGCTTCCAATCAAAAAGCTCCTGCGCACACAGAAGAACGAGTAGAATCAGGCACACGACCATAAGCTGCCAGAAATTGCGAACCATGTATTTTGTAATCGGCAGGATGCGGCGAATCCATGTGGAGATTCCACCCAGAGAGCCGCCGGCACGCACCATGTTGCCGGGAGCCAGAAGCATCGCGGCAGCGCCCACTACAGAACCCACAAGCCCAAGCATCATCCACGGTTTTACGGCAATTTTGCGGATGTGAAACACAATCAGAAAACCGATTTGAATGGTAATGAGCGCCAAGCAGAGGTTTTCGTTTGTCCACCCGGCAAGAACTCCGCCGATGAGCATAGACGGGTACAGCCATCGGGAACTATCGAGCTTTCCCGCCAGAGCCCGCCGCCATGGAATCAGGTAAGTCAGCACGATGACAAGGCTGAACAGGTAGTTGCAGCTTCCGGCAATCCAAAGGAAGCTGTCGGCAAAGGATGGGGTCAGCAGATAGTACCCCATGTAAACAAGAAGCAGCGCGTGGGGGCGGATTTTGCGAAAAGAACCGGTGCAATGGAACGCGACCAGCCAGCCCAGAGCACAGAAGCAAAGGGAAGCGGACAGATTGAACCAGACCTTATCCACCATGCAAAACAGAAAAACGAAAAAATGCAGAACAATTCGACCATTGGTGTACATGTAATGTGTCACCAAGGAGTCAAAAATATCGAATACCGTTTTGTTAAAACCATTGCTGCCCCAGTGGAAGGTGTAGTTATAGTCATCCATAACCATGGGCGTGTGGCGGACAAGCAGGTAGAAGAAAAGAAAGACACAAACTGTTGCAGTGGCCAAAAGAATGCAAGATATCTTCTGCGGCTTCTTAACAAAATGCGGATGCATATAATACACACTCTCTATATAAAGATTCGGTTTGAAGAACAATTTTATTATAACGAATCCCATAGTTTTGTCAATCATTAGGAATCTTTAACGGCGTAGCCGTTAAAGATTCAGGCATCGGGTATCAGGATTCAGATATCAGTTTTTCGCATGCAAATCCAAACGGTATGCGCCGATTTTATAACCACTGACGCCCGATGCCTGCGCACGCAAGTGCGCGAAAGCTTCCTACTTCTCCGCTTGTCATATCCGGCTCTTCCGTTCAACGAAACCGCTCGGTATTCTAACCAACGCGGGGATTTCACATTCCATGGGGAATAAATTCAAAAATCGTCTATATTTTTATTTACAGATATGGTATAATAACCCATAATGCATTTTTATGGTTATTTTTGCTTCCCGGCGTTTTGCCGGAGAAAGGATGTTTTTTATGGGACTGATGACCAAGCTCTTCGGCACTCGCTCCCAGCGGGAGCTGAAGAAAATCCAGCCGACGGTGGATGCCGTCCTTGCACTGGAGGATGAATATAAGAATTTAAGCGAGGAAGCGCTGAAGGCCAAAACCGCCGAGCTTAAGCAGAAGCTTACCGAGGGCGCAACGCCGGATGATATTCTGCCTGAGGCCTTTGCAGCCATCCGGGAGGCTGCTGACCGGGTGCTGGGCTTGCGCCCCTATCCCGTGCAGATTATCGGCGGTATCGTGCTCCATCAGGGGCGCATTGCCGAGATGAAGACCGGCGAGGGCAAAACCCTGGTTGCCATTCTGCCTGCCTACTTAAATGCGTTGACCGGACGGGGCGTGCATATCGTCACCGTCAACGACTACCTTGCCAAGTATCAGAGCGAGTGGATGGGTAAGGTTTTCAAGTACATGGGGCTGACGGTGGGACTTGTGATTCCCGGGATGGACGCGGCTGCCCGCAGGGTAGCCTATGGTGCCGATGTGACCTACTGCACCAATAACGAACTGGGCTTTGACTATCTGCGCGACAATATGGCCATCTATAAGCAGGAACTTGTTCAGCGGGAGCATGCCTTTGCCATCGTGGACGAGGTGGACTCTATCCTGATTGATGAAGCCCGTACCCCCCTGATTATCTCCGGCAAGGGCGAGGATTCCTCCAAGCTCTACGAAATGGCGGATGCCTTCGTTGCCGGACTGCGCCGTCAGGTCTTTGCCAAGACGGATGAGAAGGAAGTGCAGGATGACTACGACTGCGATTACTTCGTGGACGAGAAGGCACGCACCGTTTCCCTGACTGCCAAGGGCATTGAAAAGGCAGAAAAATACTTCGGCGTGGAGAACCTTGCCGATTCCGAAAATACCACATTGTCGCACCATATCAATCAGGCCATGAAGGCAAGAGGTCTGATGAAGAAAGATATTGACTATGTGGTCAAGGACGGTCAGATTATCATTGTGGATGAGTTCACCGGACGACTGATGTACGGCAGACGCTATAATGAAGGCCTGCATCAGGCCATCGAGGCCAAGGAGAAGGTCACCGTTGCCGGCGAGAGTAAGACACTGGCAACCATCACCTTCCAGAATTTCTTCCGGCTCTATGACAAGCTCTCCGGCATGACGGGCACTGCCCTGACCGAGGAAGAGGAATTTGCCACCATCTACCGTCTGGATGTGGTGGAGATTCCCACCAACCGTCCCGTAGCTCGCGTGGATCACACCGATGTGGTGTTCAAAACTCAGGCCGGTAAGTACCGCGCAATCGTAAGACAGGTGGCTGAGTGCCATGCCAAGGGTCAGCCCGTGCTGGTGGGCACCATCTCCATTGAGAAAAGCGAACTGCTCAGCCGTATGCTCAAGCGCGAGGGCATTCCCCACAATGTGCTGAACGCCAAGTTCCACGAGCAGGAGGCGCAGATTGTGGCGCAGGCCGGTCATCTCGGCGCGGTGACTATTGCCACCAATATGGCAGGCCGTGGTACCGACATTATGCTGGGCGGCAACGCGGACTTCCTGGCAAAGGCGGAGCTTCGCAAGCTGGGCTTGCCCGAGGAAATGCTGGCCGAGGCGGATTCCTTCGCCGAGACCGACAATCCCGAGATTCTGGCAGTACGCGCCCAGTATGACGAGTTACTGAAAAAATACAAGGAAGCCATCCGTGACGAGGCGGACAAGGTTCGTGCCGCAGGCGGCCTGTTTATCATCGGCACCGAGCGCCATGAGTCTCGCCGTATCGACAATCAGCTCCGCGGCCGCTCCGGCCGTCAGGGCGACCCCGGTGAGAGCCGCTTCTACCTGAGCTTGCAGGACGACCTGATGCGCCTGTTCGCAACGGACAAGGTCATGGGCATGATGGACTCTCTGGGACTGGACGAGGACACTCCCATTGATGCCAAGATTCTGTCCAATGCGGTGGAGAACGCCCAGAAGAATGTGGAATCCCGCAACTTCCGCACCCGCAAGAGCGTGTTGGAATATGACGATGTAATGAATACCCAGCGTGAAGTCATCTACGAACAGCGCCGCAAGGTGCTGGACGGCGAAGACCTGCGCGACACCATCCGCAATATGATTGCGCAGGTGGTGGGCGGTGCAGTGTCCGACGAGCTGGGGCAGACGGGCGGTCAGGTGACCGAGGAAGCACTGCTCCACCTGTCCCAGAAGCTGGAGGGCATCTACTTCGTCAGAGGAACCCTCCATGCCCGCAAAGAGAGCCTGCTTGCCATGAAGGGCGAGACGCTTACGGACACGGTGGTGGAGATTGCCGGGAATACCTATGCAGCCAAGGAAGCCGCCTACGGCGAGCCCCTCATGCGGGAGCTGGAGCGTGTGGTCATGCTCCGAGTGGTGGATGAATACTGGATGGATAACATCGATGCCATGGACGATCTGAAGCAGGGCATCGGCCTGAGAGCCTACGGCCAGCATGACCCCGTCATTGCCTACAAGGAAGAGGGCTATGAGATGTTCCAGGCCATGATTAATGCCATCCGCGAGGAGACGGTGCGCAGACTCTTCTTGGTGCAGGTGCGCCCCCAGCAGGAGGTCAAGCGTGAGAAGGTGGCAAAGGAGACCTCTGCTGCCGGTTCTCAGGATTCCGTTGTGAAGAAGGAACCCGTCCGCAAGACCGCCGCTCAGAAGGTCGGCCCCAATGACCCCTGCCCCTGCGGCAGCGGCAAGAAGTATAAAAAGTGCTGCATGCAGAAGGATAAGGAAGCAGGACTGGGTTAAGCGCACTTCGTGCGCAGTTGTCAGGCATCAGTTGTCAGTTGTCAGTGATCGTAAAATCGGTGCAGCCTTCTTGTATACATGCGCAAAAAACCGATGCCTGATGCCTTACTTTATCGGAGATAAACTATGATTCAAACACACAAAGTCGGCGCGCTGGAATACCTGAGCGCCGAGAAAATTGCCGTGCCCCACGGGTTTACCACCCGCTACGGCGGTGTGAGCCGGGGGTACTTGGACAGCCTGAATATCGGCCTGTCCCGCGGCGATGAATATGAAAATGTGGTGGAGAATTACCGCCGCCTTGGGGATGCCATTGGGTTTGACACCCGGAAATGTGTCCTTTCCAAGCAGATTCATTCCGACATTGTCCATGTCGCAACATCAAGCGACTGGGGAGCGGGACTGTATGCCGATCCGCTTTCTCCCTGCGATGCACTCATCACCAATGTGCCCGGCACAGCGCTGACGGTTTTTACCGCCGACTGCACCCCCATATTGCTGTGGGACAGCGAAACCGGGGCGGTGGGCGCAGTCCACGCCGGATGGCGCGGCACAGCCCTGGCCATTGCGGCCAAGACCGTCCGGGCAATGGTCAAAAATTTCGGGAGCTGCCCGGAGAATATTCATGCTGCCATCGGCCCGAATATCGGCAGATGCCATTTTGAAACCGATGCGGATGTACCCCGGGCGCTTGTGGCGTCCTTTGGGGATGCCGTGGGTGAATATATTGAGAAGACCGGGGAAAAATATCATGCGGATTTGAAGGCGGTGAATGCCTATATCCTGCGAAGCGCCGGGGTTTCTCAAGTTGAAATTGCCAAGGAATGCACTGTCTGCGAATCCAACCGATTCTGGTCCCACCGGGTAACCCGCGGGGAGCGGGGCAGTCAGGGCGCGATTATTGTATGTCAGGAGGCAATTTGATGAAAAGAATCCTTTCCATAGTACTCATTGCCGCCTGTGTGCTGGGGCTTTTCAGCGGTTGCGGCAAGGATGTGGCGCAGAGCTATGTCCCCACCGGCGATGCCCTGCTGATGGAGGGCGAGGAACCTCCTGTCACGGTGCCGGATGACCCGGCACTGAAGGAATTAAAGCTTGCCTACGCGCCGGAGCGCTCCATGAATCCGCTCATCGGCATGAACCTTTCCAACCGGGTTCTGTTTTCCCTCATCTATCAGCCGTTGTTTGCCGTAGACAGCAAGTGCAATCCGTGGCCCATTTTGGCATCCGGTTACCGAATCTCCGATGACCGAAAAATTTTCACGGTCATCATAGATGCCAAGGCCAAATTTTCCGACGGCACCCGGGTGCGGCCGGAGGATGTATTTGCCACCTATGAAGCGGCCCGCGGCAGCGACCTCTATGCCGGTCACTTCACCCACATTCTGGATTTCAAGCTCAACGGAGATGACGGAGTCACCTTCTATATGGACACGCCCTTTGAAAATTTCCCGTGTCTTTTGGATATTCCCATCCTGAAGGAAGGGCAGACCGATGCGGAATTCCCGGTCGGCTCCGGCCCCTATGCCTTCCGGGCAAATGAAAGCCGCTACACGCTGGAAAAACTCCACACATGGTGGTGTGACGGCACGGTGGCGCTGGCCACCCAGGCGGAGGCAATCGAGCTGGAGGTTGCGGACAAGCAGTCCGAGATTCGCGATAAATTCCAGTTTGAGGGGCTGGGTCTGGCGGCAGCCAACCCCATGACCGACTCCTATGCCGATTATCGCTGCGACTATGAGCTGTGGGAGACGGACAACGGCGTGATGCTGTATCTGGGTGTGAATGTTTTGTATTCCGATTTCTTCAAGAATGACAACTACACCCTGCGCCGTGCACTGACGAAAGCCATTGACCGTGAGTATATCAATAAAACCTTCTACAACGGGAAGTGCCAGCCCTCACCCCTGCCGACAGCACCCAATTCCATGTTCTACAGTAAGACCCTGGCATCCCAGTACACCTATGACCCTCTGGGCTTCGTCTCGGACATTACGAATTTCAATGTCCCCAGAGACGACAAAAACCAGAAGCGGAAGCTTCGTCTGCTTGTCAACTCCGACGATTCGGCCAGACTGCGCACAGCCCGCTATATTGCGGAGGAGCTGACAGAGCTTGGTATTGAGACCGGTGTGTTGGAGTATGGTGCCACCGGCAAGTACACGTATACCGATGTTTTGCGCGCCGGAACCTATGACATTTATCTGGGCGAGGTAAGGCTCAATCCGCTGTATGATTTGTCCGAGTTCTTCCGCTCCGGCGGGCGGCTCACATGGGGCGGCATCGTGGACGGCACGATTCTGTCCATGATGCGCGAGGCGCTGGCAGACCGCGGCAACTACTATACCCTCAACAAGCTGGTTGCCGATGATGCCAAGATTATCCCCATCCTGTTCGGTTCTACCAATATCTATGCCAACCGCGGCCAGCTCCTCAATCTGGCACCCGGACGGGACAATGCGTTTATGTACACTCTGGGCAGAAGCTTCGAGGATATTAAAATAACGACAGAAGGGTAATATGAAAATGAAAAAAGCACTGGCACTGCTGCTTGCTTTTGCACTGCTGCTGGGCGGCTGTAAGCTGATTCCGGGAAAATCCCACTCACCCAACCGCCCCACACAGCCGCTTGAGACCATTGAACTACCCACCACCGAGGAAACCGAACCGCCCACCGAGCCTCCTACGGAGCCTCCCAAGGTTTATCACAACCCCCTGACCGGGGAAGTGATTGATGAACCGATTCTGACAAGACCTGTGGCGGTGTCCATCAACAATCTGGTGAAGGCACTTCCTCACGCCGGCGTGGGACAGGCGGATTTGTATTTTGAAACCTTTGTCAACGGCTCCATCATCCGCGGCCTTGCCATGTTTGCAGACCCGACCAAAGCGGAAAAAATCGGCTCCGTGCGTTCCACCCGCTTTATGTTCACAGATCTCTGCCTGCGCTACAACGCCATCATGGCGCATGCAGGCGGCTCCGGCATGGTGCTGGATGATGCGCGAAACCGCGGAAACGACAACTTCAATATCGACACCGCCGGGGAAACCGACTATTCCTTCCGTGACCCTGCCAGAAAGGGGAAATACAGCTCCGAGCATACCCTCTTTGCCAAGGGTGGCGGACTGCTTTCTCATGCGCGGGATTTGGGAATTGATGTTTCTCAGAGTGAGGATGCGGATTTTGGCCTCAAGTTTGCCGAGGACGGAACCCCGGCAAACGGTGAACAGGCGGACAAAATTACCATTACCATCCTCTACAAGGGCGGCACGAAAAAGGACACCGTGATGAAATACCTTCCGGATGCCGGGCGCTACCAGTACTGCCAGTACGGCAAGGATTTGACGGACGATGTGACCGGGCAGCCCGAGACCTTCCGAAATGTCATCGTGGTGGAAGGCCCCATTGCGGTCAATCAGTGGAACTATCAGCGGCTGGATTTTGCTGCAGGCGGCGCAGGATTCTATGCCTGCGGCGGAAAAATCATCCCCATCACATGGAAAGCGGAGGGGGAAAACGACACCTTCTCCTTCTTCCGGGAGGATGGCACACCGCTTGAACTTGGCGTGGGCAATACCTATATTGCCATCACGCAGGTGGATTCCAAAGTGATATGGGAGTAACTGACAAAAGATGCTCAAAATCCCATTAGCATTTTCTTTGGAATTTGCACAAATTCACAATTTACAAGTGTATACTCTTGGGGTATAATGAATCTGTACGGAATTATCGATTTCGTATATTACCAATGTGAAATACTGCGCAAGCAGTAATTTGAAATGGAGGAAATTACAAATGTCCGTTAAAGTTGCTATCAATGGCTTTGGCCGTATCGGCCGTCTGGCTTTCCGTCAGATGTTCGGCGCAGAGGGTTTCGAGGTTGTCGCTATCAATGACCTGACCTCTCCCAAGATGCTGGCTCACCTGCTGAAGTACGATTCCACTCAGGGCAACTACGTTGCTCAGGGTCACACCGTCGAGGCCGGCGAGGACAACATCGTTGTCGACGGCAAGAAGATTACCATCTACGCTAAGGCTAACGCTGCCGAGCTGCCCTGGGGCGAGCTGGGTGTCGATGTCGTGCTGGAGTGCACCGGCTTCTACACCTCTAAGGCTAAGGCTCAGGCTCACATCGATGCCGGTGCTAAGAAGGTCGTCATCTCTGCTCCTGCCGGCAATGACCTGCCCACCATCGTTTACAATGTCAACCACGAGAAGCTGACCAAGGAAGACAACATCATCTCCGCTGCTTCCTGCACCACCAACTGCCTGGCTCCCATGGCTAAGGCTCTGAATGACCTGGCTCCCATCAAGTCCGGCATTATGTGCACCATCCACGCTTACACCGGCGACCAGATGATTCTGGACGGCCCCCAGCGTAAGGGCGACCTGCGCCGCAGCCGTGCAGGTGCTGTGAACATCGTTCCCAACTCCACCGGTGCTGCTAAGGCTATCGGCCTGGTTATCCCCGAGCTGAACGGCAAGCTGATCGGCGCTGCACAGCGCGTTCCCACCCCCACCGGCTCCACCACCATGCTGAACGCTGTTGTTGAGGGTAAGGTCACCGTCGAGCAGATTAACGCTGCTATGAAGGCTGCTGCTACCGAGTCCTTCGGCTACAACACCGACGAAATCGTTTCTTCCGATGTCATCGGCATGCGCTTCGGCTCCCTGTTCGATGCTACTCAGACCATGGTCATGGATCTGGGCGATGGCAACACTCAGGTTCAGGTTGTTTCCTGGTACGACAACGAGAACTCCTACACCAGCCAGATGTGCCGCACCATCAAGCACTTCGCTACTCTGCTGTAATTTTCCTTATCATAAAAGGCCGCACCTTCGGGTGTGGCCTTTTTGCTGTATAATGGAAAAGCGCGGTGCAATGCAGAATAAGGAAGCTTTAACGGCGTAGCCGTTAAAGCTTTAGCCGTCAGGCCTCAGGCATCGGTTTTTGCGCGTAATATTTAGCAGTACGCACCGATTTTACTGCCACTGATGCCTGATGACTGATTCCTGAGGCCTGCGAGCGAAGCGAGTTATAGATTTCCTTAATCAATGAAAGCTTCCTTCATATGGACAAATGATAGAAGCACTGCTATAATCATCTTCAAATAAAAAAGAAAGAAGCATCAAAATGATTGGTTTCGGCACGATTATCAACACACTTGCCATCCTGGGCGGCGGTATTTTGGGTCTGCTCTTCGGCAGATTCATTTCGGACAGAATGCAGGATGGCCTGTGCAAAGCCTGCGGCGTTGCTACCTTGTTTCTCGGCATGGCGGGTGCACTGGAGGGAATGTTTACCCTGACGGAAGGCGCGCTCCATGCAGGGGGTACTATGCTGTTGATTGGCTGCCTGTGTCTTGGCACGGCAGTGGGGGAGGCACTGAATATAGAAGATGGCTTTGAGCACTTTGGCGCATGGCTGAAAATCAAGACGGGAAACGCTAGGGATGCCCGCTTCATTGACGGCTTTGTGACGGCATCCCTGACGGTCTGCATCGGTGCTATGGCCATCGTGGGCGCATTGCAGGATGGCCTGCTGGGTGACTATTCTACCTTAGCTGCCAAAGGCGTGCTGGATTTCATTATCGTCATGGTGATGACGGTTTCCATGGGCAAGGGCTGTGTATTCTCCGCCATCCCGGTTGCCATTTTGCAGGGTTCTGTTACAGCGCTGGCGGGGCTGCTACGGCCTGTGATGACGGCTTCTGCCCTTGCCAATATCTCCACCGTGGGAAGTGTGCTGATTTTCTGCGTAGGCGTGAACCTGATTTTCGGCAAGAAGCTGCGGGTTGCCAATATGCTCCCGGCGGTTGTTTTCGCCGTAATTGCCGCGTTCGTATAGGAAACGCAAATTTTCTACTTGCGCTCCGCGTTTGTCAGTGGTATAGTGTAATTGAGAAAGCAGTTGCCGCGCATTGCCTTTTTGCGGCAGCTTATTGAACGAAACACAAGAAAGGGAGTTCCATTATGAGTCGAGAAAAAATTCTGTTTGTTGCCTCCGAAGCTGTCCCCTTCATTAAGACAGGCGGACTGGCCGATGTTGCCGGTACTCTGCCCAAATATTTTGACCACAGCCGCTATGATGTCCGCGTTGTCCTGCCCAAGTATTCCTGCATCAAGCCCGAGTGGAAGGATCGCATGGAGTATGTGACCCACTTCTATATGCCTCTGGCATGGCGCAGCGAGTATGTCGGCGTTATGAAGATTGAGTTGGACGAGGTTACCTTCTACTTCATCGATAATGAGCACTATTTCACCGGCGATAAGCCCTACGGCGAAGCCAGAGGTGACATTGAGAAGTTCTCCTTCTTCTCCAAGGCTGCTCTTTCCATCCTGCCCGCGCTGGACTTCCGTCCCGACATCATCCACTGCCACGATTGGCAGGCTGCTCTGGTTCCCGTTTACCTCAACGACGGCTTCCAGGATAACCCCTTCTATCAGGGCATCAAGACCATTATGACCATCCACAACCTGAAGTTCCAGGGCGTGTATGACAAGACCATCCTGCGCGACATCATGGGTCTGGATGACAGCTACTTCGCTCCCGACAAGATGGAGGCCTATAAGGATGCCAATATGCTCAAGGGCGGTATTGTCTATGCTGACCGCGTGACCACCGTGTCCGATACCTATGCCGAGGAAATCAAGACTCCCTTCTACGGCGAGAAGCTGGAGGGGCTGCTGCAGGCTCGTTCCAATGTGCTGAGCGGTATCGTCAACGGTATCGACTACGATATCTTCAACCCCGAGACCGACAAGCACCTGGCTGCTCCCTTCAATGCGGATAATCACGCCACCGAGAAGGTCAAGAATAAGCTTGCCCTGCAGCGTGAGCTGGGTCTTAACGAGGATCCCAATGTGATGCTGATTGGTATGGTCTCCCGCCTGACCGACCAGAAGGGCTTTGACCTGGTTGCCCATGTGTTCGACGAGCTGTGTCAGGATGCTGTCCAGTTTGTCATTTTGGGCACCGGCGATGAGAAGTACGAGAATATGTTCCGCGAGTTTGCATGGCGCTATCCCGGCAAGGTTTCCGCCAATATCTATTACTCCGATCCTCTGTCTCACAAGATTTACGGCTCCTGCGATGCATTCCTGATGCCCTCCCTGTTCGAGCCCTGCGGCCTGAGCCAGATTATGTCCCTGCGCTACGGCACTGTGCCCATTGTTCGTGAGACCGGCGGCCTGAAGGACACCGTGCTTCCCTACAATGAGTATGAGAACACCGGTCTGGGCTTCACCTTCGCCAACTACAACGCCCACGAGATGATGGCTACCGTCCGCTATGCCGAGAAGGTGTTCTATGACACCAAGGATGCATGGAATGCTCTGGTCAAGCGCGCCATGGAGGTTGACTACTCCTGGAGCGCATCTGCCGAGAAGTACGAGATTCTCTATGACAACCTCATCGGCTGGTACTGGCCCAGAGGTGAGCAGGCCGTGGAAGCCCCTGTTGCAGAAGAGGCTCCTGTGGTCGAAGAAGCCCCTGTAGTGGAGGCTGCCCCTGCTGCCGAGGAAGCTCCCGTAGTTGAGGAGAAGCCCGCTAAGAAGGCACCCGCCAAGAAGCCTGCTGCCAAGAAAGCACCTGCAAAAAAGGAAGCCAAGGCTGAGGAAGTGAAGACCGAGGAAGCTCCCAAGGCAAAGAAGGCACCTGCTAAGAAGGCTGCCGCCAAGAAGGCAGAGGAGCCCAAGGCAGAAGCTGAAAAGCCCGCCAAGAAGCCCGCAGCAAAGAAGACCTCCAAGAAGACTGAAGCTTAAAAAACGCCAACCGCCCGACGGAATTGCTTCCGCCGGGCGGTTTTTTCATTGTCCAAAATCAGAAGACAGCTTCCAAAAGCTTTTTGGTGTAGTCGCTTTTGGGTGCCAGAATGACTTCATCCGGTGTGCCCGCTTCGGCAATCTCCCCATCGCACATTACAATCAGTCTGTCGCAGAACTGCTGCACCAGTGCAAGGTTATGGCAGATGAAGATGTAGGAAAGGTTGTTTTCCTTTTGGAGAACGGACAGTAGCTCCATAATTTGCTTCTGCACGGTAACATCCAGCGCCGAGGTTGCCTCATCCAGAATCAGAACCTTCGGTTCACTCATGAGTGCCCGGGCGATGGCAGCCCGCTGGCACTGCCCACCGGAGACCTCATGGGGATAGCGGTGGAAGAATTCTTCATTCAAGCCGCACTGCAAAAGAAGCTTTTTTGCTTTCTGCTCAGCCTGAGCCTTTGGCACACCCCGATTGCGTGCGCCTTCGATGATGCCGCTGCCCAAGGTTTTTCTGGGGTCAAAGGAGCCTACCGGGGTCTGAAAGACCATCTGAAGCTTTTGATAGATGGGAGCCATCTGCCGGGAACTCAGGCGGGTAATGTCCGTCCCGTCCACCAGTATCTGCCCATCGGTTGCATCCATAAGCCGTGTTATAAGCTTTGCCACCGTGGATTTACCCGAGCCGCTCTGTCCCACAATCCCGAGAATTTCTCCGGGAAAGAGCCGGAAGGATACGTCCTTTACTGCATAAAAGTCGGATACCCCTGCCCGAGGGAAGGCCTTACTTACATTTTTAACCTCTAATATCGGTTCCATTTAGTCCCTCCGCAGTCTGGGCACGGCAGACAGAAGTTTTTTCGTATAGTCATTTTGGGGATTCCTCAGTACCTGCACAGTTTCGCCATACTCCATGACATTTCCGTTCTGCAAAACCAGTACCGTGTCCGCCATGGCCTGAACAACACCGATATCGTGGGTCACAAGGATGATGGCCGTGCCGAAGCTTTCCCGAATATTCAGAAGCTCCTGCACTACTTGCCGCCCGGCTGCCACATCCAGTGCGGAGGTGGGTTCATCGGCAAGAAGAATTCGGGGATTTAAGAGCATGGCAATGGCAATGCCCACACGCTGATTCATGCCTCCGGACAGCTCAAAGGGGTAGCTGTTCCACACGCGCTGCACGTCTGTGAAGTGCAGTTTTTCAAACAGTTCCAAAGCAGTTTGCCTGGCTTCGGCAGCGTCAATTTTTCCGTGAGCGGCCATGCTCTCCAGAACCTGCTGGCCGATGGTTCGGATAGGACTCAGAGATGCTCCGCAGTCCTGAAAAATCATGCCAATCTGACTGCCGCGAATCTTTCGCAGTTCCTTCTCAGGAATGTCGGGAATGCTCATGCCCTGAAACCAGATGTCGCCCCGGGTGACCAGACCGTTGGTTCCCAAAAGCCCCATGGCGGCCTTTACAAGGGTGGATTTTCCGGAACCGCTTTCGCCTACAAGTCCCAGAATCTGACCGGGATGCAAAGAAAAGCTTGTATCGTGGACAACGGGGATTCCTCCGAAGGAGATTTCAACATGGTCGTATTGCAGGATGGGTTCCATTGCAGGACACTCCTCTCGGGAAGGTTTTTATTTCACAATATCCAAATCCGCAGTGAGCTCATAGTAATCGCAGGGCCATGCCTTGAGACCGGTTACTTCGGACTTTGAAATCATGGACATGCGCAGGAAGGAGCAGAAGACAAAAGCGTTGTCATCGAGAATGTCCTGCTGCATCTTTACGGCCAGCTTGCTTCTGGTATCCGTATCAAAGGTTCCATTCATCTGCTGTGCCAGTGCTTCCATCATATCGGAGTGGTAACCACCGCGATTCTTGGTGGAGGTGTCCAGACAGTGGGTGGTGAAGAAGTACATAGGGTCTCCGATGCCGCAAGTGACGAAGGCGGCAACATAAATATCCCAGTTGGCGCTGTCCTTGACCAGCTTGTTGTGGTCGGTGGTGTTGTTAATCTGAACTTCCATGCCCAGCGCACCCAGATCATGCTGGGCAGCCTCAGCCAGGAAGGGAAGTTCCAGACGGGTGGGATAGGTCAGCCACTTGATGGTGAGCTTCCTGCCGTCCTTCTCGCGGATGCCGTCGCCATCGGTGTCTACCCAGCCGGCAGCTTCCAGCACGGCCTTTGCACCCTCGGGATTGTAGCTTTCGGTTTTCACATTCTGACCGCCGAAGGTGAAGTTTTCGGGAAAAGCACCACGGCCTTCATAGCCGTAGCCGCTGAGCAGAACGTTGACAAAGCCCGCCTTGTTGATGCCCATGGCAACGGCCTTGCGGACGGCAGGGTCGGAGGTAACGAGGGAGTCGTAGTTCATCTGGCAGTAGAATGCGCGGGAGGTTGCGGTGCTGGTGAAGGTATAGTCGTCGTTTTCAAACAGGGGATAGCTTGCATAGGCCATACCGTAGGCCATGTCAATATCGCCGTTCTGCAGAGCCATCGCCAGCGTGTCGGAGTCAATGATGGAGCGCACGGTCACCTCATCAATTTTGACGGTGCCGTTCCAGTAGTTCTCGTTTTTTACCACATGGCAGTAGTCGTCGGTGACCAAATCAGTGCAGACGAAGGGGCCGGTGCCAACGACGATGCCGTCGTCCGTAATGCCGGAGGCAATGTCAATGATACAGCCATAGGGATCGCACAGATAGTTAATCAGGGTGGGCTTGGGGGTGTTGGTCTTTACAATGAGGGTGCTGCCATCGGCTTCCATGGAGGCAATGTCCAAATCGCCTCTGGCACGCTCATGGACGGAAATCAGGTGCTCAAAGCATTCCTTGACGGCAGCGGCATCGCAGGGCTTGCCGTTGGAGAAGCAAACGCCGTCATTTAAAGTGATTTTCCATGTGAGTTCGTCCACATTTTCGTATGCCCTTGCAACCCAGGGGTCAAGCTCCATGTTGTCGCTGAAGCGGAAGAGGGTTTCACCGATACCGTAGCGGATGCAGGCCCAGCCCGCATAGGCGCTGTGGGGATTCACATCCGCCTCTTCATTGGAGGCATTGAAGGTGGTGTCGCCGAATACAAGGGATTTCTTGCCGGAGTCGGCAGGGCCAGCTTCCTTTGCACCGCACCCGGCGAAGAGCCCGGCAGTCAAGGCAGCGGCCAGTAAAAGCGCAATGATTTTTTTCATAATCTCTAACCTTTCTTATGTTTGGTTTTTTGGATCCATATAGTCGCGCACGGTATCACCCAGAAGGTTAAACAGTACCACGCTGACAAAGATTGCCGCGCCCGGTGACAGCACCAGCCAAGGGTAGGTCTGGAGCATGCTGCGACCCGAGCTCATCATATTGCCCCACTCGGCCATGGGGGGCTTTGCGCCCAGCCCGAGGAAGGACAGACCCGCAAGCTCCATCATCATGGTGCCGATATCCAGCATGGCGGTGACCATGATGGGCCCCATGATGTTGGGCAGGATGTGCCGCAGTATGATTTTTTCCGAGCTTGAACCGGAGAGCCGAGCGGCATGAATGAAGGGGGCGGATTTAAGCGACAATGTCTGGGAACGGGCTACACGGGAGTATTTTGGCCAGCTGATGACCGCCAGCGCGATGACTGCATTGCTCACACCGCCGCCCAGCAGTGCCGCAACGGCCATGGCGAATACCAGACCGGGGAAAGCAAGGCAGATATCCGAGATACGCATGACGATATTGTCCGCAGTGCCGCCATAGTAGCCGCAGAGGGTTCCCACAATCGTGCCGAAAACGCTGATGACGAGCACCAAGATGAAGGTGGAGGCGATACTGGCCTGTGCACCCACAAGGACACGGGAAAACATATCCCTGCCGTAGCGGTCGGTGCCCATGATGTGCACAGCCGAGGGCGGCTCCATGGACTGCTCCAAGTCCTGCGCATAGGGGTCATAGGGGGCAAGATAGGCTGCAAAGACAGTGGCAAGCAGAAGAAGACCAACCAGTGTGCCGAAGACAACCAGCCGAAGCTTTACGGTGCTGCGGCGGATTTTCTGGGTGCGGACGGTTATGGTGTCACTCATTGCTCCACACCTCCCAGCCGGATTCGGGGGTCTAAGAATCGATAGCTCAGGTCTGTGAGCAGATTCACTACTACATAGATAATGGCCATCCACATGACATAGGCCTGAATGATGGGGTAGTCGCGCATGGAGATGGCATCCACGGCCATTTTTCCCACGCCGTCCCACATGAAGATGCTCTCCACAATAGCGGTGCCGCCGAGCAGGGAGCCGATGGACAGGGTCAGCAGGGTCACAATGGTGACGAGGGAGGCCTTCAGCACACTGCCGAACATGGTGACGGAGAAGGGAATACCTCTTGCCTTGGCACCGATGACATAGTCCTTGCTGAGCTCATCGAGAATGGTTGCACGAATCTGGCGCAGATACTTGGCGGACATGGCAATGGCGAGGGTTATGGCGGGCAGAGCCACGCTTTTCAGCCCCACGCCCTTGGAGATTACAGGGAACCACTTGAGCCGAATGGCGAAGATATACATGAGAAGAAGACTTGTGAAGAAATTGGGCATGGAGTTGCCGATGAAGCTTGCAAAGCGAATGATGTAGTCGGACAGCTTGTTCTGCCGCACGGCTGCCCAGATGCCCAGCGGAACGGAAAAAACCACCGTCAGAACGATGGAGGTGACGGTCAGAAGCAATGTTGCCGGGAGTTTGGAGACAAAGGTGGAGAAAACAGGCTTGCCGGTGACATAGGAATTTCCCATGTTGCCCCGGAGCAGACGCCCCAGCCATACAAAATACTGAGTTAGAAAGGGCTTGTCCAGACCGAGCTCTGCTCTTGCGGCATCGGCAACCTCCTGTGAGACAGCCTCCGAGCGATTCTCGATTTTCTGCTCCACCACATCGGAGCCTGCAATGCGCATCATGCCGTAGGACAGGAAGGTGATGGCAAGCAATATGGGTATCAGTTGAAGCAAGCGCCGCAGCGTATAGTTTCCCATGGCAGTCTCCTCCTAAATCAGAATAAATTTATATTATCCTGCAAAATCCCTCTTCGGAAGCCCCCCGGGGGGATGAAATTTGCAGAAAATCCGGGAAGTGTCCCAAGCATAACCCCCCCGGGGGCTTATGCTCGGGTCGAAAATATGCTATGCTGAACAAAACAAAAAAAGGATGAAAATACCGTGGAGCTGATGAAAGCCATCGGCAGCTACTGGGATGACCGGGCTGCCTCCTATACCGATGTTATCAATAAGAATCTCGAGGGGCAGTGGGAGTCTGTGTGGGCGCAGGCACTGATTTCCCGCTTCCCGGGAGGGGAGAATCTGAAGATTCTGGATATGGGCACGGGTCCGGGATTTTATGCCATCATTCTGGCAAAGCGCGGCTATGATGTTACCGCGGTGGATTACTCCTCCGGGATGCTTGCACAGGCAGAGCTGAATGCCGGCGCGCTGGCAGAGAAAATCACCTTTGTGCAGGCGGATGCACGGGAGGTTCCCTATCCGGACGGAAGCTTTGATGCCATTGTCACGAGGAATCTTACATGGAATCTTCCCAATCCCGAAAGTGCCTATGCCGAGTGGTACCGGCTGTTGCGAAAGGGCGGTGTACTGCTTAATTTTGATGCCAACTGGTATGCCTACCTCTTTGACGAGGAGAAGAAAGCCCAATTCGATGCGTGCAGAGTAAATACCCGCCTGGCAGGGGTAGAGGATCACGAGAGCTATGCCCACGGCGATGTCATGGAGGACATCTCCCGGAAGCTCCCGCTGGGGAAAATTGAAAGGCCTCACTGGGATATTTCCGTGCTGAAGCAAATCGGCTTTTCCCGGGTGGAGGCGGATACGGATGCCGGGCAAAAGCTGTGGAACCCCGAGGAGAAAATCAACTATGCCTCCACACCCGGTTTTTTAATCTGTGCTGTGAAGTGAGGATACTATGGAAAATCTTTTTGATGCGGTACAAACCTACTGGACAAAACGGGCGGGAGACTTCGGCTCCGTCCGCCGCAATGAACTGAAAAATCCGATTACTCTGCGCTGGCTGGGGGAGATTGCAAACTATCTGCCCGGAAACAATCTGCGGATTCTGGATGTGGGCACGGGTACGGGCTACTTTGCCATCATACTGGAAAAACAGGGACATAAGGTGACGGGCATTGACCTGACGGAGGCAATGCTTACGCAAGCACGGCAGACCGCTGCCGAATTTGATGTATACCCCGAGTTTATGCAGATGGATGCCCAAAGCCTGAGCTTTGAGGATGGGCAGTTTGATGTTGTGATATCCAGAAATCTCACATGGACCCTTCCTGACCCGGTGAAGGCCTATGCTGAGTGGTATCGGGTGCTGAAAAAAGACGGTGTACTTCTGAACTTCGATGCGGATTATGCCACCAATGTGCGCAACCGTAATCAGAGCGCATCCTATATCCCCTCCCATGAAATCTACGGACATGTGGGCGTGACCAAGGAGTTAGAGGAGGAGAATGCCCGCATTACCCTTGCTATGGCAGCGGCAAGCTTAGAGCGCCCCCACTGGGATTTGGAGATTCTGTCCGGACTGGGCTTTCGGGAAGTCAGTTGCAGCCAGACGGTGGGAAAGCAGATTCTCAAGGAGCATGATTTGGAGGATGCTCCCATGTTTCTGGTGTATGCAAAAAAGTAGATACTCGTAACAATGAAAGTGACTTCCCGGTTCCTCAATGGTAAGCCACTTTTTTGTGCATCGTCTGTACAAGCAGCCGGGTGAGTGGTATAATAAAGATTCAGTCATCAGCTATCAGACATCAGTCATCAGTTTTTTTGCCCGCTTATTTAGGACAATGCACCGATTTTACTTCCCCTGATACCTGATGCCTACGCACGCAAGTGCGCGAAAGTCTCCTTTATCCCACCGTGGAGGTACATCATGGATTTCATGCTTTTAGAGCAGCAGCTATCCGAGCTGCCTTTATATATGTACGGTTTCTTTGACCCCGCGGAGCTGGAATTTTCCGACCGTGTGCGCCAAATCTGCGAGCATGAGTGCGCCATGTACGGCAAAAGCTGGGCGTGCCCGCCGGGGGTGGGGACGGTAAGCCAGTGCAAGTCCCACTGTTTAAGCTACCGCAAATGCCTGATGATTTCCACCATCACAGAGGTTGCGGATATTGCCGATATGCAGGCCACCCTCGATACCCGCGCTGACCATGAGCACATCACCAATCAGGTACGGGAGCTTTTCCGCGCGCAGGGCACGGAGCCATTTGTGCTGTCCACGGAGAGCTGCGCCATCTGCGATAGGTGCGCTATATTGGATGGTGAGCCCTGCCGATTCCCGGATGCTTGCCATCCGTGCGTGGAAAGTCAGGGTATCAATGTGATTCCCGTGCTGGAACGCTTCGGATTGGAATTTCAGTTTGGGAGCAATGTGGTCACATGGGTGTCACTGCTGCTTTTTTGAGACAGTGTTGTGCACCAAAGGCCAAATGTAATGCTCCGAAAAACATAGTGATACAACTGCGCAACAAATTCGGGCAATTTATCCAAATACCGCAATTCTATTTGGGAAAACCGATAAAAAAATCAAAATGAATTGCATTTTGCGTTTGTGTATGGTATACTGTTCGGGCGATATTATAACTATCTGAAAAATGCAATTTCAAAGCATATTTTGCTTTATTATGGAAAGGGGTATCTTATGTCTCACAAGTATGTTTACCTGTTCACCGAGGGTGACGGCAAAATGCGCGAGCTCCTGGGCGGCAAGGGTGCGAATCTGGCTGAAATGACCAAGATTGGCCTGCCTGTTCCCCAGGGCTTTACTATCTCCACCGAGGCTTGCACCAAGTACTACGAGGACGGCAAGAAGATTAACGACGAAATCATGGCTCAGATCATGGAGTATGTCGACAAGATGGAGGAAATCAACGGCAAGAAGTTCGGCGATCTCAAGAATCCTCTGCTGGTCTCCGTCCGTTCCGGCGCCCGCGCTTCCATGCCCGGCATGATGGACACCATCCTGAACCTGGGCCTGAACGACGATGTTGTTGCCGCCATGATTGCCGGCAACCCCGACCCCAAGTTTGCCCGCTTTGTTTGGGACTCCTACCGCCGCTTTATCCAGATGTTCTCCGATGTCGTCATGGAAGTCGGCAAGAAGTACTTCGAGCAGCTCATTGACGAGATGAAGGCCAAGAAGGGCGTCAAGTTCGATGTGGAGCTGACTGCCGAGGATTTGCAGGAGCTGGCCGGCCAGTTCAAGGCCGAGTACAAGGCTAAGCTCGGCGAGGATTTCCCCTCCGACCCCAAGACTCAGCTTTACGAAGCTATCCGCGCTGTGTTCCGTTCCTGGGACAACCCCCGCGCCAATGTTTACCGTCGTGACAACGACATTCCCTACTCCTGGGGTACTGCCGTCAATGTCATGCCCATGGTTTTTGGCAACCTGAACGACAACTCCGGTACCGGTGTTGCCTTTACCCGTGACCCCGCCACCGGCGAGAAGAAGCTCATGGGTGAGTTCCTCACCAACGCACAGGGCGAAGACGTTGTCGCCGGCGTCCGCACTCCCATGCCCATCTCCCAGATGGCTGAGAAGTTCCCCGAGGCTTACGCTCAGTTCCTCGAGGTCTGCGATAACCTTGAAGCTCACTATCACGATATGCAGGACATGGAGTTCACCGTTGAGAACGGCAAGCTCTACATGCTCCAGTGCCGCAACGGCAAGCGTACCGCTCAGGCAGCACTTAAGATCGCATGCGACCTCGTTGACGAGGGCATGATCGACGAGAAGAAGGCTGTCTCCATGATCGATCCCCGTAACCTGGATACCCTGCTGCATCCCCAGTTCGATGCCGCCGCGCTGAAAAAGGCGCAGGCCATCGGCAAGGGTCTGGGTGCCTCTCCCGGCGCCGCCTGCGGCAAGATCGTGTTCACCGCGGATGACGCCGCTGCGTGGAAAGAGCGCGGTGAGAAAGTGGTGCTGGTCCGTCTGGAAACCTCTCCCGAGGACATCACCGGCATGAAGGCCGCTCAG
>JAZRVX010000112.1:0-1048 GCA_045599455.1 Faecousia sp. | reverse complement strand
TCGCCAAAGCGATAGCCGTCGTACCAGTCTTCGATCTCCTGGAACTTAGCCAGAACCCCATAATTTTTGGCCATCTGCGTTACTTCTGCCGGGGTGAAACCAAAACAATCGGCGAACTGATCTGACAAAATAGTATCTACTTTCAGGTTGTTTAGCCCTGAAAACAGGCTTTCCTTAGCTATTCGCATTACCCCGGTTATCACGCCCAGTCGCAGATAGTCGTTGCTCTTTAGCGCCGAGCTAAACAGGTTGCGCATAACGTCGCACATAGGCTGGTAGAAGCCGTGCATGTAGGCGGACTGCAGCGGGGTGTCATATTCGTCTATCAAAATAACCACTGGTTGCCCGTGATGTTTTGCCAGCAAGTAACAAACGGTGTCTAACGATGTACTGAGTTGGTCTAGCGTACTTTGGGATGAAAGTAAGCCTTGCAGGTGCTCCTTTTCTGTTGGGAACAATTTAGTGCTTTGCAGCAGGTAAGAAAACGGAAGAAGAGCTTTGCTTACTGCGCTATACAACAGGTTCTCAAGTCGCTCTTGGGTGCTTCCCTTCACGTCTTTCAGATTGAGGAAAATGACAGGATACTTGCCTTGTTCGCTCATATAGCGCTCCGACTGCGCCACGGCTAAGCCGTCGAACAGAGGGCGGTTTTCTTCCTTGGCGTTGCAGTCAAAGAAGTGGCGCAACATGCTGAGCGCCAACGACTTGCCGAAGCGGCGCGGGCGGGTGAAGAGTACGGTGCCCCCTGGGAAGATATTGGTGAGCAACTTGCCGACTAAGTGGGTCTTATCGGCATAATAGCCGTTATGGCGAATGACTTGGGCGAAATTATCAACGCCGACTGGCAGAGCCTTGCGCTCGCTTATCATAATGCCCGTACTCCTTTGCACCATTTTGCCGATTATAACACAGTCCAGGTTGCTAGTCGAGAAAGGTGGCGCGGGGAGTGGGCAGCGTTCTACCGTGTACTAATTAATCCTCTGCGCTAGGCGTGCCGCACCTTCTGCCCTGGCGGCGCGATACTCTCTACGCTAGGTGTGCCGCACCA
>JAZRVX010000111.1:0-2400 GCA_045599455.1 Faecousia sp. | reverse complement strand
CCCGGGCGTGACGACCCTTGCGGTGGAGGCGAACTATCAGGCATCCATTCTGGAGCGGTGCGAAAGGATGCCGGAGAAGACCAAGCACCGCATTACCAACACCCACATGGAGGTTGACAAGCTGGTGCAGTGCCTTAAGCGCATGGATTTATCCCGATGCCGTGAAATTATCCTGCTGCACTTATCCGATGCCACCAGCCATGAGGGACAATTCATTCACAAGGTGGAGCGGGTTGCGCCGTCGTGGGTGAATGTATACGCAGGAGGCAGATAGATGGATGAATTTCAACTCGGACAAATCACCATATACGAGAGCTACTTCAAAGCTTCCGAAAAGCTGAAAAATGCAGAGGACTTTCGGCAGTTTTGGAGGGCGGTGTTTGGCTTCGGCCTTTATGGTGTTGAACCGCAAGGGCTAAATGAGATTGTGGGGGTGGCCTTTGAGGCCATTCGCCCCAATTTGGAAAGAAGCAGGCTTCGGGCTATTTCCGGCGCTTGCGGCAAAGGCAAAAGCAAAACAAAGCAAACGGAAGCAAAACAAAGCAAAACAAAGCAAATGGAAGCAAACGCCGAGCAAGTAAAAGGGGAAGAAAAAGAGCAAGTAAAAGGGGAAGAAAAAGAAGAAGTACAAGATAAAGAACAATATGTTAGTTCTTCGGTTGCCGATTCCGCTTTGACCCACATCTGGCTTGCCTACCCCGCCCACCGCAGAGAGGACTTTGAACTGCTCCGTCAGGCTGTGAAAGATGCCAAGATTAAGGATTCTGACTTGGACAAGATAAGGGCTAATCTTGAGGTATGGAAAAAAACGATGGACTGGACAGAGGAAAACGGAAGATTCATTCCGTCCCTGACCAAGTGGGTACGAAGCGGACAGTGCCTTTCTCGCCCGGCCGCCGCCCAGCTCACAAGCAATCCTTTCTTGGCGATGCAGATGGAAATGGAGGGTAAGGTATGACAATACAGGAAACCTTGCAAACCATGTCCGTGCTTCGGGCAGCCTACCCCCATTTCTACACCAAAATGAGCACGGCGGATGCCAATGCTGCGGTCAAGCTGTGGAGCACCATCCTGAAAGACTACCCCTACAATGTGGTCAATGCTGCCATCGTTGCGCTGATTTCCACCCGCACAAGCACCTTTCCCCCTGTGCCCGGGGAAGTCGTCGCCCAGATTCACAAGCTCACAGAGCCGGAAAAGATGGACGGAAGCGAGGCGTGGGCACTGGTTAAAAGCGCATTGCGAAACTCCCTGTATGGCTTCCATGAGGAATTCAGGAAACTGCCGGAGTCTGTTCAGCGGGCGGTCAGGAGCGAAAACCAACTGCGGGAGTGGGCAATGATGGAAGCAAGCGAGATTGATACCGTGGTTGCCAGCAACTTCCAGAAGTCCTACCGAATTACGGCGGCGAGGGACGAGGAATGGCAGCGGCTTCCAAGTTCCGTCAGGACCTTTGTTGCGGGGATGCTTGAGGGCGGTGCGCTGCCCAAGCTGGAGGATGCCGACCATGACACTGACTGACTACTTAGACACACAATTCCAGCTCCGCCCCTGCAAATGCGAAAGCCATAATGTCGAGTACCGCCGCATACAGACGGCGAGAAAGACGGAATGGACGGTCAGGTGCATGGACTGCGGCAACAGGACACCGAACTACAAGTGCCAGCACGATGCACAAATCGACTGGAACACCCGATTTTCAATCTGACTATCAAAAAAGAATATTAGGAGGACAAAACAAATGGCAGTTATCTACGAAAAGGGCTTAATTAAGGCCATGAAAGCCGAAGTCAAGAAGAAGGACGGCTACACCGTGGCGCTGGACGAGGGCGTATGCACCATCACCGGCGAAAACTGGTTTGTGACCATGGCGGAGGACAACATGAGCAAGGAGCTGAAATCCGTAATCATGCTCCATGCAGGTTTCCTGCCCGAACCGGGCGAGGCCATCCAGATTCAGAAGAATGTAGTGCAGAAAGCAATCCTTGGCTCTGCCACGGAGCTTGCAAATCTGGTACAGGAATCCTACGCCATCGAGCGGAGCCGTGGCCATCGGCACAAGGTGCAGCTTTGCCGGATTCAGCTTGACGGCAATATGCTCATGCAGGGCGAGGATATGCGGATTGTTGCGGTATCGCTGGATGATGCGCTGCCCTTGCTGTTTACGGACTTCATGTACTTAACGGCTGGGTGTGTGTATTCTCAGGCAGGATTCGAGAGCGTGGGCGTGCGAAAGCTTCAGTTCCCCGACAGTGCCAAGGCGTGCATTGCCCATCTGGAAGCCATGCAGTGGGTGCCGGGTGCGGACGGCGTAGTGGAGGATGAAGCCGATGGAGAATAAGACATACAGGGATAAGCTCATGGAGCTGCCCAAGGAAAAGCTTGTGGAGGTTATCACGG
>JAZRVX010000110.1:0-1299 GCA_045599455.1 Faecousia sp. | reverse complement strand
GGCCGCAATCGCGGTCGCACTCTCGTCGGCGTTCAGCGTGGCGTTGTGCTGAACTCCCGCCGCATAGACCGAATCAACCTCAGGATTGGGGTTCTCGATCTTCCGCAGAGTAATAGGAACCTGCATCTTTCTTTTTTCCTTCTTTAGTCCTCCGTAGCCTTTGGCGTAGGAGGATCTTTCTTGTTTGACCTCCCGTCCGGCACCCGCCGGACCGAAATTTCCGCTTCCCGCACCGATTGCGCCAGCAATAGCCGCAGGCCTACCACTAAGCACTAGGCACTAAGCACCAAAATCCTCTCCGCTAACTTTCTCTGCCGCTCCGCTGACTTTCTCTGCCGCCGCAGCAACTTTCTCTGCCGCCGCAGACCCCTCTTTGAGCGACCGCAGACCCCTCCGAATTCGCTAGTCCGCCAACCCTCACATCCGAAATCAGCCCTCCAAAACATTTATCCCTGCTTCTTCCCGACCCGAAACCGCTTATGGCACTTCGGGCAAGTAATCATCTGATCCGGCGAGACCTCGGTTTCCTCTTCCTGATCCCCGATCCCTGATCCCTCATCCCTCAACCTCTCGGCGTCTTGCGCCGAGACCTCCCGCTCCCCGTAGCGGAGGCGAAAGGAAACTCCCTCAAGGCAGTTGCGAAAGGAGCCCATCGGCTGAACCGACACCCTCATATTCGTGAAGTTCGCGTCAACCATGTGGACAAACCGAACCGACTCCGCCATCCTCGGCTCGTACCCGTGCCGAAGGGCTTTCGTGATCGCCTCCATGAGCCGCTTGATGCTCCCCGCCTCCAAACCGGCTTCCTTCTCCAGCCAAGCATCACGAAGGATGCCGCGCACCTTGACCTTCCGATCAGGCTTCTTGTTGCCGTGCTTTTCGAGCGAGACATCCAGCGGCTCTTCGCTCCAAGTCACCTCGACCGGCTCATTCTCGATCTGATCCTTCGTCATGTTCCGACTCCTTCCGTCCGTTCTGCTCCTCGGCGGCAACGCCGAGGTGATTGAAAGGAAGCCCCGCCCGTCTGTCCTTCGCCGTTTGTCACCGACTTGCCGCGAAACATCGGGGCGGGGTTCCCAAAGGGGCTATCGCTGCGATACCTCACCGCAATCACGCCCCTCTATATTCCAAGACACGGTTTGATGTACTTTTGTCCAATGTCGCCCTTTGTGCGGACGCGTCAAACCCCTGTCTTTATTGCCCGCAGAACAATTTCAACAATTTTTCCAACCCCCAGAAATATGTGGTCTTTGGAACCCCCGAAAGTTTGATCCTTTCGCGGCGATCTTCGCCGCGAAA
>JAZRVX010000109.1:0-3357 GCA_045599455.1 Faecousia sp. | reverse complement strand
GGAACGGTCATACAAGTACACCCCTTTCAATTCTTAATTATAAGAAAAAATATCTTTAAGTCAAGAAAAAATATCTTGACAGAGTGAAAATGCTATGCTAGAGTATCTTTGTATCTTGAAAAGGTGAACTGGGAAAGGAGGAATAATAAATGTCTGACCTTGGCAAGAGAAAATTACAAGCTAAAATGAAGGAGTTCGGCGAGAAACAGAGCGACCTTGCAAAAGCAATTGGTATCTGCTTATCAAGACTCAATGCTAAATTGAACCACAAGAATGGCGCACAGTTTAGTTTGAGTGATATTTCGGCTATCAAGGAGCATTATGGTCTTTCTGCAGAAGAAGTCGACTCTATTTTTTTTAGCTAAAAAGTATCTTAATAAGATACAGCGAAAGGAGGCAGTGATGCTTGACATTGACCGGCAGTACATAATGGACTGCCTCAAAAAAATGGGATGGAGTGTTTCGGAGCTTGCGAGCCGTGCCGGAATATCCAGAACATCCGCTTATAGTTGCTTGTTGCACGGGCACATGATGCGTACTGAGATGGCTATAAAGTGTGCAGATGCGCTGACCATGAAACCGGAGAATATCTTGATACAAAAGCAGCGTAAGGCTTCCAAGTGGTTTGACATTGACCTTGTTAAACTGGAATGCGCCAGAGTTCGGGAAGAGCTCACAATGGGAGAGCTTGCACGGCAGGCCGGAATTTCGGCACAGGGGCTAAGCTTAATTTATAAAAGAGGGTGGTGTACGCAGGGAACTGCCGAGAAGCTGGCGGAAGTTCTGTATTTGACAGTGTTTGAATTGCACAGAAAAAATTTTTAGGAAGGAGAAAACAATGAGTAGACCCAAAAAGTCCGAACCGCAGAAGCAGTCGGACAGTATTACAAAAATGGTGCTTCATGGAATGGCTGAAGCAGGGATTAAGAATATCACCCAGCTTGCAGCGGAATGTGGTATTGAGCGCCGAACCTTATCCCGCAGGATGACGGACGGCAATCAGTTTACGGCCGGGGAGCTTTTTAAGCTGCGAAAGGTTATCCCCATTCAAATTGAGGAGGGCTTCAAATGAATGGTATCGGTGTGTTTGCATTCCTTTGCGGAATTGCTTTCCTGGTTTTTGCTCTCCCTGTGATATTCCATCGGCTCACACTGGGGGTGATGAAATGACGGAGATAAAAAAGATTGCCTTGTATATCGGGAGAATAAATCATGAGAACCAGACCAAGGCGGCCAAAGCCAAGGCAGATGCGGAAGTAAGAGCCAAGGACGAGGAAGTGATTCACATGGTTAATCGGCACAGAAGGGAAGTAGACCTTCGTGAATCACGGATTATCGATGTATAAAAAAAGCTGCCTTTCGGTGGACAAGACCGAAAAGCAGCAGGGGCAAAACCCCAAGAAATATTAGGACGGTGCTGATTATAGCACACGAGAAAGGATTTTTCAATATGAAAGAAATCGTACTTAACCGACTGACCATTGATAATTTCAAGGGCGTTCGGACTTTAACCATCAACTTCTGCGGCAGGGACACCGATATCTACGGCGACAACGCAACCGGAAAGACCACCATTTATGACAGCCTTCTGTGGCTCATGTTCGAAAAGGATTCTGCCGGGAATGGCAGTAAGAATTTCGATGTGAAACCTCTGAACGAGCTGGGCGAGGTTCGAGACCATCAGGCTGTGACCTGCGTGGAGGCAGAATTCTCCATCGATGGCGAGACCAAGACTTTCCGCAGAACCTTCCGGGAAGTATGGACTACCCGCCGTGGTTCCAGTGAGCCTGTTTATGACGGTAATGCAAGTGACTACTATGTGGACGGCGTGCCCGTGAAAAAGAACGGCTTTGATTCTGCCATCCGGGAAATGGTTGGTGAGGAGCTTTTCAGAATGCTGACCTCCGTCAGTTGGTTTTCCTCCGGCATGAAGTGGCAGGAACGCCGTGCAATCCTATTTGAAATGGCGGGGAGCATGTCCGATGCCGATATCATGGCAGGAAATCCCGACTTTGCCGAGCTGCGGGAGAGCATGGGAAAGCTCAATATGGAGGACTACCGAAGAAAGCTCCAGCATGAGCGCAAGCAGTTTGTGGGAGCCCGGGATGATGCCCCCGCACGGCTGAGCGAATGCGAGAAGACCATCGGCAGGCTGGGAAATCAGGACTTCGAGGCGGCAAGAGCCGAGAGCGAGACCCTGCATGCCCGATTCGGAGCTATTGCCAATGAGATTGCGGCTGCGCAGAACGACACGGCGGTCTCCTCCGTGATGCTGGACATTCGCAAGGTAAACATGAGCCTTGAGCATCTGGAAGCCGAGAACCGGCAGTACCGTGCGGCGCAGGGAAACAGAAGCGACATTACAGCCCTTGAGCAGATGGCCAGCGTGTGCACAAGGGAAATCTCCATGCTGTCCGCAAGAATCAAGAGCGACGAGCGGGAAGCAGAGCGGTGTAATGCCAATATTGCAGAGCTTCGGGCAAAGTGGGTAGCAGTCAACGGTGAGGCATTCGCCGGCGGGAAGTGCCCCACCTGCGGGCAGGCGCTCCCGTTTGAGATTCTGCAAGCCAAGACCGAAAGTTTCAACGCCGATAAGGCTAAGCGCCTACAGGCTATTCAGGATGCTGCTGACAGCATGAAGCAGAAGCTTTCCTCCATCATGGACGAAAAGGCAGGCTATGAAAAGGAACTGGAAGCCAAGGAAAAGGAGCTGGCCGAAATCTCCGAGAAGCTGGAGAAGCTGAACGGTCAGGCAGCTACCGTCACCGATATGCCCGACTACGGCGCACGGCGTGAGATTATCCTTGCTGACCTTGGCAGACTGGAAGCCGAGAAGAAGACCTTGCAGGAGGACTTAGGCGGCAAGCTCTCCGCACTGAAAGCAGAGCAGGCGGACATTCGCTCCCGCATGGATGCGCTGTCCGAGATTATTGCCGGAGAAGCTGTGCTGACCTACACAAAACAGCGCATGGAGCAGATTCGGGAGGATGCCCGCAATGCAAGCGCTGCTCTGGATGCCATCGACAAGATGCTGTTTAAGTGCGAGGACTTTATCCGCTTCAAGGCACAATGGGCGGAGGATTCCGTAAATAAGCCCTTTAAGATTGCCCAATTCCGGCTGTTCCGTGAGCAGGCAAACGGCGGACTGGAGGAGCGGTGTGATGTGACGGTGGGTGGTGTGCCTTACCAGAGCCTCAACAACGCAATGAAAATCAATGTGGGCATTGACATTATCAACGCTCTGTCCTGCCACTACGGTGTGCATGTGCCCTTGTTCGTGGACAATGCAGAATCCGTTACCAAACTGGAAACCTGCGGCAGTCAGGTTGTGAGACTGATTGTCAGCGAAAATGATAA
>JAZRVX010000108.1:0-5634 GCA_045599455.1 Faecousia sp. | reverse complement strand
ATTCCGCAGAATGGTCGTGGCAATCCGTACTTAAAACTGTACTTTTTATCGAAAGAATGGATGAAAACGCAATATTTGGAGGTGCGGATTCCCACGTCGGCCTACGGCCTCCTCGGAATGACCGGCTTTTTTGACAGTCTGAACGGGTCCCGATATCGGGACCCGTCAGTGTGTCACTTGGAATATTGATCGTTCACGCTCCACAGGACTTTGTAGTGGTCAAAGCCATAGCTGCTTGTCACAATCTGGCTGCCGCCGCCCAACAGATAGACCACATCCGAATCAATCAAATTGCCCTTGCTGTCCAAAAATTCCACCACAGCACCCACTGCATACTGATTCTGATTCAGTTCGTGATAGTCTGCCCTTACTTGCACCGTCCTATTATCAATCTGCTCATCGGTCAGTTCCATAGTCTCAGACCATGCGTCAATGCCTTCGGTATAGGTCATGTACCACCGGGCTGTATCCGGCGTGTAGGCACTCATTCCGGCCTCGCCATGAGCAGGGATGGCATTGAGCGTGGTTTTTCCCACATAGGTCAGCTTTCCCTGACGGTCGCGGCAGACGGCCAGTGCCTCCACGCCGATGGGCTTATCGAAGGAATTGCGAATTTCCAGGATTGTGCTCCAGCCGCTGTGCTCCGTGATTTCGATTTCGGACTCATCCACAGTGCCCGCATGCAAGTCTTTCGCCACCGGTGTCCCGGAAAAGTAAACCTCAAAATGGTCGAATTTCTGCTCACACCAGACATCTCCGCCATCCATGCCGCCCGCAGGAAGGACACCATTTCGGTTGTACAGCGGCATCGCTTCATGCTTCAGAAGATTTCCTTCTTCATCAAAGAGGAGCACCATGCATGTGCACTTGGAAATATCCTGCGTACCCGTATTTTCCGTCAGTATCACCAGGTTGCCGTCCCGGCCGATTTCTGTTTCCAATCGGATGTCATCCCGGAAAGGTTCCATACTGCTCCGGGTATACTGCATTTCGTATTCTACATACGCATCCTGCGGTGCATTGTACAGGTTGAATGCGCAGGTGTCTTTCTGTCCGGGGCCAAGGGCATTGAAGGATGCATATTCGGTTTTGATTAAATCGCCGGCGGCATTCCTGATTTTGGCTGCCACGCGGGCATCCAGCGTCAGGTCGGAGCCGTTTTCCAGTGTCAAGAATTCCCAGCGGGCTCCCCAGTCGGTTGTGTAGCTGTTCTGATGCAGCTTCATCTGCTCCGCTTCGATTGGGACGGACAGCGCATATTCGGAATCCTCCTCTATTACGGGAGGCTGTTCTTGACCGCAGTAGGGATAAACATCCGGGAATACGGTTCGCCACAGAGGACACACTTCGTCCAGACTGCCCACCGTATACTTATCAAAGGGGAATGCATACGCTTCGCCCGATAAATACTGCTGCTGCAGCATCACATTGGGCTCCTGCAGAGGAACAAAGGATATTGTCCTGGTCTCCGGCTGTCCGCCGTCTTCACTATAGCGCATCAGGTATACTGCATAACGGATGCCGTGGATGCTGACATCCTCCACACGGACAGGATCCCATACAGCAGCATGGCCTGCATTCTCCGCATTTTCATACAGTTCATGGAACGAATCCAGTATGGCAATACGGTCTCCTTTGCCAATCTCCACCAAACAGGAACCATTGTAGCCTTCCGCAAGGAAGGAATACTCGATTCCGTCGTATGCGGGTATAACCTCTCCATTTGGAAGCATGTTATTCTGGATTCGTGAAAATGTGTGGGTTAAGTACGCCGAGCCGGGATGCAGGCACATAGTCGCGCCAAGCGCATACTCCTTCACCATATCGTCGGATCGATAGCAGCGAACCTTTTCTATGATTGCATCCACCGTCTCCGGTTTTACGGCCGACCTGAACCAGTAGGATATATAAAAGTTCTCATCGTCCCAAATCCGCTGAATTTTCCGGCAGGTATACGCTGCGGGGTTCTCGGTCAACAGCTCTTTTTGATTCCATGCTGTGGTTTCATTCGGTGTGGATTCACTGTAAAGACCCATGCAGAGAATCTCCGCTTCCACACCATAGCATCCAATCGCGGCATCTTCCGTGTAGTACTCCGTGACAATAGCGCCGTCTTTACCCCCACGAAACGAAAATCGAAGGGTATCTTCAAGTGGAAACGCCGCTACCACCTGTTTGCCATTGGGCAGTCGGCTTCCCAGCGTGACATTGGTATCGGTGCAGGCATAGCCGTAGCGGTCACCGTCAATCAGCTTCTGTCCGCTGAGAATAAAATCTGCGGACAGGACATTTTCTGCCGTCTTTGGATAGTTACAGGCTAAATTCGGCACATTGTCCGTATAGACAAAGGTTGCGATGGAATAATTGACTCTGTCCCCGTCCCAATAGCCGCAATGCACCTTGCCGCAGTCGGGGCAGGGCGGATCCTGCGGCGCTGCCGTGCCCGCCACCATCACCATAGCCGCTGTGGTGAGCAGCGCGTTGATGCGCTTCATCATTTTGCGGAAACGCACCCGCCGGGGAACAAATTCCTCCGTCCTCGGCGCCGCGCCAGTGTAAAACTCTGTATCCCGGGAGGGGACATAGAATTCATTCTGATTCATAGATTATTCCTTTGCCGCACCGTGCAGAACCACCTGACTGTAGGGAGCGCCCATGCCGTGCTGTTCCATGCCGGTTTTCAGCACCCAGTTCATAGCGCGCACAGCCGCGAAACGCTTGTCCTCCTCCACATTGGCCACAATGCGCAGGACAACGGCGCTGTCGCCCAGCTCCTGCACACCGAGGAACTGCGGAACCTCCCGGAAAATATCGGGGAAGTCCTTCTTGAGCTGGGGAAGAAGCTCCTTTTCCAGCACGGTCTTGGCCTGCTGCAAATCCGCCTCATAGGGGATGGGCAGGTCGCAGATGGACACGGACTGCGCAGAGGACAGGTTCACAATATTGCGGATATCACCGTTGTTGACAATCTTTACATTGCCGCCGACATCCCGCAGGCTGGTGGTGCGGATTCCGATTTTGTCCACCGTGCCGCGGTAACCGTCAATCTCCACGATGTCACCCACATTGTATTCATTTTCAAAAAGCATGAAGATGCCGGTAACCACATCGGAAATCATGCTCTCTGCGCCAAAGCCGATAATCAGGGTGATGATTCCGGCGCCTGCAAGGATGGTGGAAATATCCACGCCCAAAATGCTCAGTCCCCAGAAAAATCCCAGCAGTACAAACACATACCGCAGTGAGCTCAGCACGATGTGCTGCACAGTTCTGACTCGGTTGGCCTTCGCCTTGACGCTGCCAACGACCAGTGTCAGCACTTCCTTCAGAAATACCAGACACAGAATCATCACAACCAGCTGGAAGAAGGTAATCCAGTTGAAGGAAATCACGCTCGCAACATCGCTGAGGTCACCGAAAATGCCGGAGGCCGCATTGCGAAGCACACTTCTGGCGCCATCGGACAGGAACGGGATGGTATTGGGGTTGGTGAAGAAGAGGATAAACAGCAGCACCACTGCCAGAATCACCGCCTTCTTCAGGTTCTTCTCGGGAGATTTCCAGCTGTTTTTCACGCTGTCGAGCAGCTGCTTTGCCTTATTGGCCTTGATGGTTTCGTTTTCTTTTTCCATGAGTATCGCTCCTTGCGTTCCGGATTTTCTTTATGATAGCACTCACTTTCGGGTTTTTCAATCATCATTCGGCATGAAAGCCCGTTTTTCCTCACAGCGGTGTGAACACATATTTCTGCGTTAAGCCGTCAACGCTTGCATAGACCGTGACCGCACCGCCTGCGCCGCAGTCCGCAGAGATTTCCACATTTTTACCTTTCAGCATATTGCGCACATAGTCTTCCGGGTCGTCGCACTCGATTTCCTCAAAGAAAATATCCCGCATCTGATTATTGCGGCACAGGTTCTGGATTTCCCGCACAAGCTCGTATTCCATTGCTTCCCTCCTGAGTTTTTGTCAAAAGCCGCCCCGAACCCGGGACGGCTCAGTTTGTAGCGAAAACTATAGAGCAGTCATTGCGAACCGGTGCGCACACCGGTGTGGCAATCCGTACTCTCAAAGTCAAAATATAGTTGCATTCATGTCCGTCGCCACGGTCACTGCGCTCCGCTCGGAATGACCGATTTTGGGGGCAGTTCGGTGCCGCAAATCACGGTTTTTCAAAAAACGCCTTGGTTCCGGGCCAGCGCTTCATCGCTTCATCATCTTCAATGAGGGTAAACCCGCGGTATGTAAATCTCGGCACGGTGATGCAGGAGAGGAAGGTGCCCTCGGTCTCTGTGCGAAAGCGCCGGGAGGCAAAACTCACGCCTTTCTTTACATAAACCAGCGGCTCGCATCCTTCCTCGATGCCAAGCTTCGTTGTGGTGATGTTCCCCTCCGGGGATATCTGCCAGATTTCCAGCGGTGAACCCGCAATATAGCACCAGTATTCATCACAGTCAATCACATGGAACTTGGTATATTCATCAGGGGATACATAATAATAGATAGCCCCGGAGTCGGCGCGGCCGGGTTCTGCGTGGGGATAGTTGCACTCTACGAATGCGCCGTTTTCAATGTGTCCTTCCAGCCCATAGCGGCGCAGGAGATCTTCGGGTGTTACGCAGCTTTCCATAATGCGCTCCTTTATACTGTAATCTCAATCTGATTGCCCTCAAAGGCGGCAATGCAGCTTTCATAATAGCCGTCGCCGGTGGTTCTGGGGCCGCTGAGGACTTCATAGCCGTCCGCCTGCAGTCTGCAAGTCAGCGCGTCCACTGCATCCTTGGAGCCCACACTGACGGCAATATGGATAAAGCCCGTCCGCCGAAGGGACTTTTCGCCGTCCGTCATTTCCGGGTGGTGCATGATTTCCAGTCTGCCGCCATCGGGGAAGGTCAGGAAGTAGGATTTGAAATCCGTCTTTTTATTATGGTAAATTTCGTTGGATATCACGCCGAAGTATCGGACAAAAAATGCTCTGGCATTTTCCAAGTCATTTACATACATGGCTATGTGGTCGATTTTCATGGTGAAAGCCTCCGATGCTGCACTGTAATTTATAATAAGTATAGCATGTACGGAACTTTATGGCAAGAAAGGAAAAGGAAGCTTTCGCTCACTTCGCTCGTAGTCATCAGTCGTCAGTCGCCAGTCATCAGAGTGGTAACTTTAGGTGAAAGCGCCGATTTAAGCAAGCAAAAAACTGATGACTGATGTCTGATAGCTGATGAATGAAGCTTTAACGGCTACGCCGTTAAAGAATCCTTTAAGTGGGTTCGACTCCCGTACCCTGCTCCAAAAAAGAGGGTGTCCATTCGGACACCCTCTTTTTTGGAGCAGGGTACGGGAGTCGAACCCGCCCAGTCTGCTTGGGAAGCAGAAATTCTACCGATAAACTAACCCTGCGTGTGGGTGTATTATAACAACGCTGCCCTGAAAATTCAAGTCCTTTTTGTCTGCACACCCACGCTGCTCCGATTAAATCCGCTCAATGGCCTCCGCGGGACAGTTTTCCATGCACTCGGTGCAAAGTTTCTCCAGCTCCGGTGCCACATCGGAGCGCTGCGCTTCGGCAGTACCACTGTCTGTCATGGTGAAAACCTCCGGGCAGGTTGCGGTGCACAGGCCGCAGCCAAT
>JAZRVX010000107.1:0-4562 GCA_045599455.1 Faecousia sp. | reverse complement strand
CCTGTGTGACCCCGAGATTTCTGCCGCAAACCTTGACTATCTGGGCTACTCCGTCCCCGCTTCCGAGTCCAAGCAGTACCTGGACGAGGAGCTGGTGAATGACACCGTTGCTTACCCCGATGCCGAGGAGCTGAGCAAGGCAACTGCCTTTGACCATCTGCCCGAGGAGACCTCCCGCCTGATGGAGAAGCTCTTCATGGAAGTGCGCAACAGCTGATTGTAACTGCAAAATCCCCTTTTCCAAATCGGAAAAGGGGATTTTTATCTCACCTTAAGGAAGCAAAAGCCGGGAAAAAGCTGCCGTCAGACGGTCATTCCGAGACCGGTGACCGATGGCACCGGTCGTGGGAATCCGTTCTCCAAAATACACCTTATATTGCTGAATTGGGATGAAAATCGGGTGTTAGAGTACGGATTGCCACGGGCGCGAAGCGCCCTCGCAATGACTCTCGAATGGAAGCCTGTGCATCACTTGCGGCTTGCGGCTTTATCCAACCTAAATAACCCTATACCACCAGCTCCCACACAATGAATCCTCTACGAAATATATCGAGTTATCCTATTTGCTCGAATAGAAGGGAGTATGTGTTTGATGGCAAAATAAATGGACAATATTGACATATTCGAACAAATTTGCTAATATAATATTGCCTGTCGGTGGATAACCGAGAGGTAAGAGCACTACCGGATGATAATTGCGGTGTGATTGCCACCGGCAATCAGAAATTCTGATTTGCTGTGCGGTGCACCACAGATAGGCGGTTGGCTACACTCCTGAAAGGGGGTGAATGCCATGCCAATTACTTTGACTGTACATATTGGTTTCTTGACCATTACAATCACGGTAAAAAGCAGCAACCGCCACTCGGCCAAGTGACGGTTGCTAAACGCTTCGTTTTGTAACTGAAATCTGAGCCAACCGCTTATCGGTAGTGCTCTTTTCATATTCATTATAGCACAATCAAAAATACTGTCAAGGGTAATATGTGAACGCAAGATTGTGAGCGCTGACACAATACAAGCTTATATGTTCCCCTGAAAAACCAAAATCCCGATGAGAACAGACTTTCTCATCGGGATTATATTTTTTCTTTGGACAGCCACGCAATGAAACTGCGAGCCATTTTCAGTTGTTCCGGATTCAGAGAGCGAATTTGCTCGGCCACACTTTTCCATGCATCCTCTTCATACCGTGCTGTGCCCACCAAGAATGCATCCGGGGTGGTTTCCAAGGCCAGTGCCAGTTTCATTACTACTTCCAACGAAGGAATTGAGGCTGCACGCTCTATACTGGATAGGTATTTATCGTTGATTTCCGCACGCTCGCAGACCTGTGTCTGGCGAAGTCCGAGTTCTTTGCGTCTGGCGGCGATTCGTCTGCCGATTTCGCTGTAATCCAGCTCCATATTTATCACCTCAGATTTATTGTATGCGTATTTGACAAATAAGAAACTACCTAAAAAGCGAAAACCGCCTTGACGGCAGAGAATTAACGGCTTATAATAGGAAAAACAACTTATAAGTAGAATTGTGCTTTTAGAAAGAGGTGTAGCTATGCAGATTTGGAAAAGAACAATCAGCGTATTTCTGGTGTTCAGCATGGTGCTTACCATGTTGCCTGTGTTTGCACTGGCAGAGGAAACGGAGCAGCCTGCGCAGGAGGAAACGCTTACGCAGGAACAGCCCTCTCAGGAGGAAACCGTCACCGATGAACAACCCACGCAGGAGGAAGTGACGGAGACAGAGGACGAGCAGGAAATTACTGCAAATCAAAACTCGGAATCTGTTACGGAAGAGAAAACGGAAATTGAATCGGAAACGGAGATTTCTGCGCTCACTGAAGAAGCTGAGGCTTCGGAAAAAGAAGAATCCGTTACCCATCCTTGGGACAATATGACGGATGAAGAGTTCGTCCGTTGGCTGATGGCAGAGGAAAACCGCGCTTACATTGTTTCACTGTTTGATGAGAACAATGCGGGTATTTATGAAGCCCTGTTGGAGCGCATTGAGCAGATTGCAGATGACGACACATATTCCAAAGTGTGTGATTATCTGATGATGCTTTATGAAGCGGGTGAAGCGTGGGCAGGTGAATCAAAAGAATTTGAAATGACAGTCCAATCCGAAGGGGATGCGTATGAATACGCCCTGTTCCCGATGGTTAATATGAATATTTCACAAGGAGTTAATGGTAGTTACTCACATCAGGGTTTAAATGCCTTAGACATTTGCGGTAAAGATAAAGGAATAGAAGATGCATACGCACCATTTACCGGAACAATAAAACGAATTTATAAAGATTATGTTGTTTGGCTTGAGAGTAATAATCCAGTCATTTATGCAGATGGAACGGTGGACTATATGACCATCTTGTTTATGCATGACAATGACACAAGCGACCTCTATGTTGGAAAAGTAATTAGTCAAGGCGAAGTTTTCTTCCAAGAAGGAACAGCAGGAAATGCAACTGGTAATCATATTCACATAGAATGCGGAAGAGGAAAATTTTCGGGAACTGGATGGTATGAAAATTCCTATGGGCATTGGCAAGTGAATAATAGTATTTTACCATATAATGCGCTTTTCCTTAACGATTCAATTAGTGTGATTAACAGCTGTGATTATTCATGGAAAAAAACAAATGGTACTGTAATACCTAGCAACCCATCCACAAACAACTTTGAAATCGACACCCGTTTTTCTGGCTTCTTGCCGATTGAGCTTTGCTATACAGCAGATGCTAATACTGCAAAAATCCCGCTGTATAACGGAAATCTGGAGCAGTATTCTTTGAGCCAGCGTAATATTCTGAATACAGATGACTGTAAGATTCTTGAAATCTATACAAACGGTTTCTGTAAGGTCAACTATCCTTCGGGGTCAACTCGCAGGGAAGAATACGCAAAGCTTTCCGACTTTATTCCCAATCTTAATGTGACTGCATGGAATGCAGATGGAAAATACAATACATATCGCCGCTCTACGGGATATGACGCAGTTATTTTAAATAGCGGAACCAGCTATATAGACCCCGGTGATAGCTGCTTGGCAGTGGGATATAAAGACGGAAGAACTCAAATCATCTACCCCTCCGGCACCGGGAAGAAGATGGGCTGGATAGAAAGCGCATATCCGGCAACTACGAAGAAAGTCAGTATTTGGCATTGGATGTCCGGACTTCAGTATAACGAAGGTACCAACGGAGAAAATAACCAAGGAAACTGTCATTGCCTTTCTAGAAATGAATATGATGTACAGGTCAACAGTCAATTTGTATTGGGATGGTCGTACGAAAAGTCAGGCATTAACGGTGTGTATTTAGATCATATCAGTTCCGGATCGTTTAGTTCGGAGTGGGAAGCTTATCCGGTTGGTACAGAGTTCACCATGAAAAACGAGAATGTCGGCGTGGAATATGACTATAATCCTTACAACTATGCAATAACCTACAATTTGGATGGCGGCACGAATGCTGCATCCAATCCGAATAGCTACACGGTTTACTACGGTGTTACTCTTGAAAATCCCACGAAAAGCGGCTGGACATTCGTAGGATGGAAAGATCAAAACGGCAACATGATTACCGGTATAAACCAAGGCAAAAATATGGAGTTTGTACGGGGACAGGAAGATTGCTACGAAGCCATCAAGAGTGAATTTGCTACGCGAAGAACCGGCGATATTACACTTACCGCTGTCTGGCAGGAAGATGGTCAAAATTCTGAATCGCAGCCGTCCGGGAATGTAGACTACAGTACCGGAACGGATTATGCCGGTATGAAATCCCGGGCTGATGCAATTCTGAACTACACATGGACACCTACGCAACGCATTGCAACATGGAACGGAAATAAATACAACGGGAGAACTTATTTCGAGGCAGGCGAAACGGTGAGCGGAATGCCCTATACCCTGTTCACATCCGAGGTGACTTCCGACAGCTTGTTGTCGCTGGCGCAGTATGTACGAAAAGCGGGAAGCAACTATTCAACTACAGCGTATTGCAATTCAACGAGTGCGAACAGAACCGGACCGGTATATGGTTCATGTTGTGCAACTTTTGTAAGTGAGGTTTTTGGCGGAAACTTCATGTATGGCGAAAACCCAAGATATGATTCCGTAAGAGGTATTATAAATAGCCCCCATGGTACAACCAGATACAATGTGCCGTTGCGTGATGTCCAACCGGGCGATGCGCTGAGCAATACGGAGCAACATCATATTATTTGGGTGTCTGAGGTAACGGATTCTACCATTACATTTTACGAACAGACTCCTCCTATTGTGCAAAAGCAAACAATCAGTAAAAGCTCGGTGGATGGCAATGGATATCTGATATACAACGGTGCTACATATAATATCCAAACTAAAAACTATGTTGAGGATACCCTTCCAACCTCTCCGACACCGCTTCCGGCGTGGTCGCTGATGCAGGGAAAACCCATTGTTGCAATGGCACCCTCTAAAATATCGATTGCCTCCAATCAGTATATTTCTGCATACGATTTGTGCATTATTCGGGATTTCAATGCGGAAAACGGACAGTGTACGGTTGTGTACCC
>JAZRVX010000106.1:0-1009 GCA_045599455.1 Faecousia sp. | reverse complement strand
AGCATAGGGCGTAAGCTCCTGCAATTCCTCATACTTGAATACCAGTTGAATAAACCTGTCTAAATTCTCAATCTGTCGTTCCTGTACTTCTATTTGCTGTTCCAGAGCTTTCATCTCACCTTTGAGCTGCGTCTGTTCCTCCTCATATTTCCGGCTCATCATGGCAAAGCGGTCATCCGCAAGTTTCCCTGCCACATTATCCTCATACATGCGGATAAACAGGTTGTCCAGCTCCGTCATGCGCTTTTCCGCCTGCATCAGCCGCTTCCGGCTTGCGTGGATCGCCTCCGTGCTCGAAAGACGGAGCTTGTGTTCCATAACTGCTCGAAAGTGCTTCTCATGCCGTGTCACATAGTGGATTACAGCTTTCATGTGCATCCAGACCAAATCCTCCAACACAACCGCACGGATGAAGTGTGCCGAACAGCTTCCAGTGTTGCTTCGGTAATTGGCGCATACAAAGTGATCCTGCCGCTTCTCAAAGTAGTTGGTCGTGCAATACCGCATCTTTGCCCCACAGTCGGCGCAGTAGACTAACCCGGAAAACAGACTGCTCTTTCCCGTTTTTGTCCTGCGGTGCCGCTGCTGCCGGATTTCCTGCACCTTATCAAAGACCTCCTGCCCGATGATTGCCGGGTGGGTGTTGTAGAAAACGGTCTGCTCTTCAATAGGCGTTTCCCGCTGCTTCTTATCCCAGATGGAATTGGTGTAGGTCTTGAAATTGACCGTACAGCCTGTGTACTCCCGCCGTTCCAGAATATGAACAACGGTGTTGGTGTTCCAGTGGTACGGATCGGTGGTTTCGGGACTCGGCGTTTTGATGCCCAACCTGCGCTTGTATGCAGTAGGATTGAGTACCTTTTCCTCATGCAGGAGCTTTGCAATCTGCATCGGCCCCCGCCCTTCCATGCACAGCTTGAAGATACGCCTGACTACCGCTGCGGCAGTTTCGTCCACGATCCATTTGGTTTTGTCCGCCGGGTCTTTCAGATAACCGAACGGAACATTG
>JAZRVX010000105.1:0-36204 GCA_045599455.1 Faecousia sp. | reverse complement strand
CCGTAGCCCTTGCAACCATCTTCTATCTGGCACTCTGCGCACCGATGGCAAGAACCGGTTTATTCGCTGACAAATAATATTGCTACATGCAAAAATGCCGCACCAAAAGGTGCGGCATTAATTGTATCATTAGCGAGCTTCCACGTACTTGTGCAGAGTCTTGCGGACTGCGCCAGGGCCGGCGTACAGTTCCTTAACCATGCCTTCGACCTGCTCACCAATGCCCAGAGCATAGATATCCACACCGAATACATCGGTACGGCCATACAGGGCCTTCAGGCAGGAGAAGTCCTGTTCGCCTTCCTTGACTTCCAGACCGGCAACGATCTGCTGCAGCTCAGCCAGCAGAGGATCGGGAGACGGCTCGAAAGCTTCGCCGGCATCGTTGACACCCTTCAGATAGCGGGCATAGCCTGCCAGCACCAGGGGGATCAGAACCAGGTTGGACTTGTCCAGACCGCGCTCGTCGTACTTCTTCAGGGTCTCACCGAAGCGGATAGCCAGCTTCTGGCTGGTGTCCATGGCGATACGCTGGGGAGCATCGGGCATGAAGGGGTTGGGCAGTCTGCGGTTCAAAACAGCGCCGATGAACTCATAGGGATTCAGAACACCGGGATCGGTGACAACGGGCATAGCCTCGATGTAGCCAATCTTCTGGATGAAGCCCTTGATATCCTCGTCGGCCATCTCAGCGGAAATCAGGGTGTAGCCCAGCATGCAGCCGTAGATGGACATAGCAGTATGCAGGGGGTTCAGGCAGGTGGTGACCTTCATGGTCTCGACCTTGTCAACGGTCTCGCGGTCGGTGTACAGAACGCCGCCCAGCTCCAGAGGAGGTCTGCCGTTGGTGTAGTGATCCTCGATGACCAGATACTGAGTCTCCTCAGCATTGACGAAGGGAGCGGTGAAGGTGTGCTTCTCGGTCTCGATGGTGTAGTTATCCTCGAAGCCGTCCTGAGCCAGCATGTCCTGAACCTTGCTGTGGGGACGGGGGGTAATCTTATCAATCATAGCCCAAGGGAAGGTAATCTTGGTCTCGTCCAGGATGTAATCCTTGAATTCGGCGGGAGCTAAACCGTCTGCAACCCACTTCTCCACATACTTCATGACACCGGCCTTGACCTTGTCACCGTTGTGAGAGCAGTTATCCATGGACTGAACGGTCAGAGGCAGCTTGCCTGCCTTAAAGCGCTCCAGCAGCAGGGCGCAGACCTTACCCATAGCCAGCACGGGCTTCAGGCCGCGCTCCAGGTCGGCGGGGTTCACGCCGTAGCCCTTCTCGGTGATGGTGAAGGAAATCATCTGCAGGGAGGGATTGCGGAAGATATCGACCAGGCGTGCCCAATCGTCAAACTGATAGTCAGCCTTCAGAGCCTCGGTAACGGAGGCGATGACCTTCTTCTCAATGGAGCCGTCGGACTTCAGAGCAACCAGCAGGGACAGGTTGTCATAGGGGGTGTATGCCTTGTCCACAACCTCGAAGTCGAAGGTCTCGGCCACGATGACACCGCGGTCATACTTGCCGGTGTTCAGTGCATCGTTCAGAACGGTTGCGGGGAAAGCGCGGAAGATGTTGCCGCCGCCGAAATGCACCCAAGTGGGCTCCTCGAAAGTCTTCTTGCGGACAGCCTCGATGTCAAAGGTAGGCATCTGGTAGCCCTTGGCAGCCCATTCGGGGCCAACGCCGTTTTTGATGTCAATTAGCTTCATTGAAATAACTCCCTTTCATAATCTTCATTGTCGAATCCTCAGGGTAAGCCTGACGGTGCTGTAGCTTGCAGGCTATAGATTCCTAAGGACAATATAACACACCAAATGCGCAACTTCAAGATAAATTCCACAACATGCGGCTGATTTTTTCAAAATATTCTGTATAAATAGCCGTATCTTTGTGCAGTTTCGGACAAATGCACATCTTGATAAATTTTGTATCGGCGCTATAATGATTGCAGAATCGGCAGAAGGAGAGATTTTTTTGAAGCGCAGGACAAAAAAAGAATTCTACAGCACCTTTTTCGGGCTGTATTTTGCACTGGTTGCCCACAATGTGGTGACCCTCAGCGTGAATCTGGCCGACAACATCATGCTCGGTGCCTACGGCGAATACAGTCTTTCCGGTGTGGCCGCTGTGAATCAGGTGCAGTTTATCTTCCAGCAGCTTGTCGGCGCGCTGGGCGATGGCGGTGTGATTATCTGCTCCCAGTACTGGGGCAAGCGGGATTTGCCGCCCATGAAGAAAATCATGGCCACCGCCATGCAGGTTTCGGCATTCATTGCCATTGTGCTGTTTCTGGGGGCAAGCTTTTTCCCGGCGCAGATTGTGGGAGCGTTCACCACAGAGCCTGCAATCATTTCCGAGGGTGTCAAATATCTGCAAATCATCCGCTTTACCTATCTGTTCTTCGCCGTCACCCAGATTCTGCTGGCAACCCTGCGGGCAACCGAGGTCGTGAAAATTGCGTTCCGGCTGTCGGTGATGACCTTTTTCATCAACTGCGGCATTAACTACCTGCTGATTTTCGGGCACTTGGGTTTTCCCGCGCTGGGCGTGACCGGTGCCGCCATCGGCACCCTGACCGCCCGCATGGCAGAGGTTCTGGTGCTGGTCATCTACATTGCAACGCGGGAAAAGAATCTGCGCATCCGCTTTTCGGACTTTGTAAAAACCGACCCGGTTCTTCGCAGGGACTACCTGAAAACCGCCCTGCCCATGATGGTGCTGTCGGGTCTGTGGGGACTCAACACCGCCCTGCAAACCGTGGTGCTGGGGCACATGACCCCCGCCGCCATCGCCGCCAACTCCGCCGCCTCCAATTTGTTCCTCATGGTCAAGTCCACCGCCGTAGGTGCGGCCTCCGCCACCTCCATCATGGTGGGCAAGCGCATCGGTGCGGGGCAGCTCACCGAGCTGAAAACCGATGTGAGGCGCTTTCAGCGGCTCTTCGTGTGCATCGGACTGCTGTCCGGCATACTGCTGTTCTTCCTGCGCATCCCCGTGCTGAAGCTCTATAAGCTCAGCGACGAGGCCATGTACTACGCCAACGCATTCCTGATGATTCTGAGCATCGTCTGCGCCACCATGTCCTACCAGATGCCCGTGAACAACGGCATCATCCGCGGCGGCGGAGACACCGCCTTCGTCATCAGGATGGACTTGATTTCCATCTGGTGCATTGTCATCCCCATGAGCTTCTTTGTGGCATTCTATCTGAAGGCCTCCCCCATTGTGGTGGTGTGCTGCCTGAATGCCGACCAGGTCTTCAAATGCGTCCCGGCATTTATAAAGGCCAACTACGGAAACTTCGTCCGCAAGCTCACACGGTGACATATGCAAATCCGGTGCAGATTTCGGGATTTTTTCCTTGACTTATGCGCAAAAATTGATTACCATGAAGATGTAAAAAAGGGATTGGAATGGGCGTTTTCGTCCGACGTCCCTCAAATATTTTAGGAGGATTCCATTATGGGTTTCAAGGATTTATTTAAGGGTCTTCTGGGCGGCAAGGAAGAAGCTGCTCCCATCTCCAACGACATTGAGTCCCCTGTCAAGGGCACCGTCATTGCTCTGGCCGATGTTGCCGACGAAGCTTTCGCTTCCGGTATGCTGGGTCAGGGTCTGGGCGTGGCTCCCAGCGAGGGCGTGGTCGTCGCTCCCTGTGACTGCACCGTCACTTCCGTCTTCCCCACCCTGCACGCCATCGGTCTGGCACTGCCCAACGGCGCTGAGCTGCTGATTCATGTGGGCATCAACACCGTGGAGCTGGAGGGAAAGTGCTTCGAGAAGTTCGTCTCCGACGGCCAGAAGGTCAAGAAGGGTCAGAAGCTGACCTCCTTCGACATTGCAGGCATCGAGGCTGCCGGCTACAACACCACCACCATGGTTCTGGTCACCAACTCCGATGATCTGGCATCCGTCAAGGCTGTCACCGAAGGCACCGCCGGCAATGGCGAGGTCGTCATCACCATCGAGAAGTAATTCTTCCTATATAGCTTGAACGCCCTGCCCAATACTCGGCAGGGCGGATTTTTGTTAGGGGGGCAGGATAAGAGGACAATTGTGGCGTTTCGCACAGTCCAATATAGCTCCCTCCCGGAGGGAGCTATTGCCCAGTTCGTTTCCAAACTAAATATTCCTATCCCTTCACTCTCCGGTGTCTTCCAGTATGACCTGCATGATTCCCTCGGTGGAGATTTCACTTGCCACGAGGTAATCGGTTATGCCGCAATTTTCCAGTGCTGCCGCTGTCACAGCGCCGATGCACACATAACGGGGCTTCTCAAAAAGTCCATAGCGCTCCCGAAACAGCTCCACACCGCTGGCGCTGGAGAACACCAGATAGTCCATTCGGGCGGGGTTCTCCTCCCGGGGGTACTGCGGCTCCAAATCGTAGGTCGGAATGTCCTGCCATGCAATATTCTTTTCGGAAAGCATTTCCAAAAGCTCTGTGGAGCCTCGGGCAGAGCGGTACAGCAGCACATCGCCCTCGGTCACTTCCCTCTGCAGAGCCAAACCGAGACCGTGGGAGGTTGCCTCCTCGGGCACCAAGTCCGCACGGAAACCGTAGGATGCCAGTGTCTTTGCCGTGGCTGTGCCGATGGCGGCAAAGCGAACGGAAACGAACCTGCGCAGGTCGATATCCGCTTTCCTGCATTGCGCAAAGAATGTCCGCACACCGTTGCTGCTGGTAAAGGTAACCCAGTGAGGTGCCCCGTCCACTGCGGCACTCACATCAAAGGGAAGCTCCACCACCTTTGAACGCAGGCACAGGTGCACATCCGCCCCCAGCGCAGTAAGGCCGGCGGAAAGCTTATCCGTAATGGCATCCGTGCCGGATAGACCCACCCGAATGTCCCGCAGGGGCAGATTCTTCCGGCAGGCAAAGTCCAGCCCGGCAACCTCACCCACAACGATGACCGCCGGTGCCGCAAGCCCGGCCTGTGCGGTCAGCTCGGCAATGTCCGACAGTGTGCCCCGGACAGCCCGGGGATGGGCGCGGTTGGCACCGCTGACCACCGCGGCGGGCGTTGCGGGAGCCTTGCCGCAGGCAATCAGCTCCTCGGCAATTCCGGGAAGATTTTTCAGTCCCATGAGGAACACCAGTGTTCCTTCGCAGGCGGCCAGAGCCTGTAAATTCTCGGGCAGGGAGTCGGCAGTATCCGCCGTGTGACCGGTGACCACATGAAAGCTCCGGGCGCTGCCCCGATGGGTAACGGGAATGCCCACGGCGGCGGGCACGGCGATGCAGGAGGAAATGCCCGGCACCACCTCGAAAGGAATGCCCGCTTCCTGTAGCGCCGCGATTTCCTCCCCTCCACGGCCGAAGACGAAGGGGTCTCCGCCCTTTAACCGCACAACCGTCTTGCCGGATTCCGCCAGCTCTACAAGCTTGCCGCTGATTTCCCGCTGGGGTGCCGAATGGGCGCCGCTGCGCTTTCCCATGTAGAAGGCCTCGCAGCCGGGCTTTACCATGGACAATAGCTCCATGGGAATCAAATCGTCATAGACAAGGCAGTCACAGGTTTTGAGAAGTTTTTCGCCCCGAACGGTAATCAGGTCTGCTTCCCCGCAGCCCGCGCCGACTAAATAGACAAATCCGCTCATAAATTCTTTTCCTCTTCTTCCGTCAGGGGTCTGCCCAAGCGCATACACGCTTCAAAGGCACGCCCCAGCATCTCCTGCCGCGTTTTCCCGGCAGGGAACCGCCCGCGCAAGTCATCCAAATATTCCAGTATGTCCTCCGTTTTGTCGGGCAGTACATCTTCCGTCTGCTCTTTCACCCATTTGGCCATGGAGGGGCTTGCCCCGGAGCTGCATACACCCACGGTGAGCTTGCCCCGCTTGACGAGGGCGGGGAACAGGAAGGTGCAGTTTTTCTTATCGTCCACGGAATTGACGGGGATATGTAGCATCTTTGCCAGATTACACACTCGGGTGTTTAGTTCCGGGTCATCCGTTGCCGCAATGACCACATCCCGGGCGGTCATATCGGCATCGACAAAGGTGCGCAGGAGGGTCTGTACCCCCATGGCATAAATTTCCTCCCGAATGCGGCTTGACACCACGGTTATCGTGCAGCCGAAGGGCAGGAGTTTCTCCACCTTTCGAGCCGCCACCCGGCCGCCACCCACAATGAGCACATTTTTTCCTTCCAAGTCTACAAACATCGGGAAAAACGCCATGGCAATCCCTCCTTATTTATTTTCATACAATACCATGAATGGGGACTTTCGTCAATGCTTCATGCCTTGACGCAGGAGCGGCAAACCGCTATAATAAAAGAAAACGCTTAGGAGGCTATCCATGCTTTACGATAACAAAATTCTCATTGCCGATGACGAGGGCGAGAAAATTGCCATCCTGCCCAAGATGGCAAACCGCCACGGCCTGATTGCAGGTGCTACCGGCACCGGCAAGACTGTCACCTTAAAGGTTCTGGCCGAGTCCTTCTCCGATTTGGGCGTACCCGTATTCCTTGCCGATGTCAAAGGCGATTTGGCAGGTATGTGCCGCGCAGGTGCGGACAGCGCCGATATGCAGCGCCGCCGTGCCGATTTCGGTCTGGATGCACTGGGCTTTACCTACCGCAAGTACCCCACCATGTTCTGGGATATCTTCGGCCAGTTCGGCATCCCGCTGCGCACCACCATTTCCGAGATGGGTCCTCTGCTTCTGGGCAAACTCTTGGGACTCAACGCCACCCAGTCCGACCTGCTGACGGTGGTCTTCCGCATTGCCGATGACGAAGGTCTGCTTCTCATCGACACCAAGGACTTAAAGTCCATGCTGCAGTATGTTGCCGAGAACAATGACAAATACTCTTCTCAGTACGGCAACATCGCCAAGGCCAGCATCAACGCCATCCTGCGCGGCGTGGTGGCACTGGAGACCAAGGGCGGCGAGCAGTTCTTCGGGGAGCCCGCGCTGAATATCGCCGACTGGTTTGCAACCGAGGGCGGTCAGGGTCTTATCAATGTGCTGGACTGCCGCACCCTGATGACCGACCCCAGCCTGTACTCCACTTTCCTGCTGTGGATGCTTTCTGAGCTCTTTGAAACTCTGCCCGAGGTGGGCGATTTGGACAAGCCCAGAATGGTATTTTTCTTCGACGAAGCGCATCTGCTGTTCAAGGGTATTTCCCCCGTCCTGCAGGACAAGATTGAGCAGGTGGTCAAGCTCATCCGCTCCAAGGGCGTGGGTGTCTACTTCATCACCCAGAACCCCAAGGACATTCCCGACTCCGTTCTGGCTCAGCTGGGCAACAAGATTCAGCACGCTCTGCGCGCCTACACTCCCGCCGAGGAAAAGGGCGTGAAGGCCGCCGCCCAGTCCTTCCGCAAGAATCCCGCCTTTGATACCAAGGAAGTGCTGATGAATCTGGGTGTGGGTGAGGCGCTGGTGTCCGTGCTGGACGAAAGCGGCATTCCCACCATCGTCCGCAAGGCGAAGGTTCTGCCTCCCCAGAGCCAGATGGGTGCCATCGATGACGGCGACAAGAAGAAAATGGTGCTTACTTCCAATCTGTACCTGCGCTATCAGAACATGGTAGACCGCGACTCCGCTTATGAATTCCTGATGCGCTACAATGAAAAGCTCACCATGGAGAAGGAGGCCGCCAAGCAGGCAGAGCTTCAGGCCAAGCAGGAGGAGAAAGAGCGTATCGCCGCCGAGAAGGCTGCCGCCAAGGAAGCTGAGCGCCGGGAGAAGGAAGCCATCAAGGCCAAGGAAAAGCAGGCCAAGGCCATCAAGTCCTCCGTCAAGAGCGTGGGCAACTCCGTCACCGGAACCATCGGCCGTGAGCTGGGCAAGAGCGTGGGCGGTGCCGTGGGCGGAAGCTTCGGCAAAAAGGTCGGCGGCAACTTAGGTGCCGCTCTGGGCAGAAGCATTCTGGGCACTTTCCTGAAAGGTTAATTCTTTCACTTCATATATAAAAACGGCAGGAGCAGATTCGCTCCTGCCGTTTTGCATATTCCGGTGCCGTACTAGAGTACTGCAGAATAAAGAAGCTTCCCCATTCCTGCATTGCCCCGTTCCTGCGCAGTTGCTTTTTCGCCCCGGAAATGGTAGAATGATGGAAATGACAGGAGGTTACCCTATGACGAATTTACAGCGTGTGCGCGCAGCCATGCAGGAAAACGGTCTGCCCCAGCTCATCGTGTCCGACCCCATGATGATTTACTATCTCATTGGGCTGAAAATTGCCCCGGGTGAGCGGATGCTTGCCCTGTACCTGCGTGACAATGGGCGCGCCGTTCTCTTTGTCAACGACCTGTTCCGTCAGGAAAAATGCCCTGTGGAGCTTGTCTACTTCAACGATACGGATGACTGCGTAGGCGTTCTGGCCGAATATGCCGACAAAAATCATCCCATCGGCATTGATAAAAACTGGCCTGCCCGATTCCTGCTTCGCTTACAGGAGCTTGGTTTTTCCCGGTGCATCAATTCCTCCTTCCTCGTAGATGCCATCCGGCGGAAGAAAACACCCGCTGAACAGGAGAAGATGCGCCTGTCCTCGAAGCTGAACGACACCGTCATGGAGCGCATGGTGCGCACTGTCTCCGAACCGCACACGGAAAAGGAGCTGGATGCCATCATCCGCACTTACTATAACGATGTCGGCTGTGAGGATGTTTCTTTCCCGCCCATCCTCTCCTTCGGTGTCAATGCCGCCGACCCCCACCATGAGCCGGATGGCACTGCGCCAAAATATGGTGACTGTCTCGTCATCGACATTGGCGGGCTGAAGGACGGCTACTGCTCCGACATGACCCGCACGGTTTTCTTAGGCGAAGTCAGTCCCCGGGGGCGGGAAATCTACGAAATCGTGAAGGAAGCCAACCGCCGGGGCATTGCCACCGCCAAGCCCGGTGCCCGAATGTGCGATGTGGACAATGCTGCCCGAAGCTACATTGAAAGTAAGGGCTTCGGCAAATACTTCACCCATCGTACCGGCCACTCCATTGGTCTGGAGGTTCACGAGGCCGGGGATGTATCCGCTGTCAATGAAGCCGTCATTGTCCCCGGGCAGGTGTTCAGCGTGGAGCCGGGCATCTATATCCCCGAGGAAAAAATCGGTGTGCGTATCGAAGACTTGGTGCTCATCACCGAAAACGGCTGCGAAGTTCTGAATCACTACACGAAGGAACTGACTGTAGTTCCCTTCTGCAAGTAAAGGAGTCCGAATTATGTCTTGGTACCATGAAGCTGTATTTTACCACATCTATCCGCTGGGTCTCACAGGTGCTCCCAAGCAGAATGCCTACGAAGCCCCCGTCCACCGCCTGAATGAACTGCTTCCCTGGGTTGACCATATCGCAAAGCTTAACTGCACCGCACTGTATATCGGCCCGCTCTTTGAATCCGTTGGCCACGGCTACGAAACCACCGACTACTATAAGCTGGACAGCCGTCTCGGCGATAACAAAGACCTCACCGCATTCGTCAAATACTGCCACAGCAAGGGCATAAAGGTCATCTTTGACGGCGTTTTCAACCATGTGGGGCGCGATTTCTTCGCATTTCGGGATGTGCAGCAGAATCGGGAGGCTTCAGCCTACTGCGACTGGTTCTGCAATCTGAATTTCTGGAACAACAACGAATATAACGACGGCTTCTCCTATGAAAACTGGGGCGGCTACAATCTACTCGTCAAGCTCAATCAGCGAAACCCCGCCGTGCAGGAATATATCTGCAATGTGATTCGCTTCTGGGTTTCCGAATTCGATGTAGACGGCATTCGTCTGGATGCCGCCGATGTGCTGGACTTCGGTTTCATGCGGGCGCTGCGCTGGACGGCAAACGATGTAAAGCCCGACTTCTGGCTCATGGGCGAGGTTATCCACGGCGACTACAGCCGCTGGGTCAACGGCGAGACCCTGCACTCCGTCACCAACTACAGCCTGCACAAGGCGCTCTACTCCGGCCACAATGAGCACAACTACTTTGAGATTGCCCACACCGTCAAGCGCCTGCAAAATATGGGTGAGCTGAACCTGTATAACTTTACAGACAATCACGATGTGGCAAGAATCGCCAGCAAGCTCAATAACCCCGACCACTTTGTGCCCGTGCACATTCTGGAGTATACCCTTCCCGGTGTGCCCAGCATTTACTACGGCAGTGAGTTTGCCATCGAAGGCCCCAAGCTTCGCTACTCCGATGACAATCTGCGCCCGGCTCTGCATCTTGCCGATTTCAAGGATGACTGGCACGCGGAATTCCTGACCGTTCTGGGCAAAATCCGTAAGGATGTGCCCGCCCTGTCCTACGGCGGCTATCAGGAGCTGGTGCTCACCAATCGGCAGTATATCTTCGCCCGGGATTTGGGCGACTATCGGGCTGTGGTGGCCGTGAATAACGACGACTCGAGCGCTTGGATGGATGTTCATGTCCACGGTGCAAGCGTGTATGTGGGAGCGCTCAGCGGCAGGAAGTGCACCGTGGAGAACGGCAATCTGCACCTGGAGCTGGAACCCAACTCCGGCGAAATCTGGCTGCCCGAGGGCAGCGCCCCGGCCTACCGCCCCATTGCAAAGCCCGAAGCAAAGCCTGCCACACCCAAGGCCAACACCCAAAAGCCGACTTCCGAGGCCGCTCCAAAAGCTGCACCGAAAGCCGCGCCCAAGAAGGAAGAACCCAAAAAGGAACTTCCCAAAGCCGACTTCTCCAAGCCCTATGAAGAAATGACCGTGGATGAGCTGCAGGCGGCAATCCTTGCCAAGATGGCCGCCAACGGCCCCGTCACCGACCAGATGAAGAAAACCGTCACCGATAATATCTGGCAGAATTCCCTGATTAACTGGGTTAAGAGCTTCCGATAAATCATAAGGGGCTGTCTCAAAATAGATTTTCTCTAAAATAAGCCTAACAATTGAACCGGGATATGTCACTTTTCTGCGACATATCCCGGTTTTTCTTAACATTCTATATAGGCTGTTTCCTGAGAATCTGCATTTTGAGACAGCCCCTTTTCTTATGCGATGTATGCGTTTTCAGTCTCTTGTAATGTTGCGGAGCCAGATGTACTTGAAATACCGCTTAATGACCCAGGGAATCTTCACGATTTCATCCAGATTCACGATGCAGTACACCACCCATGCAGGCCACTTGAGTAAGAATGCCGCCAGGAATCCTGCGGGCACCGAGAAGCACCACATGGCAATGAGGTTCGTATCCATGTCGAACTTGCTGTCACCGCCGGCGCAGAAGATGCCGTCCAGCACCACATGGTTTACCGACTGGAATGCCACATTGATGCCGCAGAAAATCAGCATCTGCTGCAGCAGTGCCGCCGCGCCGACACTCAGGGGCGCGAAGCGCACCACGATAGGAGAAATGGCAATGAGCACCACGCCCGTGCCGATGCCCACACAAGCGGACAGGCGCGCCAGTCTTCCGGCGTAGTCCTTAGCCTTGGGCAAATCGCCGGAGCCGAGGGCATTGCCCACAATGATACCGGCCGCGCCGCCCACGCCCCGAATCAGGCAGGAAACGAGGCTTCTGACAATGGAGGTCACGGAGTTTGCCGCCACGGCATCGGAGCCGAGATGTCCCATGATGACGGAGTAGAGCATATAGGCAACGCCCCACACGAGACCTGCACCGAGAGCGGGCGTGGTATAGTGCCAGAAGTCCCGGAAGAGCACCTTGTCAAAGCTTAAGAGCCGTCCCCAGCGCACCTTGGCAAAGTCCGGCTTGCGATTTTCCAAGACTGCCCATGCAAGCTCACAGGCGCGGGCGGCCACAGTTGCCCATGCCGCACCCACGATGCCCAGCTTCGGCGCACCGAGGAAACCGAAAATCAGAATGCCGTTCAGGATTATGTTAATCACCACGGCAGCCGAAGCAATGGAGGAACTTTTCTTTGCATGCCCCGTGTTCTTCATGGCGGTTAAGTAAATCTGGGAAACCGCGCACAGGAAGTAGCTGGGAGACACCACCTTGAGATATTCGCCGCCTCTTACAATCAGCTCCGGCACATTGGTGTAGAAAGACATAATCAAGCGGGGAGCAAAGAAGGTGGCAAGGCTAAAAACTGCGCCGAGGAGGAAGTTCGTCATGAGCGCAATGGGGATAATCCGCTCGATGGTGGCTAAGTCACGCTTTCCGTAGTACTGGGCGGTCAATATGCCCATGCCGATGGTGATGGAGGAAATGAGGATATTGAAGATGAACTGCACCTGACCGGCCAGCGACACGGAGGACAGGCTCTGCTGATCCACAAAGCCCAGCATAATGGCGTCCGAAGCACTGACCAGCGCCAGCATGAAGGACTGGAGCATAATGGGGAAGACCAAGGATTTCAGTTTGGCGTTGAATTCCGCATCCTTTTGAAGTAATTTCATTTTACGCGCCTCTTTTTTCGTTTTTTCTTTCTATTATAAAGGAATATACAGGAAATACAAGTGCACAAAATCCAGAAAAAGCCCCACTATCCATAGACAGAACACGCAGGGAGTTTTCCAATGCAGGAAAGAGGACGATAGCTCGCTTCGCTCGCAGTTGTCAGTAGCGCACAATCCAAGACTTCCCCTTGGGGAAGGCTTTTTTCCCAGTTCTTACTGCAGAATAATAACCCCATTCCTCCATTCCCCGGTGGAAGCGGGCAAAAAGCCCCGCTTGCGCGGGGCTTTCTCTTGGGTTTTCACTTGGAGCTTTTTCTTGAGGCATATCCTTCGGGCTTTTCCTCCGGGATTTCCTTATCCCGGATACGGAGTCCCCGGCTCATGGCCGGTTTGTGCATCGTATTCTTCCGGGGTCATCATGTGGTAGCCGTTGTCATCCAGCCATTTCAAAATATGGGGATTGTCGATATAGATGGTACGGGTGGGAATATACCTTTTCTCGACCGTCTGAATGTCAATCCATCCAATCTGGTCTACTATTTCTTTGGCATTCTGGTAGGCGTAATACTGAACGGTTGTCCCCTCCTTGCAATCGGCGATATAGGCCTGCAGAAGTCCTTTTATTTCCTCTTTGTTCGTAATCACCCAGCCGTCATGTCTTCCGACGCTATAAATCTGATTGAGCCGAATCAGTCCCACACCCTCCACAAAGCTGTCCAAATCCTTTTCGTGGAAGTACAGGGTGCTCTCCACGCTGGACAGGAGTTTTCCGGCATACCGGGCGCCCTCGGAATCAAGGGGCGTGATGTAATAGCGGTGAATTTTACTTCCGTCCTTCATGGTATAACAGATGGCCGTGGGGATGGCACCGTCCATCATGCGCCAGTCATACAGGCCGAGCATCTGGGTCACGAGATTGCCCTGATAAATCGTCTTCCTGTGCTCCATACTGAATTTGTGCAAGGCCAGCGCATCTTCAATGTGGTCGGCATCCTCCATGGGCGGCATATTCGTGCTGTCATAGTCGCCGTAGTAGACATCGTTGATATTCTTGGTGTAGAGATTCACACCGGCAATATCGTCCATGTCGGGCACGAAGCTTGCAATACCCAGCGGGTCAAGGGCGGTAATCACAAGTCCCACCACCAGCGCGCCCACAATTGCACCCAGCAGGACAAAGTTTTTGGCTTTCCAGACATTCATCTGCTTTTTAATCAGCATCAGACTGCCCACATAGCCCACGGCGATGCCCGCAATCAAGAAGGGCACGGCAATGGAATTGTCCACCATCCGCCCGAACAGGTGGAAGAATGCACCCACCGTCAGGGTGAAGGTCACTAAGAATACGGGCTTTAATTTCTCCACCGCCAGCAAATCCCCGGCAGCTTCCAGCCTGCGCAGACGGTAGGCAACCTGTGCCGCCGCCATCAGGATGATGCCAATTCCCGCATAGATTGCCAGCGGGAGGAAGCCTGCACCGAAGCGGGCAGATTCCAGCACAGGATTTGGCCAGCCCGAGCTTGCCGCCATCTTCACATCGAGGTATTGCGCGAACATGGCAACCACCGGGCAGAACTGCATAATCTCATGGTCTTCCACACGGACACCGTAGAGGAGGGTGCCGAAGACCTGACTTGCATACCAGCTCACCAGCACGGCAAAGAAATTCACAATGCCGTAGACGAGGATGGCACCAACGCGGTTGCCGCTGAGCATGCAGCACAGCACGGCTAAGGTATAGAAGAACAGATAGCTGCCCACTGCCACGGCAAGGAAGCCCCATGCCGCCCAGGCACAGCTCGGAATCATGGCCATGTACACAAAGGTCAGAATCAGGTCGGGGACAACGGCAAAGAGCAGTCCCGCTGCCATGTGCGCCCAGTAGAAGGTATCGCGCTTGACCGGCATGGCGTGCAAAGCATTGCACATCTTGGGGTTAAACAGGTCGCCGAAGAGAAGCTGGGCATTCACCAGACCATAGACGAAGTTCACAAGGACAATGATTTCCATGTAGTTCAGCAGCGTAAGCATGCGCTCATAGACTGTGTTTTCAATACTCAAGGGGAATACGAAAACGAGTGCCAGCATCAGCGTATACAGTACCCAGATAGGATAGAAGCGAGTAATGTCATGCTTGAGTAACACGCCTTTACAGCACGATGTTCTTGACTTCATAGTTCACACCTCCCAGTTCGTAAATAAAGATTTCCTCTAAGGAAAGGGGCAGAATGTCATAGTAGGGGCAGTCAAGCTTTGCCATGGCTTTCTCCACCTCGGAGGCCGTGCCATGGACGACGAAGGTATTGAGCCGCCCGGAGGATGCAGAATGCAGAACCTGCAGCCCCTCGGGACACTCGCCCACCATTTGCAGCTTCACGGTGCTGCCCTGCATATCGGCCAAGCTCTTTTCCAACAGCATGCGGCCATCCTTCATGATGCCCACATGGTCACAGATATCCTCCAGCTCTCGCAGATTGTGGGAGGAAATCAGCACCGTTGTCCCGTGCTCGGCAACATCGGAGAGAATCAGGCTCCACACCTGACGGCGCATGACGGGGTCAAGGCCGTCCACCGGCTCATCCAGAATCAGCACATCGGGGCGGGTGCAGATGGCTAAGTGAAAGGCCGCCTGCTTCTGCATACCCTTGGAGAATCTGCGGATGGGGGACTTGGCAGGAAGCTTGAAGACCTCATAGAGCCTGTCAAATAGTTCGTCGTCAAACTTGGGATATAAGCCGCGGTAGTATTTGCGCATATCCTCTAGGCTCGCTGTGGGGAAATAGAAAATGTCATCGGGGATATAGCCGATGCGCTCCTTGATGGCAGGGTTTTCATCAATGGCGCAGTCATCCATGGTGATGGTGCCGCTGTCCGGACGGTAGACACCGGTCAGGTGACGGATGGCCGTGGACTTGCCCGCACCATTGGGGCCAACGAGACCATAGACACATCCCTTGGGGACGGTGAGCGTCAGACCGTCCAGCGCCTTAAAGCCCGAGAAGGTCTTGGTCACATTTTGCATTTCAAGCATGATTTTCCTCCTGTTCCAGCCGCGCCGCAAGCTCCTGCATGGGAATTCCCAGCTCTAAGAGCCTGTGCACACACTTATCAAAGGTTTTGAATAATTCCCGCTCTTCCTCGGGGCTGCCGTTGGGCTTGCCGCAGACAAAGCAGCCTTTGCCCGGCACTGTGGCAATATAGCCCTCCATTTCCAGCTGGCGGTAGCTTCGCTGGATGGTATTGGGATTGATGGACAGCTCCACCGCAAGCTCGCGGACACTGGGGAGCCTGTCCCCCGGGACGAGAATCCCGGCCGAAATCTGCCCCCGGAGCTTATCCGAGATTTGCATATAGATGGGTCTGCTGTCCCGATAGTCCAGATTGACCATAGCACACCTCCTGTTGACTGTATGAACTGCACTAACTGTATTAGTACAGTTAGGATACACCCGAGTTGTTAGAATGTCAATCATCATTAAGAAATCTTAAGAATTAAAGGGAGCATTCGCTCTCTTCACTCGCAGGACACAGGAGACAGCCATCAGGCATCAGTGGAAGTAAAATCGACGCATACTCCTAAATATAACGCGCAAAAACTGATACCTGAAGCCTGAGACTTGACGGCTGAAGCTTTAACACTGCCCAGCGCAAAAAATCCCCCACCGCAAAGCGGTGGGGGATAAGGTTATTTCGTCAGAAGCGCATCATGTGGGCCATGAAGCATTCCGTGAGCAAGTGAATTACTCAGCAATCTTCTTGAACTCGTCGTAAACGAACTGAACCTTGGTGCCGATGATGACCTGAACGGAGGTCTTACCGGGACGAATGACACCGGCAGCACCGGCGGCCTTGATGGCCTTCTCGTCAACCAGCAGACGGTCCTTGACTTCCAGTCTCAGACGGGTGACGCAGTGGTCGATGGAGGTGACATTCTCCTTGCCGCCGACGCCGGCCAGGATCTTAGCAGCCATCTCAGCGAAGTCTGCGTTGCCAATATCGATGGTCATCTCAGCGTCCTGATCGTCCTCACGGCCGGGGGTCTTCAGATCCCACTTCTTGATGGCGAAGTCGAACACCAGATAGAACACAACGAATGCAGCAGCGCCCAGAGGCAGAATCAGCCAGGTCTTAGCAGCTGCGGGCAGAGCAGCGGAGAAGATCAGGTCAGTTGCACCGGCGGAGAAGCAGAAGCCTGCGCGGAAGCCCAGAGCGATTGCAACGGTGGTGAAGATGCCGTACAGCAGAGAGTAAACAACATACAGAGGGAATGCCAGGAACATGAATGCGAACTCGAAGGGCTCGGTAACGCCGCAGATGAAGGCGCACAGAGCAGCAGCGCCGACCAGACCGATGGTGGTCTTCTTCTTGTCGGACTTAGCGTTCTTAACCATAGCGACAGCAGCGCCGGGGATACCGAACATCATGCAGGGGAAGAAGCCTGCCATGTACATACCGACGGACCAGGTGATGCCCTCGTCGCCCATGACCTTGCCGCCCCAGTAAGCGGTCAGGTCGCCCAGGCCGATGGTATCGAACCAGAACACGTTGTTCAGAGCGTGGTGCAGACCCAGAGGAATCAGCAGACGGTTCAGGAAAGCGTACAGACCTGCGCCGACAGCACCCATCTTAGCAATGCCCTGGCCGATAGCGACCAGACCTGCGAAGACGATGGGCCACACGAACAGCAGAACGACGCAAGCCAGCAGGGTGACAACAACGGTCACGATAGCGACGGAACGCTTGCCGGAGAAGAATGCCAGAACATCGGGCAGCTTGGTGTCCTTGAACTTGTTGTAAACAACACCGCCCAGAACACCGGCCAGGATGCCGATGAAGGGGTTGGCAATCTTAGCAAAAGCCATAGCCTTGGCCTCGGTGTTCATCAGAGCGGGAGCCATGGTGCCGACAGTGCCGGGAGCCAGAATGGTGGTCATGACGAACCAGGAAACCAGAGCTGCCAGACCGGCAGTACCGTTGTTCTCCTTGGCCAGACCAACGCCAACGCCGACAGCGAACAGGACGGCCATGTTGTCGATAACAGCAGCGCCGGCCTTAATCAGGAAGAAACCGAGGACATAGGCAAAGCCTTCGGTAGCACCGGCGGCGCCCATGACAGCGGGAGCCAGAGCGTAGCCCAGGCCCATCAGAATGCCGCAGATGGGAAGTACTGCGACAGGCAGCATCAGAGCACTGCCGAGTTTCTGCAAATGCTTCATCATAGTAAAAAAATCTCCTTCTTATTTATTTACCATTTTGAATTGACCGTCGGCCCACGACAGTCAATCTGTACAGTGGTATCCGGTTTACACCGGAATAAATCCATGAACAAAAGCGTCGAACCGTTTGCCGCAAAGCGGCAAACGGCAGTGCACTGCCGTTCATAAATTCTTGTTCACATTTTAGCAAATATTCACAGGAAAGTCAATGAAATCATAGGATAGCCTATACTTTCGTCACAACCTCCAAAATGAGTATGGATTTTTTGTGAATTCGTTCAAATTGATTTTGGTAAGCTTTTGCTTACTTTGTCAAATACAATTCTGATTTTACACTTTTCTATATTGAATTGTATAAAGTGCATTTTCCCTATCAAAGAACGCGCCGTGGAAGTCACCGCGGCGCGTTCTTTACGGATTTTGTCAGACAATTAAAAGTCTTCTTCTGTGCTGATTATGTCCCAGCTCGGGCATGTAGACCGCCTCATCCTTGGTGGGGTCGGACATTTCCTCCATCATGGGCGGGAAATAGGAATGGGTGCAGCAGAAGCCCATCTGCAAATCGTGGTAGCCCTGAGAAAGGCCGCCCTCCTTCTTCACAATGAGCACTGCCAAATCCATGGGGTGCCAGTGGGTTTTCCAGTCGCCGCGCATCTCGGCGGCAGTATACCGTTCGCCGTTAATCTCCCACAGAATTTGGTCTTTGGTGAAAACCTCGCCGTCCACAATCAGATTACCCACCTTAATCTGGCTCAGAAACACGCCCCGGTAATAGGGCTGGCGCACCTTCAGGCGGAAGCCCACCACCTTGCCGTCCTCGACGATATTGCGGAAGCCTACGGACTGAATCACTTCTCTTTCCATACTTACACCCCCAAAATTCTCTTCATCATAATGTGATGGCGGCGCAGGGTATCGCCCACCTGATAGCCGGGAGCATATTTATCCGCCCCCTCGTACTCGGAAAGCAGGTAGCCGTCCCAGTTATGCTCTTTCAGGATGGTCAGAACCTCCCTGTAGGGAACCATGGTCTCCTCAAAATCATCATTGACATGGAAGAACTTTGCATGGCAGCAGGCAACATAGGGAAGCAGGGGGATAATATCCTCGGGCTTATTGGCCACGAAATCAGGATCCCGGAACTCGCCGGGGGTGAAAGCCGTGCGGAATACGGAAAAATCGATGTTCAGGGCAAAGGCCTTGGTACCGGTCTGCTTAATGAAATCCACATAGTCCGCAACCATCTTGGAATTCAGATTGGTGGGGATGTGGATTTCGGGGCACATGACAAGCCCCAGCTTCTCGGCCAGAGGAAGCGCGCCCTTAATAATCTCACGCCAGTTCTCCACCGGCTCCAAGCTGCCGCTGATGACGGGCATTTTGGTGCGCAGAATCTTAAAGCCCAGACGGTGGGCAAGGCGCAAATCCCGCTCCAGAAATTCAACGGATTCCTCGGTGGTCAGATATCTGTCCTGCAGAACGCGGGAGTCCACCCAGTGGCCGTACTCCACCGGCACAAGCTCATATTTGTCAAGCAGCCGGAACCAATTCTCCACCCATGCATTTGTGGGGTAGGGATAATTCTCAATATGGGTATTGGCAAGAATTTCAATGCCGTGAGCGCCCATGTCCTGAATGTCCTCGAAGCAGTCCTCCAGTGTCTTTTCAAAACCGAATTCACCGGAATAACTGTACAGAGACACGCCGCGCTTGGGACCCGTAGTCGTTTCGGTATACATAATTTCACCCTTTCGTGGCTTCCGCCTTTTTGATTCATCGTAAGCATATCACGAAGGGATTTCAAAATCTTGCCCGGGCTTACTGAAAACAGGGTGCATTTTTGTCCTGCAGGAATCGGTTTTTCTCCTTACTTTCGGAAAAGTCGCCGGGTTTGTCCACCGGGATTGACTTTACATGCAGATTTCATAGTGCCCCTTGCGCACCGGGCGGATTCGCCCCTGCTGTGGAAGAAGAGTAAGTAAATGGGATAAGGGGAGCTTTAACTCGCTTCGCTCGTAGTCATCAGTCGTCAGTCATCAGAGTGGTGACTTTAGGTGAAAGCGCCGATTTAAGCAAGCAAAAACTCCTCCGTGGAATACGGAGGAGTTTTTGTATATGAAGAATTAACCCTTGACGGCACCGGCGGCGACACCCTTGATGATGTACTTCTGGCAGGTCAGATAGAACACAATCACGGGGATGATGCTCAGCACAATCAGAGCCATGGTAGCACCCAGGTCAACGGTACCGTAGGAGCCCTGCAGATACTGGATGTGGATGGGGATGGTCATAAACTTCTTGCGATCCAGAACCAGATAGGGAAGCAGGTAGTCATTCCAAATCCACATAATCTCCAGAATGCCCACGGAAATCATGGTGGGCTTGAGCATGGGGAAAATCACCTGAAAGTAGGTGTTGACGGGGTTGCAGCCATCAATGACGGCGGCTTCCTCGATGGACAGGGGCACGCTCTTAATAAAGCCGGTAAACATGAAGGTTGCCAGACCTGCACCGAAGCCCAGATAAATCACGGGAATAGTCCAGGGGGTGTTCAGCTTCAGGGTATCGGCGGTCTTTGCCAGCGTGAACATGACCATCTGGAAGGGCACGACCATGGAGAACACGCACAGGTAGTAGACCACCTTGCACACAGGGCTGTTCACGCGCTCGATATACCATGCGGCCATGGAGGTGCACAGCAGAATCAGAGCGGTGGAAACCACGGTAATCAGGATGGAGTAGCCTGCGGACTTCAGGAACGGATAGTTGCCGAAGGTCAGACCCTTGATGTAGTTTGCCCAGCCTGCGCCGGTCTCGGCGTTGGGCAGTGCAAAGGTAGCGGTCTTAACAAAGGTATTGAGCTTGAAGGAGTTGATAAGCACCAGAGCCACAGGCATCACATAGACGACTGCGATGATTGCGAATACCACAGTCAGGATGGTCTTGCCGCGGTTTTCAGCTTTCAGAGAACCGGTGGACTTTGCCATTATGCCTGCACCTCCTTCTTCTTGCTGAAGCTCAGCTGTGCAATGGACAGGCCTGCAACCAGAACGAAGAACAGCACGGCTTTCGCCTGTGCCACGCCGCGGGCAGCGGCATTCTGGGAGTAGAATGTATTGTAAATGTTCAGAGCCAGCATTTCAGTGGTCTTGACGACCTCGGTACCCTTCTGGACAAAGGGCTGACCGGCAGTCAGAGCCAGGTTCTGGTCGAACAGTTTGAAGCCGTTGGTTAAGGACAGGAATGTGCAGGTGGTGATGGAGGGCATGACATTGGGGATGATGACCTTGAAGAGGGTCTGGCGACCGTTAGCGCCGTCAATCTTGGCAGCTTCCAGCATATCCTCGGGCACGGCCTGCAAACCTGCGATATAAATAATCATCATATAGCCAATCTGCTGCCAGCACATCAGGATAATGAGACCCCAGAAGCCATACTTGGTCTCCATGAGGATGGAGGTATTATAGCGGCTGAGGATGCCGTCGAAAATCATGCTCCAGATATAGCCCAGGACGATACCGCCGACCAGGTTGGGCATGAAGAACACGGTACGGAAGAGGTTAGCGCCCTTGATACCCTGGGTCAGCACATAAGCCACGAAGAAGGCCAGAACATTGATGAGCACCAGAGAGACAATGGCAAAGAGTGCCGTGTACCAGAACGCGTGCATGAAGGTGGGGTCGCTCATGGCCTTGGCATAGTTGGAAAAGCCGATGAACTTGGCATTGCTGGTGGTTGTGAACTTACACAGAGACAGGTAGATACCCTGGAAGAAAGGGAAGACGAAGCCGATGCTGAATGCTGCGACCATGGGCAGCAGGAACAGCCAGAAGTACCGGCGCATGGGTCGGGCCAGGAGGCTGATATTAGATGCTTTCTTTTTGCGCACTGTGGAACCTCCAATCTAGTTTCGATGAATCAAAATCGGGCGAGGCGATTCGCCCCGCCCGACCGGTAGGTAAATTAGCCGTTCACAGCTGCGTACTCGCGAGCCCAACCGTCAACGAATGCGCTCACAACGCCTGCCCAGGTCTCAGCGGACTGGTTGTTGTCGTACTGGTTCATAGCAGCGACAACGGTAGCACGCCAGGAGTCAACATTGGGAGTGTAGTTGAATGCCCAAGTAACAGTGGTCTTGCCCTCGTTTGCCAGAACATTAGCGTCGTTCAGGAACTTGTTGGAAGAAGCAACAGCCTTCTTGTAGGGCATTGCGCCGAAGGTGTCAACCAGCATAGCGGAAGCCTCGGGATCGGTCACGCACCACAGCATGAAGTCCAGAGTGGCCTTCTGGTCAGCCTCGGAAGCGTTGGCGTTGACAGCCCAGCAGTTCTCGGTGCCGGAGCACAGACCGTTGTTCTCTTCGCCCTTAACGCCGCAGTAGATGGGAATCATAGCGATGTTCTCGTCGCCCAGAGCGGAGCAAGCGCCGTACTCCCAGGAACCATTCTGGAAGAAGACAGCCTTCTCGGCAACGAACTCACCCTCAGCATCGTGGCCGCCGGTGGCCAGAGAGGTGGAATCGTAAGCGGAGTTGTTGATGTACAGATCCCAGATAGCCTTGAAGTTATCCAGGTAAGCATCGGTGATGGTAGCGCTGGAAGCGTCCACGCCCTGGTAGTACAGGGGCATGTTAGCCAGATGGCCGGAGAATCTCCAAGAGGAGGAGCCGTCCATGTCGGAAGAGGTGAAGGCATCGAAGCCCAGGGTCTCAGCGTTGGCGTGGATATCCTCGACAACAGCCTTGAAGGAAGCGAAGTCCTTAATCTCGTCCAGAGAGTGGCCGGCCTTAGCCAGCAGCTTGGTGTTGACAATGATGCCGTAGGACTCGTAGCAGTAGCCGATGGAGGCCAGCTTACCCTCGTCGGTGTACAGGTTGTAGGCATCGGTGTTCAGCTCATTGGCGATGGGGGTGCCGGTCAAATCCAGAGCGAAGTCGCCCCAGGTGTTGACGGAAGCCTTGTTGCCGATGATGAACAGGGTGGGAGCCTCGGACTTGTCCATCTCAGAGCTCAGAGTGGACTCGTAGGTGCCGGAAGCAGCGGTCACGACATTGACCTTGACACCGGTCTTCTCGGTGTAAACCTTGGCAACCTTCTGCAGAGCCTCGTCGGATTCGGGCTTGAAGTTCAGCCAGTAGACAGAGCCGGATTTTGCTTCCTCAGCCTTCTTGGCGCCGCAACCTGCGAACAGACCGACGACCAGCACCAGAGCCAGAAGCAGTGCAATAGTCTTCTTCATAATGTTCCTCCTAATTTTTGCCTATTCAGGCTTTTCACAATCGGGACTGCGCCCGGATTTGCTGACGCTAATTATATCAAAATCAGTCAGCAAAATCAACAAAATGCTCCCGGTTTGATGGTGGGTAGATTCAACAATATTTCACCGATTGAATTGGTCGATTTGACAAAACCGTCCTTTTGCGACACCCGTACAAGTACATTTGTTTTCAGGCAGAGGACTTGTTTTCGTCGCCCGGATATATTATAATAGGAGCAAAATTATCCACAAGGAGACGATACCATGAAAGACGAAACCTTAGCCCTCCACGCAGGCTACACTCCCGGAAACGGTGAGCCCAGAGTGCTCCCCATTGTTCAGAGCACGACCTATGTCTATGACTCCGCCGCAGAAGTCGCCGCCATCTTTGACGACCCCACAAAGGGTCTGTGCTATTCTCGCTTCGGCAATCCCACGGTCATGGCCGTGGAGGAGAAGATTAACGCTTTAGAGGGCGGCGTGGGTGCCATGTGCACCACCTCCGGTCAGGCCGCTACTCTGCTTGCCGTTCTCAACATCTGCTCCGCCGGTGACAGCATCGTCTCCACCGCCGAAATCTACGGCGGCTCCATCAACCTCTTCTCCTTCACGCTGAAGAAGCTGGGCATTGAGTGCATCTATGTGGACAAGCGTTCCTCCGATGAGGAAATCAAGGCCGCATTTAAGCCCAACACCAAGCTGGTCTTCGGCGAGACCATCGCAAACCCCGCCCTGACCGTCTTTGACATCGAGCGTTTCGCAAATATCGCCCATGCCATGGGCGTGCCCCTGATTGTGGACAACACCTTTGCAACCCCCGTGCTGTGCAAGCCCTTCAAGTACGGTGCCGACATCGTGACCCACTCCACCTCCAAGTATATGGATGGCCACGCCGTGCAGATTGGCGGCGTGATTGTGGACAGCGGTAATTTCAACTGGGCAAACGGCAAGTTCCCCGAACTTGTGGAGCCGGACGAGAGCTACCACGGCATCTCCTACACAGAAAGCTACGGCAAGGCCGCCTATATCACCAAGGCCAGAATGCAGCTCATGCGTGACTTCGGTGTCTACCCCGCTGCCCACAGCGCATTCCTGCTGAACCTCGGTCTGGAGACCCTGCCCGTGCGCATGAAGCAGTACTGTGAAAACGGTCTGGCGGTTGCCAAGTTCTTAGAGGCCAGCCCCGCCGTGGAGCGGGTCAACTGCCCCGCACTGGAAAGTGACCCCAACCACACACTGGCTCTCAAATATCTGGGCGGCAACTCCTGCGGTGTCATCAGCTTCATCATTAAGGGCGGCCGTCCCGCCGCCGTGAAGTTCATGGATGCTCTGCATCTTGCCTCCAATGAGGTGCATGTGGCCGACATCCGCACCTGCGTGCTGCATCCCGCCAGCGAGACCCACCGCCAGCTCAGCGATGAGCAGCTGGTAGCCGCCGGTATTGATGCCGGAATGGTACGATTCTCCGTGGGACTCGAAAACATCGACGACATTCTGGAAGACCTGGGTCAGGCGCTGGAAGCCAGCCAGAAGTAAGAGGCAGACTATGGTAATGGAAATGAAAAACGGGGAATTTCGGGATTTCCCCAATTTCAAGGGCGGCGAAGACAAGCTTACCGCCAATATGTTCTTTGACGGGAATAACCGCATCCTCTACGGCAGATTGGCACCCGGAGCTTCCATCGGCTATCACAAGCACGAGGGCAACTGCGAGATTATCTACATTCTGGAAGGATGCGCCAAGTACCTGATGGACGAGGGCACCGAGTACGCCGTGGCCGGTCAGTGCCACTACTGCCCGGAAGGTCACAGCCACGCCATGATAAACGAAGGAACCGAGGATTTGGTCTTCTTCGCCGTAGTGCCGAAGCAGTAAGGCTAATACAAAATCGGAGCCTGCAAATTGCAGACTCCGATTTTTTGTAAGGATAAATAAGGAAGCTTTAGCCCGCTTCGCTCGCAGGCATCAGGCATCAGGCATCAGGCATCAGAGCGGTGACTTTCGGTGAAAGCGCCGATTTTAACACGCAAAAAACTGATGACTGATGTCTGATAGCTGATGACTGAATATTTAACGGCTGCGCCGTTAAATATTCCTATTATTGCATTCGCGCTACGGACAGCTATAAGCGCCTCTCCGCAGATTACCTCTGTGGAGGGGCGCTCCGGTATTATTTCTTTTCCAGCATGCCCTCTACCTCGGCGCAAACCTCCTGCAGTGAGCAGGTGTGGCAGTCCATCTTGGCATCCTTGAGAAGGTGATCCAGTGCCGTGAGAATATCGCCGCTTTTGGTGCCAAGCACTTTCAGGGCTTTGTAGTCTGCCTCGGGGTCGGTGACGAAGATGAGCTTCACCGCCTCCACATTGGGGTTCTCCCGATACTTTCTGAGAAACTGTCCGCCCACGGCGGCAAAGGACAGCCCCCTATTCGCTTCGGCCTTTCCCACCCGCACGGCTTCCCGGGCGGTGGAGGCGGAAATGCGCATCATGTACCCCCGGGGGGACACATGATAGCGGGTGTACTCGATTTTCCGCAGAGCATTGTAGAGATTGGAGGTCATAGCTTCCTCCCGGACTTTCACAATGGCAATGCGGGCGAAGTCGCAGTCCGCTCTGATTTCATCCAAATCGGGGCCATACAGCAGGATTTCATCCTCCATAGGACGGGTGGTGAAGGCGATGGCGGATACCGCCTCGCATTTTCCGCCGCCCAATTCAAAGGCCGTATCGGAGGCAAAGAGCATCTGATTGGCATCGGCCTCGGGGTAATCCGCCGGAGAAAGTCGCTTGCAGGGAAGGGCTTGAAGCTGTGCTTCAAGCCCTTCAATACATTCGTCGAAGAGAATCATATTACATCTTTCTTTCCCGCTTGCGCTTGTCGTAAAGCTTGGTAAGCAGCGGCTGCAAAGAGGAGGTCAGCTTCATATCCAGATTAAAGAAGTACACGGTGAAGGTCAGGATAAAGAACGCCACCGCCACGATGACCACCCACTTGATAATTCCGAGAATCAATCCCATAGCTTACCTCCCTGCCTTTTGGCGGGCAAACTCTGCAGCACCCAGTGCGCCCATGAGCTGGGGGTCAATGGGCAGGTCGATGACCTTCAGGCGCAGAACTTTCTCAATGGCGGCCTTCAGGCCCGCATTCTTGGCACAGCCGCCGGTGAGGGTAATCTTGTCCACTGCGCCCGCCTTCTTGGCCATGACGAAGCAGCGCTTGGCAACGGAGAGCTGGATGCCCGCGGCAATCTCATCCATGGGCTTGCCCTCGCCCACCAGAGAGATGACCTCACTCTCGGCAAAGACGGTGCACTGGGCGGTGATGGGGATTACATTCTTGGCACCCAGAGAAAGCTTCGAAAACTCGGTCAAATCCATCTCAAAAGCTCTGGCCATGGCCTCGTAGAAACGGCCGGTGCCTGCGGCGCACTTGTCGTTCATGGCAAAGTTCTTGACGGTGCCGTCGGTATCTACGGCAATGCCCTTGACATCCTGACCGCCGATATCAATGATGGCCTTGACCGTGGGGTCTGCCACATGGACACCCATGGCATGGCAGGAAATCTCGGAGATATTTTCGTCCGCAAAGGGAACCTTGTTACGGCCGTAGCCGGTGCCCACTAAATAGGTCAAATTCTTGGGGTCGCCCTTGAGTTCCGCGACCTTGGCAACCGCCTGATTCAGAGCATCCTCAGCGCTGAGCACCGCATTGATACGGCTGCGAATGGTCACATCGGAGACCATCTTGCCGGTTTCATCGATAATTACGCACTTGGTATAAGTACTGCCGGAGTCACATCCGCCATAGTATTTCATATTGATTTCTCCTAACTCTATCTGCAGGGGCGAGCATTGCGCGCCCGCAAAGCATTATTTCATATTGTATGCTGCAACGCATTTTACAATCTGCGATTTCGCATTGCGTTTTCGGGAAAAACGGTGCATACTGCCGGGCGGCGAATCGTCGCCCCTACATTATGTTCCTGCCCGCTTACCAGCTTCTGGCATCGTCCAGAATTTCCAGAGAGGGGTCGATGGGTTCTTCCCGGAGGATGGAGCGCATATAGCGGTTCACATCGTCACGAATGTTCTGGCGGGGCACCACTCTGGGATCCATCAGGTCGTGGTTGACCCACACCAGACGGATGCCATGCTCCCGGGCGCGCTCCTCAAACAGGCCGTGCATACCGTCCAGCGCCTTGCAGCTGATATGCTCCCACAGGATGACCATATCGGCACGGTAGTACTCGCAGAAGCGCCACAGGTCGTCAAGCAGAACCTCATAGCCGCCATGGGTGCGATTTCGCATAATCATCTCCTGATAGAGCTTGGCAATGTCATAGATGGCCTGCTCGGGGTCGTCCTCGCTCAGGTGGTCGAAGTAGACAAGGCTCAGCATATCCACCAGCGGCAGGATACCCCAGCAGTTTTGCAGCCAAGGCAGGAAGTCGGTGTAGTACTGACTCTGCACGCCCCAGATAATGGCTCTGTGACGGTACTCGGGAACCAGCATTTCCTTTCTTGCGAAGCTCTCGCGCGCCAGCTTGGTGATGCGGCGGTCTGCCTCCAGGAAAGCCGGGATTCTGCCGGCGATTGCCATGTAGGTGGTCTCGGAGTAGAGGGCAAGGTTTGCGCCGATGACCTGAGGATAGTCCGTGCGGCTCAGCTCCATCCAGCCGAAGCGGTGGGAGTTTTCCTCGTTGAAGCGCTTGATATTGGTAAAGTAGGCATCCCAGTCCCACTTTTCCCCGGTGTTGTCCTCAATGAACTTGATGGCATTGCGGATTTCCTGAGCGGCGTAGTCCTGGACACCTTCCTCGGTGTGACGCAGGGGCGCCGCAATCTGGAAGGTGGGGATGCCCTCGGCGGCATAGCGGCGGGAGAGAATGCCGTTGCCCATGAGGGAGCCGTCACAGGTGGTGTTGCACTGAACGGCGCAGGCACCGAAGATGGGGATATCATCGTCAATGACCACACCGGCCTCGGCGGCAGGCATGGGGCACACATCACCGGGCATGCCCATCTCCTGCACCACATCCAGATAGTGGCACACGGCATCGCCCTGCAAAAGGACGGAGACATACACGGCGGCAGTTTCCCAGGAAATGGATTTCAGGTTGGGGAAACCGCACATGATGGTAAACATCTCGTTTTCATCCAGCACCACGATTCTCTTGGAAAGCTTTTGGTCGTTGCCGCAGTGCTTATCCGCCTTGAAGCAGGTGTTCAGAAGCTGGGCAACATCCTTGGCAACCAAGTCATATTCCTCGTGGGCAATGCGCAGGTGATTGCCCCGCAAGCCCACGGTGTGCTTGTCAATCATCATGGGCACGGCCAGATAGTTTGCCATCCAGCGGTAGCGGAAGAAGCCCTTGATATTATGCGGGTGCATCATAAAGCCCGCCAGCATGCCCATAATCTTCAGCCAGCGGCCATAGTCATACAAAGTGTCTCGCAGTCCGCGCCACTCGCGGCGGGAGCGCACCTTGCCGGAGGTATAGAGCTTACCCAGCTTTTCGGAACCGATTGCTTTGCCCATTTACTTCACCCTCCCCTGAATTCTCTTGATTTCCACGCTCTCTACGAAGGCCTGCACGCGGGTGCGCAGCTGGCCGGAGTTACCCACGGCATAGGGTCTGTCGATGGTCAGCACGGGATAGCCATACTCCTCGCGCAGCACATAGGCGCCGGTCATGCGCTCGTAAGCCCATGGGTCGCAGAACTTCATCTGCTCATAGATAATGCCCTCTGCGCCATACTCGCTCGCAATCTTGGCAACATACTCCTTGCGCCCGTTGACTTTCTCCAGATTCATGTGCCGGGGGCACATGGAGGCATACATATAGTGACGGCAAATCTGGGTCAGGATATCCTCGGTGTCGTTTAAGGGAATCTCCTCGCGGCCGGGGAGACTGCCGTAGCAGAAGCGGTCGGCAACCACCAGCGCGCCGCTGTCCTCGATGAGCTTAATCATGTCCACATCGTCAATCTCACTGCCCACCACAGCCACGCGGGCGCGGTAGGGACTGCGCTCATCGGGCACACGGTTTTTGACCTCTTCCAAGGTCTCCTCCAGAATGGGAATCAGCATATCCTTGGGAGCAACATAGGTTGCCATGCACAGGATATGGAACTCATAGCCCGAAATAGGCGGGTTGGGAAGCTTTCGGAAATCGCCGATGGCATTGATAAGCTTGCACATCTTATTGTAGCTCTCCACGCTCTTGCGTAAAGTTGCATCGGAGGTGTCCAGCCCCAGATTTTCATGCAGGGGATTCAGGATTTTCTTACGGCACTCGGACACATACAGGCTCAGGGCATTTTCGTCCGCCTTCATAGGCACTTCCAGATATTGGAAGAAAAAACCCTCCTTGGGAAATGCGTTCAGAAGCTCCATATTCTCTACGCACCGGTTAATCATGGTGCAGCCGTCGGGTACCAGCAGGCAGTCCAAGAACTGATAGCCGCCCTCCAGCGCACGCTCCAGAAGTGCGCGGGAATATTCGCACAAAAAGCTTGTTAAGTAGTAGGTACCCATCTCCATGGAGCCGGTTCTGGGGGCGCGCAGGCGCACGGTGAATGCCCCGGGCAAGTCCATGAGCACCTCGGGAATCTGGTAGCACACGGAGCCGATGCACTTGCGCCCGTCCTCCTGTGCCTTGCGCACCAGTTCATTATCCGCGTCCTGCAGGAGCTGCTCGAGATAGTAAAGATGCTTTAAGTCTTTCAAATGAGAGTCCCTTCTTTCTATATAATACCAAAGGTATTGAGTGCTTTTTTCAGTCCCGCCACAATGGGGGCATCCTCCGCAATCCCATACACGCTGTCGCCGCGTATATCGGAAAGGGTCATGGTTCTGTCATCGGGAATGCAGGATAAAAGTCTCAAGCTTCCCATATCCAGCGCATCTGCCATGGACAGGTCAATCATGCGGTTGACAATCAGTCCCGATTCCTCGAACATGCCGAGTCCCCGGGCAACATCCTCAATAGTCTGCACCACGCCGAGACCTTTACGGGAGGCATCGGAGACAAGAAGCAAATGGGTCACTTTCTCCATGACGCGGCGGTTGACCTGCTCAATGCCCGCCTCGCCGTCGATAACCACATAGTCAAAGTGCTCCGCGATGGCGGCAATGGTCTCTTTCAGGTAGGCATTGACCTTGCAGTAGCACCCCGCCGCCTCGGGTCTGCCGATGGCCAGGAAGGATACATTCTGCCGCTCCACCATGGCATCGGTCATGCGGTATTTGGCCTCGCCCAGCAGCTCAATGGCAGCCGCGCGGCGACCCTCCTCCGCATTTACCACAAAGGCCTTGCGGATGTCATCCACGGTAGCGCCGATTTCCACCCCCAGAGCTGTTGCCAGGCCCACCGCAGGGTCTGCATCAATGGCCAAAATCCGCTTGTCGGGGTGTGACTTCGACAGCAGCCGCACCGTCAGCGCCGCAAGGGAGGTCTTGCCCACGCCGCCTTTTCCCACCAGCGCAAGCACCACCGTATGTCCATTTTGTGTCACAAATGTCCCTCCCGCCTACAATTTCTCTGAGTTTATTATATTTTTGTGCCAAATTCGTGTCAATTTACACTCACGGTCTCCATGCCCAAAAAGCAAAAATTACGCCCGTCTTTACAAAAACACTTGCCTTTCCTCCCACTTCGATGGTATCATAGAAAAAATGATTTTCCCGGGAGGAAAGAACATGAAAAAACTCCAATCCATGCCGGAAGGGCAATTCCTGAAGGTCTTCTTCGCGGCTTTCTCCGCCGCGTTCTTCATCGGCGCTCTGTGCATGCCGGACAGAGCCGCAATGCTGCCCGGCTACTTAAAGATTCTGGTTGCCCCTTGCAAGGTCTCCACCAGCTATTTTGCCGTGGGCGGTTTCAGCGCCACCCTGTTTAACATGGCAACCGTCGCCGCTTTCTGCACGGCGCTGTATGTACTCATGGGCGCCACCCCCAATAACGCCTCCACCCTGGCCGTGATTCTCACCACCGGCTTCGGCGCATGGGGCATCAACATCTTAAACATCCTGCCCACCATGGCAGGCGTTTTGCTGTACTGTGCCATTAAGAAGGAGCCGGTAAAGAACAATGTCAATGCCCTCCTGTACTCCACCGGCATTGCCCCCCTGATTACGGATTTGCTGGTGCGCTATCCGAATGCCGACTTCGTGGGATTCCGTCTTTCCGGCGCAGTGCTCGCCATCGGGGTGGGGCTTTTCATCGGTGTGCTGGTGCCCGCAGGGCTGGCGCATTCACCCAAGGTGCACAAGGGCTTCGACCTCTATTCCGCTGCCCTGCCCGTGGGTATGATTTCCTTCTTCCTGCAGGCAACTCTCTTTAAGACTCTGGGCGTGGCCATCCCCGCCGCTCCCGATGCCGCCACCTTGAAGCTTGCCCAGCCCATGTATACCAACACCTTCTGTCTGGTACTGTTCGGCAGCGCGGTGATTGCGGCATACTTCATGGGCTGCAAACCCAAGGACTACTGGCATCTGCTGACCGACCCGGAGCTTGTGACCTGCTTCACCTCCACCTACAACAACGCCACATTCTTAATGAATTTCGGTCTGTTCGGTCTGTTCATTCTGGGCTACTACAATCTCATCGGCGCCACCTTCAACGGTGTGACTTTCGGTGTCATCTTTTGCATGCTCTCCACCTGCAATTCCGGCTCCCATCCGGCCAATGTCCTGCCCATCATGGCAGGCTATGTGGTCGCCGCAGGACTGTTCCGGGAACTGTCCGTTCTGGCCGGGGGAACCTTCGCAGGTGCCATCAACGCCCAAGCCATCGTGGTGGGTCTGTGCTACGCCAACGGTCTGAGCCCCATCGCCGACAAGTACGGCTGGCACTGGGGATTCTACGCCGCCATGATGCACTACATCCTTGTCACCTCCGTGCCGACCCTGCACGGCGGCTACTGCCTGTATAACGGTGGCTTCACCGCAGCCCTTATCTGCCTTATCTTCATCCCCACCATTGAGAAAATCGTACCCGACAAATTTGAGCGCAGAGGTTTGCGCGCCCGCAAGTGATATGGAAATGAAAAAGAAAAATCTTGATATGACGGAAGGAAGTCCCCTGCGGCTTCTGACATTGTTCACCCTTCCCATGCTGGCAAGCAACCTGCTCAATCAGGTCTACACCATCACCGACAGCCTGATTGTGGGAAGATACTTAGGCTCCACCTCCCTAACCGCCGTGGGTGTATGTATGCCCGTGATTTTGCTGGTGTCGTCCATGGTCATCGGCCTCAATATCGGCATCGGCATTCTCATGAGCCAGAGCTTCGGGCGGCACGACTACGGCCAGATGCGCCATGTGCTGGCAAACTCCATCTACTTAGGAGCCGCTCTGGGCATTGCCATCGGTCTGCTGGGTCTCCCCTTCTCCGAGCCCGTCCTGCGGCTCATGGGCACCCCGGAGGGTCCCATGAAAGAGGCCGTGTCCTATATGCGCATATCCTTTCTGGCAACAGTGTTCCCTATCTACTATTTCATGTTCTCCAACACCTTCCGTGGTCTGGGGGATGCCTATACCGCCCTGTACTGCCTGATTGTGTCGGTGGTGAGCAACATCGTGCTTGACTATGTGTTTGTGGTCAGCCTCAATCTGGGCGTTGCAGGCTCTGCCTATGCAACCGCTCTGGCGCAGGGAATGTCCGTGCTCTTTGCCATCGTCACACTGCACATCAAATATCCGGAAATGCGCCTGAAGCGCCGGGATTTCGCCCCCGACGGCCAGCTCTTCGGGAGTATCACCAAGCTCGCCGTGCCCATTGCATTGCAGTCCGGCTTCAACAATCTGGGCAATGTGGTGGTGCAGAGCTGCATCAACGGCTTCGGTGAGGTGGTCATGGCGGGCTACACCGTGGGCAGCCGTCTGGGAAGCTTCTCCCTCATGCCCATGGAGACCATCGGAAGTTCCCTGTCCGTCTATGCCGGGCAGAATCTGGGGGCGGAAAAATATGACCGCATTGACAAGGGCGTGAAAGCCTCCATGATTATCAATGCCGTCATGTCCGTTCTACTGGGTGCGGTGCTTCTCATCTTCGGCAAGCCCCTGACCGTGGCATTCCTGCCCGATGCGGATGCCGAGATTGTCAGCACCTCCTACCGCTATCTGATTTTTGCCGCCGTGCCGGGACTTCTCTACGGCGTGATGCATGTTTATCAGAATGTCCTGCGCGGCATCGGTCACGCCAATGCTTCCATGGTGGGCGCATTCATTCAGCTGGGTGCCAAGGTCGCGCTGGCACTGGCAGGCGCGTATTTGCTTAAAAATCTCAACGCCGTGTGGCTTGCCTGGCCGGTCAGCTATGTGGCCGGTACTATCTATCCCTATCTGCACTACAGGAAGTACATCGCATCCACAGGTAAAGAGGCCTAATCCACAAGCGCATTTCGTTTGCAAGTTCTTTTTGTTCATAGGCACGATATCACAACAAGGGCAGCCCCTCGGCTGCCCTTGTTTGTAACTATTGATGATTCCTTCATGCGCCTTGTTGCCGAGGAGATGCTGGCCGATGCTTACTCCGGCATCAACGCTTTCGGTGTCCATGCAGAGCAGTTCGGTGATACGGTCAATCAGTGGATGGATGAACACTTCATCGGCAAGAAGAGCGAGGCCGAAATGGAACAGCTCAGAGGACCACCGGAGGGGCAGAGGTTCAGCGTTGACGATAGTTCCTTTGAAAATGCCGAGGAAGCAGAAAAAGCCAAGAGCATCATTCAGCAGTTGAATGACAATCTTGGCAGAATTATGCAGATGGATACAGTTGCCGAAGTTGATGCAACAAACGCTATTCCGTTTACCGGAAATCATGATAATGATACTGCTGTAGCTGCAGAGCTGTTTAATAAACAAGGCCGTGTTGCAAGCCGAGCCGGATTTGGTAATGTTATGCTCACGACTAAAGGAGCAGGCGAATCAATATCGCATGGAAACGGAGCGGCAAAGCAATATGCTTTTGTTGCAGTAAAAAACGTTATAGAAAGTGGAATTGAAATTTTTTCAGACCCAAACCATAAAGGAAAAAAATATGATACAGTTACATTTGCTGCACCGATTGATTTTTTTGGAAAGAAAATCGGAATGGCGGTAGTTGTAAAAAAATATCATCAGGGTAATGATATTAACTTTTACATTCACGAAATATGCGACAGCGAAGGCAACTTTGTAAAATTCAATGATGGCAAAAAAATGACAGCGCAAACGACATCGGATCCAAATCCGACTGCTGGCGCTGTCAGAGGGAGTATTATCCCTAACGACAGTATAGACCAGACCGGGAGGAAAGTCAATGGGCAGTTTTCTGTTGATGACACGGAGTATCTGCGGCTTGCAGAAAATCCGGCACAGAATTATGACCGGCTCAATGAGATGGTTAGACAGGCTGCGGAGGATGCGGGGTATACCGATGAGGTCAATCACGGAACAAAGGCATTCGGTTTTACCGTAATTGATACAAATGCTTCGGACGACAAACGCTCCTTCTTCGCAAGCAAGCACCGTGACACTGCACAGACTTACAGTGGGGAAACTTCCCGTGATTCAATCGGGCAAGCTCGTCATGTTAATTATGCAGGGCTTTATGACCTCAATGAGAATCAGTACTTAGATGAAGTCAGAAAGCTTTTCCCGGATGTGAAATACGCAACAGATGACGACTTGGCGCCTCGGATTGAGAACATCAACAGGGCTTTCGATACGGACATGGAAATGCTGTACTTATCTTCTTATGTTTTCGATTCGCCCGAGGAGACTGCGCAGGTGCAAAAGCTTGTTGATGCGGTTCGGGGCATGAAGACAGCAACCAACAGTGAACAGCTTGAGGCAGCAATCAGCGACTTCCACGCCGCATTGGATGACACCAGAAAGCAATTCGGGGACGAGCTGTATTCCGACCTTCTGGATGCTGTAAAAATGACGAGGGAAGCCTACCAAGCCAAGGAAGAAGTCTTTGATTATGACTGGCTTAGCATCGGCGAGAATGCCAAAATGCCTATTCTGATATCCAGAAACAAAATGACCGAGATGCTAGTCGCAGAGGGGAATAAGGGTATCTACAGACTTTATGCGAACACATCCGGGATGCTCGCAATCTCCGGACATGGTGCGAGCTGGCATGCAATCAGAAGCAATATTGAAGGTCTTCCGGAGCATTCCTCGACCAGAGAGATTGCAAAGTGGGCATTTGACCATGGGTATCGTGGAGTCATTTATGACGATATATACGATGCCGGCAGCGCCAAGTATAAAGATGTTGGCACTGACACAGTTTATGCGTTTTTCGACCCGCAGACTCAGCTCAAGTCTGCTGATATTGTGACCTATGATGACGACGGGAAGATTATTCCTCTGAGCGAGCGGTTTAATGCTGCAAATGATGACATTCGGTTCTCCGTTGACGACTATGACTATCAGGATTTTAGCTGGGCTGTAAATGATGAAATCCTAAGTCCTTTGGAATTAAGAAAAGTAGAATCTGCTGTTGCAGAAACCGTGGCGCAGGGGTATAATAGTCATAGCTTTAACGATGCGCTTTCTATCACCACGATAGACGGAACGAAAGCTGCACTGTTCCGCGGAAGCATGGAACAACCCGTAATCGATTATGTTATCCAGTGCGATACGGGTATTGACCAAGATGAAATTGCTGCTTTGAAGGAGTATTTTGAAGATGCACAACACGAAAATGCGGTGCGAATTGCTGAGGACTATTTCTCGGATGAAGGTATCAGAATCTTCAGCAGAGAAGATAGCGTCAACAATGAAAGGCAAAACGAGCGAGGAACGAGAGATGATAGCAATGCAAGCTATCGAGGATATCAAGGCCGGGAGAATCAAGTAAATAACGCAAACCGTCGATACGGACCGTCACAGGCAGAGGTAGACGAAAGCCTTGAAAGGATGCGTACTACCATCCGGGAAGAGGAAGAAGCGCAGAAATTCAGCATAGATGACGGGCAGCAAGAGCGGGGTATCAACTTCTCTCAGGTTTTACAGGATGCACTCCGGTCACAGTTAGCGTAAACAAAAAGCATTTCAATTCCGAGACACAAAAACAGGGAAGCCTAAGCTCCCCTGCTTCGTTTCTTGGTTCGAGAAGGGACTCGATTTAATAAATGTGTCGCTGTCGTCGAGCCGACAGCGAGCAGATGCCCACCGGGCATCTGCATTGAATCTGTTCGAGTCCCTTCCGGTGTACCAAAAAGGAGGGCAGCCTAAGCTGCCCTGCTTTTTGGTACACCGGAAGGGACTCGAACCCCCAACCCTCGGAACCGGAATCCGATGCTCTATCCATTGAGCCACCGGTGCGTTTGCGGGAGTTATTATAGCAAAGACGAACGCGTTTGTAAAGTCAGCCGCGAAAAAATAATTCC
>JAZRVX010000104.1:0-1143 GCA_045599455.1 Faecousia sp. | reverse complement strand
AACTTAAACTCATCACAAGTAGGAGCAACGGGATGGGCTATGAACGCAGGAAAGAGGTATTGCGCCAAACCATCCGCGGATGGGTGAACTACTTCAAACTTGCTGACGCCAAGAAATGCCTTGTCGAGATGGATAAATGGCTGCGCAGGCGCATACGGATGTGCATATGGAAGAGCTGGAAGAAGCCGAGCACACGCGTCAAGAATCTTGTCAAATGTGGCATAAAGCCATATATGGCATATCAATGGGGCAATAGCAGCAGTGGATATTGGCGGATTGCAAGCTCGCCCGTAATGAGCAGGGCCGCAACCGACAAGAATCTACGCATAGCTGGCTATCCTTGTCTTATGGACTACTACGTCAAATTGCACTGAACAATGAAGAACCGCCGTATGCCGAACGGCATGTACGGTGGTGTGAGAGGTCGGAAAACAAAAGTAGGAGGAAACTACTTTTGTTTTCCTCCTACTCGATTTTATGAATATTTACAAGGAACGGTATTATGAAATGTGCCCTTTATGCAGTTCTCGCATTATCCCTGTCCGGCGCCTGCACCGTGCAGCGGGGGTCAATACTGGACGAACTGGACAGCTATAAGGCGGAATTCTCGGAATGGCCCGCCCATGTCCCTACGAACAAGACTGCGGATGCTCCCCTGACAGGAAACGGGGACATCGGTCTGACCATGAAGACGTCCGCAGACGGAATCACGTTCTATATAGGTAAGAATGATTTCTGGCGTGCGTTGCAGTCATATCCTGAAGGAGGGCTGGCCCTCCCCGGCGCTCTGGTGCTCAATTCCGGCATCATTTCTTCAGGACGCTATCATGCAGAGCAGCTTCCCGGCAGCGCCGAGATCCGGGCTACCTACGCTTCGGAGGATAATGTGTTGTCCGTGACCTCCTGGGTGTCGGCCACCGACAACAAGGTGGTCATAGAACTGGAATCCGGGAAGGGAATGTCCCTGGATGTGTCTTTCCTCCCGACGGAAGACGGCCATCTGGCATCTGTCATAGAGCAGGGGACCGAGGATGGGTGCAGCTGGATGACGAGGAGTTTCCGTGACAATCCGCGCCTGCAATGGGACTCCCACGTGGCGCTTGCGCTGAACCGGGCCTGTGGCTCCATTGAGCTGAAGCCGGG
>JAZRVX010000103.1:0-7527 GCA_045599455.1 Faecousia sp. | reverse complement strand
TTTAACAAAAGATTTCACTACGGAGCAACGCTCCTGATAGTTATAATATACCTTATTATAGATTATTTGTCAATAACTAATAATCAAAAAAACACTGAAAATTTCTTCTTACCATACACATTTATTCCGTTATCTTTTTATATCCTTGATTTTTAGCCGTTTTAGCCTTATTATCGAAAATATATTTGCCGGAAAATTCTCTACAGTGGGAGGCTCTTTATGGGCGACCGGCAAACCATACGCATATCCTGCAATGTGCGGGATACGCTTCCTTTTTCACAAATCGAGGAGTTTCAGGGCAACCTGAAAAAACGCTCCAAGAAAGAAATCTCAAAAATAATCACATCAATTCTCAAATTCGGCTTTTCGTTTCCGTTCTTTGTCTGGAAAGACGGCGAGCGCAACCGCTGCCTTGACGGACACGGGCGACTGCTTGCACTTACTGAAATGAGCAAGCGGCATTATTTTCTTGATGAGGCTGGAAAACTCTCTGATGATGACGGAGAGCCTCTGTCTATTCCTGATTTACCTGTTGTGTATATCGAGGCCGCTGACGAGACCGAAGCAAAGCAGAAGGTGCTCCGTCTGAATTCCTGTTACGGTGTCTTGGATGCAGAGGGCTTCGCAGAGTTTACCGCCGGACTTGAAATTGACTGGGACGATCTGCTTCTTCCGTCAGGTGATTTGTTTGAGCTTCCGGGGCTTTTGGACGATTCCTCTTCCTCTGAGCACAAATCTCTTGCAGAGCGTTTTATCGTACCGCCTCTGTCTGTTTTCCGTGCTTCCGCAGGTTACTGGCAGGAACGCAAGAAACAGTGGCTTTCCCTGGGAATCCAGAGTGAGAAAGGGCGGGACGACGGTATGCTCAAACACATGGCGGCTCTCGCTGAAAAAGCTGGTGGCGGAAAGCTTCCTAACGAGAGCATTTTCGACCCTGTTCTTTGCGAGATTATGTACCGCTGGTTCTGTCCTTCCGGGGCACGGATTCTGGACCCGTTTGCGGGCGGTTCAGTTCGTGGTCTTGTTGCCGGAAGACTAGGCTTCAAATACACGGGTATAGACCTTCGTGACGAGCAGATTGCTGCTAACCGTGAGCAGATTTCAATATCCGGGGAAAATCCGCCTGAATGGATTTGCGGTGATTCTCGGCAGATGGATTCTTTTCTTCCTTCTGACTTCAAATGCAACTTTGTCTTCTCTTGCCCGCCTTATGCGGATCTGGAAGTTTACAGCGACCGCCCGGAAGATTTGTCTAATATGGATTATGAAGGATTCCGGGAAGCTTATTTTGACATCATAAAGAAAGCCTGTGTCCGTCTTGAGGACGACAGCTTCGCAGCTTTTGTTGTTGGCGAGGCTCGAATGAAAACAGACGGCGGGGTTTATTACGGCATAATTCCTGACACTATACGCGCCTTTGAGGATGCGGGCTTACGCTATTATGACGAGATGATTCTTGTCACTCAGATTGCTGCAAAAGCTCTTACAGTTGCCGAGGGATTTGTGAAATCAAGAAAAATTGGAAAGGTTCACCAGAATATCCTGGTATTCGTAAAAGGCGACCCTGTTAAGGCCGCCTCCAAATGCAAAATTGATGGTGAGGAACTCGCCGCCGCTATAAACGATGCGGAGCAGTCCGAAGAATCGGAGAAATCGGAGGCTAACGCATGAAAGAACTGAAACTTATTGCGCGGAATTTTGCTCCGCATTTCTTTGCGATTTCCTTGCTTCTTGCGTTCATTGCCTCAAGATGTGGCTTAGCGAGCTTCTGCGCGTGCTCGTATGTGATTGCACCGGAGTGCAGCCACATTCTTATTGTTCTCATTTCCTCTGTATGTTTCATCATTTCTTCGTTCATAGTCTTGTTCTCCTATGCTTTGGACTTTAAGGGCAGAACATTCAATTTTCAAGGAAAAATGGTGTTTTTTATCGGTTTTTTGTGTGTTTTTTGCGAAAAATCATCACTTTTTGCAATTTCTGTTTTTCGTATTTTTCCAATGTTTTCGTCTGTGAGAAACGGAATTGAAAACGCTTTTGAAAACAGATTGCAATCGGAATAAGGAGGGGGGACTTATGGGAAATCCAAATCTTGCGGCGGAGGGTGCACCATACCGCTTTACATCAACCAACCAGCCAGCAAGGCGCGGACGGCTTCCGTCAAAATTAAAGAAGTTCGTAAAAGACAACAGCGTATCAAAAACCGATGTTGATGCAATTTTCTCAAATATCATTTTCGGAAGCACTCTTGAAGAATTGCAGGAGATGGTAAAGCCAGGCAATAAGGAAAAACTGCCGGTTATCGTCGCACTGCTTATTTCTGCTTTCATACAGGATATAAAGAACGGCACTCTGCACGAGGTGAACACTGTTCTCGACAGAATCTACGGAAAGGCAACACAGCAAGTCGAAGTCGGCGAAAAACAGAGCGACATTCCAGAAGATCCGGAAGAACGCCGTGCTTTGGCTGAACAAATCAAAAAAGAAATAGGGGCGTGGCGTGGCACGGAAGAAGGAGAATGAAAACGAGAATCTTGAAAAACTCCTCTACCTGCAAAGGCTCGAAGCTGTAGACCATCATCTCAATTTTATGATGTACACATGGACGAACCGGGCTGAGCCGTTCACAGTGGGCTTTCATACGCAGAGAATCTGTGCGGCGATTGATTACGCCATTGAACGCTATCGACAAGGAATTTCTACAGGTTGGGTGATTACCGTTCCATTCAGGCATGGAAAAAGCGAGATTTTGAGCCGAAAACTGCCCGCACATTTTCTCGGTCTGTTCCCGGACAGCAAGGTTATTTTGTGCGGCCATACACAGGCTTTGACAGAGGGCTTTTCAAAAACGAGCCGTAATCTCATTTCTACACAGCCTTACAGAAATCTTTTCCCGAATATTCGTGTAGACCCAGGAAGCTCAAGCGGGGCGCACTGGATGATAAAAGACCACGAGGGCGAGTGTTTCGCATCTGGTCTTTTGGGCAGCCTTTCGGGGCAGGGCTACAATCTCGGCCTGCTCGACGACTACTGTCGAAACCGTGCTGATGCGGAAAGTGATACTTTGCGTGAAAAAATGTGGGACGCTTTCACAAATGACTTCATGACCCGTCGTGCGCCTGTTTCAATAACGATAGTTCTGGCGACACCCTGGCATGTGGACGACATCATCGGGCGCATAAAAAAGCGCATGGAAGAAGACCCTGAATTTCCTCGCTTTAAATGCCTGGCATTCCCTGCGATGAGCGACAAATATCCGCAAGGTGTTTTGTTCCCGGAACGCTTCGGAAAGAAGTGGTACACGCAGCAGAAAGCCGTGCTTGGTGATTATGGTTTTCAGTCGCTTATGCAGCTTGAACCTGTTAAGCGTGGTGGAAATATGCTCAATACGGAGTGTATTCAGCGGCACATGTCTGCGGCAGAGTTTCCGAAAGGACTTCGCTGGATGCGTATATGGGACTTGGCTCATACGGCAAAAGAGCGAGCTAAAGCAGATCCCGACTGGACGAGCGGAACATTGCTTGCTTTCAGCATTCAGGAAGGTATGCCGCACCTTTGGATTAGAAATGTTGACAGGATGCGGAAAAACGCACCAGAGCGAGATGCTGAAATTCGTCAGGTGACTATGCTCGACGGTCCGTATGTAAAGATTGGTGTCGGTAACTCTTCGGATGCAAAAGACACGATAGCGACCATGCGCTCAATTCTGAAAGGAAAGCGTGTGGTCCTTTCTGTTCCTGAGAAGAAAGATAAGGTTGTCCGTGCGACACCTTTGGAGCCGATTTTCAAGGCCGGAAATGTGCATGTCGTGCACGGAGAGCCTTGGCTTGATGATTGGATAGCAGAAGTCAATGCGTTTCCTTTCGGGGCGCACGATGACCAGGTGGATAATCTGTCCGCAGGATATGCAATATGGCAGTCTCAGGACGATACGAGCGAATTATACAAATGGTAAACAAACAAGGGAGGAAAATAGATGGGCAATCAAAAGAATCCTTCTGCTAAAGTGCGGAGGAAAGATGGCTGGCAGAACCTTATAACGGGCTTGGGTTCCGCTAAAACAGCAAAGAAAGGTTTTACGCATCATGTCCTTACAGGAGTTATGACAGACCAGGAGCTGGAGTCTCTTTTTTATGAAGATGGACTTGCGGCTCGAATAGTCAAACTTTTGCCAGATGATATGTTTCGTGAGGGCTGGGATTATTCATTTCCTAAACAGGATGATTTGTCAGCCGCAGAACTCGCTGAACAATACGCTGGCATTATGGAAGAACTTGAGGTTCAGCAGAAAGTTAAGGACGCTTTCGGCTGGAAGCGTTTGTATGGTGGGGCTGCAATCTTCATCTGCGTAATTGACGGACAAACTCCAGACAAGCCTTTGTATCCGAAGAATATCCGGTCAATAGAGAAACTTCGGGTTATCGAACGGACAGAAATTCAGTTTGAGAATATCGAATGGCAGACAGACCCGTCACAGCCAAGATACGGTCTTCCCGTGATGTACCCTGTGAAATTTGAGGTTCCGGGTAATAAGGCAACGCAGGTGATGAATGTCCATTATACAAGAATCATAGAGCTGCACGGTGATACTTTGCCACGGCATTCCATCACCGGAATCAGCTCCGAGAACCGCTACTGGGGAATCTCTTCTTTACAGCGGGCAAATGACCGCTTGAAATCGCTTGGTTCATCATTGGGAAGTATCGACCAGCTTTTGAGCGAGCTTGGTGTGGGAAAATACAAGATTAAAGACTTGGCACAGCTTCTTTCGTCAGAAGACGGTGCGGCCTCTATTAAACGCCGTGTTGAGCTGATGGATCTTGTAAAATCAACTTTCCGCAGTATGTACCTTGATAATGAAGAGGAATTCGTGCGTGACAATATCAGCTTTGCTGGTGTGCCGGAAATTCTTCATATCCTGTTTATGCTGATTTCTGCGGATACAGGTTATCCAATGACCCGATTGTTCGGTATGTCTCCGGCTGGTATGAATGCAACTGGAGAGAGCGATATGAACAATTACTATGATATGGTCCGTTCACTGCAGGTTTCAGAGTTGCAGCCTGTACTGCTCCGACTTGTCCGCATTATTTCACAGTGGAAAGGAATTGAAGAGCCATACATTGAGTTCAGGCCGCTTGAGACTATGAACGAGAAAGAAAAGGCTGATTTGGAGAAGCAGAAAGCAGACCGTGAAAAAGTTGAGGCGGACACTTACAAGGCCTACATCGATGCGGGCGTGCTTGAGCCTTACGAAGTGCGCTTCCTGAAATACGGCGACACGCTCGACAACATTCCTGTTCCTGATGATTTGGATATGCCGCCTGTAGAAGAAACACCGCCTGAGCCACCGGAAAACGACAGTGACAGCGGAGACGATGACGGCAACGACGATGAGCCGGAGGACGGCTAGGCGGGGCGGGCAACAGAAAAGACGGCTATGACCCGAACCAGCCGAGAGAGAAAAACGGACGGTTCGGGAGTAAGCCTGGCACGGCAAAAGCAAAGACGGGAGAAGGTACGGTGAAGAAAAGCCACGCAAAGGTTCTTCGTGATGAACTTGGAGAAAAATTGCACTCTGAGTTCGGAACTCACAAGAACGAAAAGACAGGGATTGAAGCGCATTTGAATAGCCGAAGTCTGAAAAAACTTGGAAGTGACAAGGCAATAGAGAAGTCAAAAGCAAACGGCTTCACTATTTCCGAGCATTTTGAAGCGGCAGAGCAGATAACAGATTTATATAGAAAAGCGGATCTGGTTGAGACAAGACCTGATAGAAATGAAAGCCGAAATGTTTTGTCGATAAAGCGTTTTAATGCACCTTTCACTTTGAACAGTGGTAAAAAGGCAAACGCCTACATAACCGTAAAGGAAACCGTACAAAACGACCATAAGATTTATTCTGTTGAATTGATGGAATAAAAAAAGGCTGCCCGAATGGGTAGCCGTGTGATAAGCAGAAGCGAGATATAAAAATCTCGGTTACCGCCCGCTAGAATCAAATATAGCACATTTCGGTGAAATGTCAAGGGAGGAAATATGAAACCGAATGAACTTTTCAATTTTATCAAAGGCATCAGCCATGATGAGTACATTACATCCGGCGATGATGTTCAGTGGACTATAAAGGTCGATGATGTTGAAAAAGTCGTAAGGCTTATTTTTGAGGAATCGTGCGGAAATACGGACTGGAAGAACAATCTCAATTTTCCGATGAAACTTTACAAAAAACAGGAATCCTGCATCAGGGCTGCCCGTGGTTGGGGTAATGCCTATAAATCATGCAACGATGAGATTATGCAGAAGATTATTTTTGCCACAGAAATCGCACCTGATTATCAGATTCACATCTGCGGCTGGAGTTATGGTGGCGCGGTGGCTCTTCTTGCAGCTGAGGATTTCCATTACCGAACAGGCAAAAAAGCGAGTGTTTACACATTCGGGGCACCAAAGCCGCTGTGGGGTAAAAAGACCCGCGAATATGTACGCTCTTGCGTAAACGAGGTTAAGCAGTATTCCCATGTAAACGACTGCGTTCCATTGATGCCGCCATTCCCAGGATATACAAGGCTCTCAACTGACCATATTGGAGGAAAAAGAAATTTTTTTAAGCTCTTCAATCCTAGGAAATATCACTGCATTTATGGCGAAGAATCTCTTTACAAGGAGTAGTGCATGAATGATTCACAAGCTACCCGCTCTGCACTCATAGTGCTTTTGCGGGCGCAGAGAAACGGCATGAGTCCGGCGGAAAAGGCGAAACGCAAGAAGCCGATTCGCTGGCTCTATCCGTGGGCTACAGAAAACCATTACAGACGGCTTTATCAGGAATGGGTGAAGCCGGTTCGTGTGTTCGTGCATGAGTTCCTGGAAAAACATCAGGAATCGGTTCTGCGGGGCGATGCTGCAAATGCGGTTGTCCGGCAGGATGCAGTCGCCGGTGAAAGCTTTGCACTCATGGTACGCTCTCTTAACGGCTGGGTGAATGCTTACATCTCAGATGATGAGCAGAAGAAACTCCGCTCTCCGATTTATATGGGGCTTGGAGATGTTTCCCAGAGTGCGTTCAACTTCAACGGCGGGCAGTACAACAAGTCCGTGAAATCTTCATTGGGGGTGAATTTCCCGTCAGATGAAAGCTGGTGGCCAGATGCCCGGAAACAATGGCAAGACACTAACTATGAGGTAATCAGAAGCGACATCAGAAAATACATCTCCGATATCAACTCGACGACTGAGCAGGCCGTTACCAATGGCTGGAGCGTGAAAATGCTCTCTGAGCAGATTATGGCTCTTGATAGCAAAATCACAAAGAGCCGTGCTACATTCATTGCCCGTGACCAGATAGGAAAGCTCAACGGCATTATCACGCAGAAGCGCATGGAAGATATCGGTCTTACGATGTACGAGTGGAGCAGTTCCTCTGACGAGCGCGTCCGTGAAAGTCATGCCCTTATGGACGGAAAACTTTGCCGCTGGGATGATGCGACCGTATACAGTGAGGACGGCGGAAAGACCTGGAAGAAAAGA
>JAZRVX010000102.1:0-1078 GCA_045599455.1 Faecousia sp. | reverse complement strand
ACTGCATAATCACGGACAGAAGCCGCAGACCATTGCCCACGGCGAGCGGATTGCCCAGCTCGTCATTGCGCCGGTGGCACAGGGAACCTTCTGCGAGACCGATTCCTTGGATGAAACCGCCCGGGGTGCCGGCGGCTTCGGCTCCACAGGGAAATAAAGGAAGCGTTCGTTTAGTTAGAGCCTGTAGGGATGGAGCTTGCTTCATCCATCTGCGAAGCAGAAAGTGCGCCGGACTTGCGCCCTTACTGGTGAGGAAACGAATAGCTCATTCCTTGCATTTAGTGTGCTGAATAATCATTCTGACAAAACATAACCCCTCCCGCGATTGTCTGACGCGGGAGGGGATTTTGCTATGTTTTAGCCGCAGAGCAGGGCATGCTCCTCGGCAATGGCACTTTCGCAGCTGCGCATGGCGAGGATGGTGCGCTCTAAGATTTCGTCCAGTGTCCAGCCGAGATTTTCCGCACCCTGGGTAATCACCTCACGGGAGCATCCGGCGGCAAACTTCTTGTCCTTGAATTTCTTTTTCAGACTGCTCAGCTCCATGTCCATGACACTCTTGCTGGGGCGCATTCTCGCGGCGGCACCGATAAGACCGGTCAGCTCATCGGTGGCAAAGAGCACCTTTTCCATCTCGTGCTCAGGCTTCACATCACAGCAGATACCGTAGCCATGGGAGCAGATGGCGTGCACCATTTCGGGCTCTGCATCAATTTCAGCAAGCAGCGGAGGGGTGGCCACACAGTGCTGCTCAGGATACACCTCAAAGTCCACATCGTGCAGCAAACCCACCAGACCCCAGAAGTCTATATCGTCACCATAGCCGAGACTTTCGGCAAAGTAGCGCATGGTACCCTCCACGGTCAGAGCGTGGAGAATGTGGAAAGACTCTTTGTTGTATTTTTGCAGCAGCTCCAGTGCGCGCTGGCGGGTGACTGATGTTTTCATGGGCATTCCCTCCGAATATTTTTTCCTGATTATAGAAGGAATTTCGGTATCTGTCAAGATTTGTTCAAGAATATCCCCTATACTGTGGGAAAAAGGAGGGTGTGCCATGGCAACGATTGCAGATTATCTG
>JAZRVX010000101.1:0-49083 GCA_045599455.1 Faecousia sp. | reverse complement strand
AATGCAAACAGCTGTTTCCTTATTACTATTGAAATACCTAGGGTATAACTCCAACCATTTACCCCTATCTTTCGGACATATATATTGACTGTAATACCAAGAATAATTTAGGATTCGTCTTGTCCAGTACGGCTTTACTTCTCGATACTCAACCGTCTTTTCACCACTCTTGATTTTCTCATACCATTCTTTTTTCAGTGGAAATGTCAGCATTTGCAAAACTCCTATTTGATTGTTTCAAAGTAGAATTTCTTATTCCACTCGTTTACGCTAATCATGCCGTACCGCTCTGCAATGCGGAAAATAAACACCTTGCGCAATCTGGTTACGACCCCGGCAAGAAGCCAGTTTTTGAAACTGTCTAATGTCAGCGTGTCCTTGTACTTGTTGCACATTCTGCACGAAGGATTAGCATTTTCGATTGAATCAGCCCCGCCGCGTCTGAGTGCCACGATATGGTCTACCTGCATTTCCTGTGGTTTTATTCTGATTCCGCAGTACGCACAGTGACCGTTATATTTTTCATAAATCTGTTTACGCTCCTGTTTAGTCCATTTTCTACGCTTCATTTTCTCTTATCCTCACTCTTCTACCCAATTTCATGGCAAAGACTTTTTCTGTGATATATCTCTCATAGTCTTTGTCCGTCCTTGCACGCCCCCGGCAATCCTTGCAGATTGCATACCAGCGTTTTTCATGCTCTGCACCAGACTTTTCGTTATCCACAACGACATGAACGAAATCTGGATCTGGAACATTGCCCCGCCCGCAAATCTCGCACAGGCGGTAGTCATACGCAAGTACAAATTCATCTGGGACAGGCATTTTCATTCTCCGTATCGACATTTTTTTCTTTTCCCGGAAAATTGTCTTTTACATAATCTATAATTGCACATCCAAGTTGTGCCATTTGACTTGTATCAAGCCCAAATCCCAGCTTTATTTTATCCAACCCTTCCATCACTAGATGAAGATTATGTTGTCTTGCTTTTAAGGTTTCAACTTTCATCGATTCACCTCCCTGATAAGATAGTCGATTGTATTCTTCAAAATAGTTTTCAATTCATCAGAATAACCGAACCTGCTTTGATTTATTTCCATAGACCTGTAAATATCGCCGTCTGCATGGCGTTCAGAGCTTGCTTTCCAATCACAGAGCATTTCCAGAAGGTCAAGCAATGTCATGTCTTTTATTCCGTTTGCGAAGTGTTCCGGGTGATGTCGGTTATTCTTATAGTGAATATCAAGAGCAGGTTTCAGACCTACAAGGAAACTCTTGTATTCATCGCTTCCATAGGTGCAATGATTTAGTTTTGGCGTGTATTCGTCAAACAGAGCTTTTTCTGTTTTGTCATGGATTTTGTCAAAATCATGCCGCTTTGATTTTTTGCAAAGTTCTTTCTTGCAAATGTTGAGATAATAAGCAACACGCTTGATGTGTTTTTCTGTGTCTTTTCTGCTGTCATATTTGTTTGTCATACGCCCCTCCCCAAATCCGGATGAGAATAAATAATCGGAAAGTTCACCTCTTTCGTTGTCATGTCTTCGTACAATATTTCTTTTCTGAAATCAGCAGCATATTGCAGTTCCTTGCGTGCACCGATTGATTTCTGCCAGTCGGCAAGCATATAGATGGCATCACAAACATCTATCATTGCAAAATCAATGTGCAGATAGTCTTCGTGTGATACATCACTGTATTCCGGCAGAATAGTCGGAACAAAAACAGAGTGTCCTTTCTTTCGTAACTCTGCGCTGATGGTTTCAAACTTTGCCACAACCTCAGGTCTTTCTAAGCCTGAGATTTTTCCTGATACATAAATCTTCATCATTTCCTCCCGTGAATGATTTTTTTTCGCTGTTCTTCTTCGTCGTCTTTTGAAAACAACGATTCTATTACTGCTCCCTGCTGCAAACACCGCCAGTAACAAAAGGCAGAATATTCCTACGATAATTTCAAGAACTTTCATTTTTGAAATTCCTCCCATTTTTTCTTTATACCGGAAGCCCTAAGAGCTGTTTACCCGCCGTTATTTCAATCTTCCGGTTGCTTCCCCAGAATCGCTCGATTTCAGCCGCACTCATTCCCATCTCTGTTGCAGACTCGCTCTTGTCCTGGACCCAGCCGTTTATGCGAGCCATCTCCACATTCAGTTTCTGCATGAATTCCTTGCAAAACTTTACATGGCGGTTTCCGTTCTTATATAGCTTGATATTGGCGAACAATGAGCCGTCCGTAAGATGAACATCAAAGTTACGCCAGTCCTCGACACAGATTTCGTGCTTGTCTTTCGGAAGGATACGCCCCACGGAAAAGCCAAGGTTCTCTGCTATAATGTAGGTATCTTCAAGAAAGTCATAGCAGTCGTCACTCATTCCTTCACGACTCCAGGAATCACGGAAGTTGCTCCATGCCTGCACTACGATGCGGTAATCGAGCATGATATTTTTCAGCTTCTTTCTATGCTCATCCCTCTCGCACCGAGAATGGAAATCGTTGAAACCGTCTTTTATATAACGCCAGTCGTCATCATTCCACCGAAGATTGCTCTTGTAGCGGTGAATTGTCTCACCGTTGCAAAGGCTGTAGAAGTAATCCGTTATCTGCTCATCAAACATCGTGTTGCTGTTGCGGATAAGCCATAGCGTAAGCTGAAAAATATTGTTCAGAGTGAAGTCTATCGCCGTGTTGTCTTGAAGTCGCTCTATGACTTTCCGCCGCCCCTTACTTGTAAGTCTCTGCGTAATTTTGTCGTATTTCTTGAAAAGCTCATCCCAATAAAGATGTTTCAGCCCGCTTATCCGCTCTTTAAGCCCTGCTTTCAGGTTCTTCACATCAACTTTCAGCTCCTTGAAGATGTCACCGTCCAGAGTCTCAAGCTGCCGGTAGTTGGAATAGAGTTTTTCCATGTCCGAGTTATAGAACTGTACGAGCATTTCAGCAGTATCACCGTGCGCCACAAGTTCCTGCCGCTTTGCCTCGTTTCGTTCCCATTCGTGGACTTTTTCTTTTTCTGCTGAGATTTTGAATGTCTCGTCAAACCATACATCAAACGGGTCGTTTGCTTCTTTCCGATAGCGGCGACCATCAAATTCCTCATCGTCAGCCGTTATAAAGAGCAAATCAACCTTTGCCCTCGCCCGCCTGTCAGCGTTAAGGAAATCGAATGTACCGAGTGACTCAGCTTTCATTCCGCGTTTTTTGAGTGCATAGGTTATTTCCGGATGCATTCGCCAGCGACATGGAATCACAAGTGCGATTGCCTTGCAGTTCCCATGCATGATAATCTGCTTAGTCCACAGCTCAAATTCCGAATAAGGCGGATTACAGAATATAAGGTCAACCTTTTTGTCTATGAGCGTCTGCTCATGGAAATCGCTTCCGATAATCACTACATCACCAGGAAGCCTTTCGCAAAGCTCAAATGACTTTTCAATTCCGTATCTTGTGCGGAGCATTTTTCCGTAGTCACTCGTTTCATTGATTTTCTGCGGTTCAGTCCGGTCCAGCTTCTCAAAGAACGAGCCATTGCCACAGCCGATGTCCAGCACTGAAGAATATTCACATTCGTATTCTCCGCGTCCGTATGTCCGTTTTTTGAAAATATGCCCTGCAAGGCGGTCAACGATTTCCTGAGTGGTCGGATACCACTCAAAATCCTCGTTGCGCTCTTTCAAGGCCTCAACTATCTGATTTGTACCCATTCTTTCCCTCCTTCTGGACTTCCTGAATCTTGTGTTTCAGTTTTGCAAACACAAGCCCTGTTTCCGTAAGTTCCGGCGAACTTGACCTTAGTTTCTGATGATTCAGGATTGCGTGTTCTGCCTTTGTAATGCACATAAGGTTGTCGATGCTGCAGTTTCTGTGGTCGCCATCTTTGAATGAGATGAGGCAGCCTTCCGGGACTTTACCGTTATGTTTCTCCCATTCCATAATGTGCTTGAAGCCCCATACATTCGGCTCTGCAATTTTTATTTTCAGATACCCGCCCATAGACATTACCTCAGTATTTACTGGCACATGGTTGTACGGCACATGACCTTTTTTGAACCAGGTCTTTTCACAGCCTTTGTACCTCACGCCCTTCTTGCCTTTGTTCGCCGGAATATGACCAGGCTCAAAGTGGCCGGTAAGCCCGGAATCAAGGTGCATCCGTCCACGAATGCTTTTTATCTGTTCCACATTGTAGGCAGTGCCGAAAGTCCGGTTCAGAAGCTCAGTCATCTGCAAGGCTGTCTTGCCCTTATTGTTCTCCCTGATAAAATCACGGATTTCTCTCGGAAAAAGCTTGCTGTCGCCCTTGGGGTTGCCTTTGGGAGTTCCGCTCTTTATGTGACACCGGTTTTTATAATTCTTTACTTTCGCCGGGGTAATTTTTAGAGCAAAACGACTATTAAACTCTTCTGCTACTTCAATGTCCGTATGTCCTGGAATGAAGCTTGCGAAGAAAGCCTTGTGTTCCTCTGTATAGACCTTCTTCATTTTGCAACTCCGAGCAATTTCTGTCGGTTTGCTGTTTCTGTTCTGCTGTCCTTAGTCGCAATGAGGGCTGGCATATCTTTGTTCAGAAGCCCGCAGGCTTCAGCTGTCTTTATCGCAGATACCTGTACACTTGCGACTTTCAGAATCTGTGTAGAAACCGAACATACAGCCTTTGAGCGTTTTATAGCTTCATCAAGTTTCTTGCTGTCAGCCATTACTTCATCGTTTTCCAGAAGTTCAAGCATCGAAAACAGATGATTGTTCAAATCGGAAAGATTGTTTTTCATATTTTCCCCCTGTCATTAGAACGGAATGTCTTCCGGAAAGTCATCCGCGCCTGTGTCAAAGCTCTGCTGCTGAGGCTGTGATTTCGGAGTGAAGTTTTGTTTCGGTGGTGCGTAAAATCCGCCCTGCTGTCCGTAGCTGGTACCATCAGGATTTCCGTCTGACTTACCGCCGAGGAGCTGAACATTATCAGCGACGATTGAAATTCGGCTCTGCTTCTGACCGTCTTTTTCCCAGCGGTCCTGCTTCAAGTGTCCTTCGACACAAATCTGTTTTCCCTTTGTAAGATAGGGTTTTAGATTTTCAGCAGTTTTTCCCCAAATCGTGATATTGAAAAAATAAGTCTCCTCGACCCACTGGTCGCCGTTTTTCTTGCTTCTGTTCACGGCAATGCTCACATTTGCACGAGCCTGTCCGTTTGCAGCATACCCAAAGCTTCTCTCATCAGCCCCCAAGTCCTGAGTTAAGCGACCAATAAGAACCACATGATTTAAATCTGTCATAATCTTCTCCCGTTTATTTGCGTCGTCTGTAATCCGGCGCATCGTACATAGTTACTATTTCCGAATCCTGCCCAAGTCTGGAGAGAATGTCGTTCCCCAAAAAGTTCTCGAAGCACATCTCGCAGTGGTTCTTTCCGTTCGGACAGTCCTTTGAAAGATGGCTGTTTGTTCCAAGCATGAAAGGTAGTCTCCGCGTATGTCTTCTATCAAGAATATATGAAAGCCAGTCCATTTCAGACTTGCTGCCTTTGCTGCGCCCCATCTCGTCGATGAAAAGCATCGGGATTGCCGCAAGTTCCTCAACAATCTCAAGCTCCGTCCGCTTCGCAAGCGAGGAATAGGACTGTCGAATCATGCATGAAATCTCATACATCGTCAGAACTTTCCCACCTATAGCTTTTACCGCCATTGTTCCCAGATGCGTTTTTCCGCTTCCGTTTGTTCCGAGCAGAATCACTTTGCCGTGTTTTTGCGCTATAAGCTTTTCGACGGCAGCCTTAGCTTTTCTCTGGGATTCAACGATTGGCTTGTAATCGTCCATTGTCTTATCCCAATACTCTGCTTCGACATTCATCTCGTGGTAGCGTTCTATCTGAGCCTCACGCTCCCTTTCTTTACGCCTGAGTTCTTCCTCTGCTTCGAGCCGCTTTTCTTCTTCTCTCTCGCAGATAGGACAACCGGTTGGTGACGGTTTCCCGTTGAAAACTAAGACATCGCAGGGAACTTCTCCGTGAATCTGACATACATGAACCATTCTTTTTGTCTCAAAAAGTTTTATGTTCGTGAATTCTTTTTTCACCTCACCTGCATTGTCAGTCATTGCAAGGCCGTCTGCATTTCTTTCAATTTCAAGTTTCTGCATACACGGCTCTCCTAAAGCTGAATCTTACCAGCGAGAGCGTCTTTCTCTGTTTTTTCAGATTCACCCTTTTCTTTTGATACAGGGTCATAAAAGCGGTTCATGCCGCCTTTCAAGACGAATCTGTCCGGCGTTGCCGGAATGAAACGCCTTGCGATTGCCCCGCTGTTCACTCCGTCAGCAAAGTTCTTGAAAGCCCTTTCTATCTGCTCTGAGGTCGGCTTAGACTTCTGCCAGAAACGCTCCCAGTCACGAGGATTTTCGATTGTCGCCGTTACCTGGAATATGCAGAGACCGTTCTTGTCTTTTGTCGTCTGCCACAGTTTCATAAAAAGTTTCTGCTCCTCGGTCATTTCCATCTGCTGGACGGAGTCAGGAAGCTGAGCATTTACACCTTCCGCAGAACTGTCAGTTCCTGAAAGAAACTCACCAAGCGGATATTTATAACCGACCTCATTCAGGAACGAGAGAATTTCCGGTTCAAGAGTTTTAAGAATTCTGTCGATTCCACGCTGGATATTAAGGTTCTGACATTTCTGATGATGCGGCCACGACGGAAGAACCACATACTCTCCGTGCCGGTAGGCTTTTCCGGCATCCTCAAACTTTCGCATGATTTTCTCAACGGTTTCATCAGAAAGCCCTGTATCAAAAACAATGCGGCGGTTTGCCAGCTTGTAAACTCCGGCGATATTTGTCAGCGGATTTGTAATCAGATACAGGTACATTCCCTTTTCCGTAAAATCGAGAGTCTGAACCCACGCATCATCCCAAAAACTTGTTGATACATACCTTTTCATTGGTACACTCCTTTTGAGGGGAACAATCGTTCTCCATTACTTTTGTTTACTCTTCGTCCTCAAAATCTTCATCAAAAGGAAGCTCGGAAGCCTTTTCCCTTGCCCGCCGTTCAGCTTTCTGCTGTTTGATTTCCTTCCAATGGTGGAGTTCCTTAATCTGTTCCTCCACCCAGTTGAAACCTTTATTCCAGCCATGGACCCAGAACAAATCACGCCCGCGTTTGGCTTCGGCGTAAAGGAAATCTTTTTTCGCCTTGATTTTTTCTGTCATTTTGTCCCGGAGGGTGATATACTCCGGTGAATGAGTGAGTTCATCGAGCATACTGCTGAAAGTTGTGAGCGTATTAAGGTCAAGCTCACATTCGTGGTCACCGCCCTCTTCTTCATCGCCGTTATCAATCACGACAATCCAGGGTGTCATTCTATTCGCAGTGTCGAAAAGAGTCGGAATGATATTGAATCCCGCATCATTCGCCACGCTCTTGAAATCCCTGATTCCTGCGCAGAAGCCCTGAAGGTTCGCAATATTGTTGCCCTTGTCTTCGACCTGCAGCACAGCTTCTACACGGTGTGCCTCATGGTTCGCCTGGAGAATCAACTGCGTAAAAATGTCGTCAGTCTCAGGGATTTTCTCAGCCCCGCCCTGCCTGCTTTCGTTATTCTCAACCACCGCTGGAACCATTGCTTCTGTGGTTTCAGCTTCTTCTAAAAAATGAACAGCCATATTATTCCTCCCGTTGTTCGTTTTATTTAGCTTTCATAAACAATGTTTTCATCGGACCAGTCATCATCCCCGTCGGTAGATTCGTCCGAATCGTCTTCGTATTCCCCGAAGTCGTCTTCATCTGCTTCTGTTCCTTCATCAGGTTCAGATACATCTTCCGGCTCGTCTGATTCCGAAGTTTCTGCTGCATTATCAGATTGCCCGTCTGGTTTTATTGATTCCAATGCGGCCTCGTCTCGAAGTTTTGTAAGATCCACATCAAGATGCTCAAAAATCTTCTGCCAGTCAGAATTATCAAGTCCGTCGATATGAGGCTTCGTTTTGTAACCACTAAGAAATGATTTGAGAAGAAGCCGGAGCATATCACCGCGTCTTTGTGTTAAGAGTTTTTCATAGAGTGCCACTGAGTAACCGCTGTCATCATCTGCAATTTTTGCATCCGGCAAGGCTTCCTTGATTTCTTTGACTGAACAATAAAGAAGAACCAGGAGTGCTATATGTTCAGTTACAAGGATTTTTTCATCATCCTTATTTATTGAAACAGCGGTGCGCAGCTTCTCCTCAAAGATTTTTCCAGCTTTATCTTCCCAAGCCCAATACTGCATGTCATCAGCAAGGATTTCAGAAAGTTTTTCTTCGGGCACGGCTCTGAAAATGTCAGAAAGCTTGCTTTTTCTTTTCTCCTGCCATGATTCAGACTGGCCTTCCTTTTCATCGTCTTTGTAATACAGGGCATCAACATCAGCACGCTTTGCAAGCTCAACGAATTCAAAATCTGTACCGTTCCAGCATGGAACCCACTCAACCTTGCCCTCGGCTTCAAGCTGATTCTTGATTCTCACATCGTCTTCGTCATAAGTGTCGTAATTGCCTAAGTCATCTTCATCATCTGCAATTTTTGTGATTTCGAGACCAGACACTTTAATACCTTCCGGGATAGATTCCGTAGTCACGATACGGCTTCCGTCCCAGGAATCAACTTCCGGCTTTCCTTTTTCACGCTCGCTGAATTCAGTGAATGCGGATTCAATGCGTGCCTGAAATTTCTTGCAGTAGCAGGAATGGTCAAGACATCTGTCGTCCGATTCCGCAAGTTCCGGGAAAAGTGTCTTGTCAGAAAAGTGTGTACGCTTTGAACAAGCTCCACAATCTTCGCAGTTTCCTAGACAGTGCAGAAAATCATTGCTTGCGTTTCTTATCTCGTTTTTGATTTCCCATTCGCTGATTGCATAAGTTCCATAGGTGATTTTTGCACCGTTATCAGCGATTTTCTTCTGCGCTTCTTCCGGCAGGTCAGAAGCCATTGCGGCCACATGAAGCGATACTCTTCCGGCTTTGTACAGTTCACGCATCTCAGGAACAAGCCGAGCGAGCTTTGCCCGCTGATAAACAGTGCTTTTGTTACGGCAGAAAAGAGCTGCAAGTTCTTCCACGGGAGTTCCCTTTGCAAGTTCCTTTGCATAAAGAACACCCTCATCGATTGCATTCATTTCCTCACGAGCAGCGTTTTCTGAAAGAGCAATCATCTCCTCGCTGTCCGCTCCAAGTTCGTCGGAACCATATACATCCGCACGGATTTCAGTCCAGCCCAGTGATTCGGCGGCTGCACATCTGCGTCGTCCGGCAATGATGCGGTAGCGGTATGAATTGGATACATCCTCTACCACAGTAACCGCGTTAATCTGACCGTACTTAGCCATGTTGCGGGCAAGCGATTCAATATCACCTTTTCCGCCCTCGGTACGGTCTTCGTTCATCGCGATTTCACCGATTAAGATTTTTTCTGTTTTCATCTTTTACCTCCATGAAAAGAATGAATGCCGCAGCCGGGAGTCGAACCCGTGCTGTCCTATAGACCACAGGGAGTAGGAAGGGATAATCCTGCGATGTCTTACCGTTCCATCACTGCGGCGTTGCCGTCTGTCCGTCTGTCAACCGTCTTCCCGATTTGCCAATCCAAATTGCTATGTAAAACGCTTGTTAAAGGCGTTTGTACCCGATTAAAGTGAAATCTCCCAAGTGGCGAGTTTCACGGCTTCTTCAATATGTTCTTTTTGAATCAGCTCAATGCCGTCCAGATCCGAAATTGTCCGGGCAACTACCAGTACATTCCGCTGACCTCTTGGCGAAAGTTCCGTTAGTTTTTCAAAGGCGTTCTTCGCATCATCTGCCATTGTGCAGAATGAGCCGATGTAAGTCGGAGTTATGTGCTGGTTGTACATTCCGCGCTTGCGCTGTATTTCCGTTGCTTTTGCGATTTTCTTACGCATCTGCTCCAGAGTAAGTCTTTCTGTTCCGTCACTCTTTTTTGTTGCATGAACTCTTATTGCTATGCGGTCTAAAAGCGGTGCAGAAAACTTATTCCAATACTGCTCAACAGATTTACCCGAACAAAGGCAGATTTTTTCATCTTCGCCATAGTTTCCGCACGGGCAAGGATTCGCCGTCATAAGAAGCTGGAATTTCGCCGGATATGTTGTTGAGCGTCCGGCCCGGCAGAGCGTTATGTTTCCGCTTTCCATAGGCACCCTTAACATCTGCAAAACAGAGCTTCTGAACTCAGCAGCCTCATCAAGAAAAAGAACTCCATTATGAGCAAGGGAGATTTCTCCTGGTCTGCAATTCACACCGCCACCGCATATTCCTTCCAGGCTCGCTGTCTGGTGCGGCCAACGGAACGGAGGCACTTTCACAAGTTCATCTTTTGCAGGAAGAAGTCCTGCCAGCGAGTGTATTCTTGTTACGCTCTGTGATTCCTCAACCGTGAGGGCTGGAAGAAGTGCCTGGAAGTGCTGCAAAGCAAGTGTTTTACCACATCCCGGTTTCCCGATTGCAAGCAGATGATGGCGACCTGCTGCGGCAATCATCATCGCCCGAAGCAGTGCAGTGTCCTGTATTTTGTCTATAGACCCGTCATCTTCAAGCGGAAAAGTAATTCCGTTGTTTCTGATGCGTGGTAAATCCGGCACCTTGCCGTTATCTATCAAAGTGGCAATGTGATAAGCAGCTTTGAGCGTATCAACTTTGTAAGCCGTAACGCCGTCTGGAATCTCACTAGACGGCACATCAGCTGAAACGATTGCCTTTGTAATACCCGCAGCCTTAGCAGATTCAAGAGCCGCATAAGTTCCTCGTACAGGCCGGAGCTTTCCCGAAAGTTCAAGCTCCGCATAACAGAGCCAGGTGTCAGTTGCATGTATCACAGGATTCTGTGCATAAAGAAGTGCCATTGCCATTGCAAGGTCAAAGCCAGCCCCTTCTTTTTTCAAGTCAGCCGGAGAAAGACTTACAAGAACACGCTCCTGAGGAAATTCAAAACCACTGTTTTTTATCGCCGCTTTCATTCGCTCACGGCTTTCTTTTACTGAACTGTCTGCAAGCCCAACGATGTCTACAGCCGGGATTCCGTGCCTTATGTCTGCTTCCACTGTTACAACAGTTCCCTCATATCCGAATGGTGAATAGCCGTAAACTTTCATTACAAATTCTCCTCTTTGCCAGCTGATTTTTTCAAGAAATCTATGTGTTCGACCACAACAAATACCTTAGAGCAGTTCTTGCCGCCTCCGTCCTTCCATCGGTTTTGTTTGAGACGCCCCACTATTCTCACGCCAGCTCCCTTAACGCATTTTCCATAAATCTTCGCGGCATATTCGCCGTAAGCTTCGCAGTCAAAATAGCTCACCTCAATTCCAGTCTCTCCGTTTGCATTTCTGTAATTTCGATTTACAGCCATGGTGAACTTTCCTACCTTGAAACCTTCCCTTGGCTCAGTTACTTCAACATCATTTACGATGTTCCCTTCAAGAATTATTTGATTCAGCTGGTTCATTGTTTCCTCCAAGTTTTCAAAACTTCTGTCAGTTTTCCAGCGACGGATGCATTCTCCGCCGTTGCATTGTATTCAGCCATCACAATGCCGAAGAGGTACTGCACTTCGGCATTCGTCAGCTCTATCGCGTTCAGTCGCGGTACCTCTCCTTGTCCGTTTCCAGAGTCCATTTTCCTTCCTCCGAGAAAAACACTGATGCAATCGAAGCACCGTTTGTGCCGCCGTCAATGTGGCTGTACTCATAATGGATGCTCATCCAGTAAAAAACCTTATCAACCGGCTTCGAGTAATCCTTGTCGTAATAAGGCTCGCTCGTTCCGATTCCACCGCCGAAGTTCTCAACACGGAAATCTTTCCATGCAAGGCAGATAAGCGGTCTGTCCGCAAGGTTTACGCCTGACTTGATGTCAATCCGCTGTTTTTCAGCGTTCACCGTATAGGTAAACTTCAAGTCCTCGCCAAACAGACCGTTGATAAGGTCAAAAAGTCCGTTCATGTTTTCCGGCTTTGTGACCTCGGCAAAGAGCCGTTCTTTACGGCTTTCCTTGTCGTCCTCGTAATCACAGCGTTTGTTCCATTCCTCAACTCCGTAGCGTTTGATTCCCCACTCATCATTTCTGTCAGCCTTTTTCATTTGCTGTTCCTCCGTTTGTCAGTTTATGCTGACAGATTAAGGACTTAACCTTATTCTTCAAGCCTTTTCTTACAATTTCTTGCAGAATAAGCAATTAACTTATCTGTTTTTCCGTCCACAAAGTCTTTTCAAGGCCTCTGCAGGACGGAACTTTACAGAAATACTGGCAGGTATAATGCCGCCGTCCGGCAGATTGCTTTTTCTCTCTGGAACTTCTACTGTTCTGAATGTTCCGAACCCTCGAAGTTCCACGCGCTCGCCGGAAGCGACGGCATTCAGGAGCCACTCCACCGCAAGGAATGCAGATTGTTCCGCATCCTTTAAAGTGCAGTCCTTATGCTCCTTTATGTACGCCGCCATGTCCGCACGAGTCTGCGTCATAAGCACTCCATAGCGATTTTCTGCTCGACCATAGCCTTAACCTCGTTGGAATGCGTTATAATGATCGTGTGCCGAAGCTTTGCTGCTTCATGGCTCGCCTCAAGCATCCGGCAGTATGCTGTCTTTGCAGAAGCGTCCAGCGCACCGTCTGTTTCGTCTTGGAAACAGGTAAGGAACGCAAAGCCAGTGTTTCGGCGGCGGATAACCGCAAAAGCATCATAAATAGCGCGTTTAATCCATACGGCTTCACCACCCGATTTATTTTCAAGCGTAGTAGTCTCACCGTCGTCTGTGACCATAATTTTGAAGTCTTCAATCTGCTTTGCTTTCTTTCCTGCCCCTCCGATTCGTGTTGTCTCGATGCTGATTGTGAAGCGGTCGCCGTATGCACTGTGAAGAAGATTGTTTGCAGTATCAGAGATTCCAGGAGCGAGCGCATCAAGTTCAAGAGCCTGAATTCCGTCCTTTCCGAATGCCTTAGCGACAAGCTCCCATTCTGTGCTCTCTCCTTTTGCTTCACCGGCCTGTTTCTCAGCTTCATCAAGCTGGGCTTTTTGTCCGTCAATCTCAGAAAGATTTTCCTTGGCAGATTCGATTGTTGTCTCAAGAGATGCAATTTCTGATTTCACTCGTGTATATTGAGCAGAAAGACCTTCATGCTTTACCTGGGCATCAATCAGCGCATTTCCGGCTTCCAGATCCTTTTCAGAAGCCAGTTTTTCAACCACACTCTCAGCCTGTGAAAGAAGTTTTTTCTTGTCCGCTATCTGTGCATTCAAGCCCTCTATTCTCACAAGCGCAGTTTTTGCAGTCTCTAGTTCTGTGCGCACACAATTGATGTCGATTTTTGACATTTCCTGAACGGCATTATTCAGAACAGAAGCGTCAAAAACTTTTGTCTGCGGCTTCATCGGCTCTTCAAACGCAATCTCCGAAATTTCCTGCGTAAGAGATGTGATTTCCCGATTGAGTTCTGAAAGAGTGTTTTCTTTCTCCGCAATACCATTCTCAATAAGTTTTATTGCTCGCTTTGCGTTATCACGCTTCTCTGTCAATTCGGTGATTTTATCCGCCGGGAGTTTCTGGCCGCATGTCGGACATGTATCATTGAATTCAGCGGCATCACGCTCGTGGAGTTTTATGTCATTCCGAGCATTGGCAATCTCACGCTCGACAGAAGCCTTTTTGTCTGCGAGTTCATCACGCTCCTTTTCAATTTTTCTGACTTTATCATCATAGGCAGATTTCTGAGAGAGATAGTCAGCCATACGCTTAGAGTTTTCCTCATTCAGCACATTCTGCTTTTTCTGCTCTTCGCTAACAGTTTCCTGGAAAGCTTCATATTTTTTTACAAGAGCCTCGTTAGCATCTTTTCCGTTGGCGGCATTTTCATTCTTGAAGATTTCACTCTCAATGCTTGCAATTTCGCCTTTAATCTTCTCTGCTTCAGACCTTGCTTCGGATTCCCTATATGCACGGTCTCGTTCTTTGTTAGCGCGTTCCTGTGCAGTGTTTAATTCTTCACGGGCTTTCTTACCGTCCGCAGTAACTTTCTCAAGCTCTGCATTTTTTTCAGAAAGCTGTTTTTCGGCTTCTTTCATTGCATTTTCGACATCTGCACGGCGGCTTACTGTGAGTTCAAGTGTCTGAGCACGAATTTCAGCATCATGTGCCGTCAGATTCGCAATCTTTGCACGATCATTAGCAGCATCAGCAAATTTCTGCAGATAATCGATTCCAGCCAGTTCTACGAACAGCGTTTTCTTCTCTCCGGCTGTAGCATCAGTGAGGTCAGGAAGGTTCTTCGTTGGTCTCTGCGTAATGAACGCAGTACGCAAGAAGAGTTCCATAGGTCCGAATGTCGCAAGAACGAAATCTTCATAAGGCGCAGAGTTCTTATCAACACCAGGAACAGCTTCCCAGTTTACCCCGCCGTCATTCGATGTATATGCGTAATAATTGCAGGAGCCGCTTTTAGTCTCGCCGTCAATCTGGATAAGGCACTTAACCATACGCTTGCTTTCGCGGTCACGGTATATAACCTCACGGAAGCTGTCACGAAGACAGAAGTGGTCTTGCAGTTTGCCCTTACGGGTAAGAAGCTGCGGATATGGGTGGCAGTTCTCTATAAGAGTCGTCTTTCCCTTACCGTTCTCTCCTGTAAGTGCGATAAGGCCGGAATCGTAAGAATCAAAATCAATGCTGATTTCGTCCTTTCCGATTCCTTTTTTAATTCCTGTAGACCCACGGAGTTTGAGGCTGACAAGTTCCCATGCACCATGTGACTTTGCACTGTCTTTTGAGATTTCACTATCAAGTTCTGCAATCTTTTTGAGTACGGAATCTTTAAGTTCGATTCCCGAATTCTCCGCCCATACTTTGTATTTCTCAGAAACACCGGCTGCTTCCGTTATCTCTGCCGCACGGACTGTCTCAACAGGAATATCGGAGATTGTCACACGGGAACCTTCAACAGCACCATGAGCAAGAAGGTCAGCAAGAATAGTATCCTCATTCATCATCACCCGCTCTTCTTTTGTGCAGGTGATTTCAAGCCATACCCGCTTAGCTTTGATTTCTTCACCGTTGATTTTGCATTCTGCCACGCTTTCGATCTTCATATTCTGCGGATGAGGAAATTCCACACGCTCAACGCTGGCCGCAATTTTCGCACCCTCAATCTGTACAAGGTTGAATCCGGCTTTATGAGTTTCTCCGAAATCTTTCGGATAAATAGAGCCAGCGTAATAAGCAGGAAGAGTTCCGACCTGCTGTGGCTTATGGATATGTCCGAGTGCATAATAATCAGCCCCAATCTGAGACAAATCATCTATGCTGATTGAAATACCTGTTCCACGCTCAATAGTGCGGTCATTCTGCAGAGAGCATCCGGCAACATCTCCGTGATAGAGCATTACGCAAGGAAGCTCCGCATGGTCACGCCTTTTAGCCGCAAGAATAAAGCAGAGTTTCTGCATTGAAGAGCGGAGCAACGCTTCGGTTTCGTCTTTACCTGCTGTTGCATTTGCAAGCAGATACTTTTTCCGAGGCTCTGGTACACCCAAAATCACAGCCTTTGCTTCCGGGTGCGCTTTTCCGTCATCAAGAACTACACCTTCGTTTAACAAAAGGTATGATTGCGCCGGTTCCAGAACCGTGATAGAATGTCCGCAGTTGATTTTGCGGAACACCTCCAGCGAGCCGTCGGTGTCATGGCTTGGCGTTCCGTAAATCATGGCAACAGGGGCTTCGTCCGCGATGTCACGAATCGCGTCAACAAAGCCGTTGAAGCCGCTTGCCTCGGTGTTCAGCATCGAAGCATCCCAAGTGTCCCCCGCTATGGCTACTAAATCCACGGGGGATTTTTTTATACTTTGTGCCAGGAAGTGGAGTGATTTTAATGCCTCTTCCTGATGTTCCTTGCAACAGTGCAAATCTGCGATATGAGCAACTTTTATCATAATGAAACTCCCCTTGCTTTAAGAAAATCTTTCACGCGCTGAATCATCAGTTTTCGAGATTCAACAGATGCGTTGAAATTGTTTTCATCGAGTTCATCCAGAGCCATCTGATACGGATTAACGCCATTTTTAAGTTTTCCGTCCAAAAGGTCTTTGTATGTACTAATCCACTGCTCCAGTGACTGTGTAAGAGCATCAAATTCGTTCACATCTGGCGAAGTAGTTTTTGCAGCTCCTGCTGCCTGTTCTGCCAAAGAAGATGTGCTCTCCGGTTCAGAGTTATGAGGAGAATCAAAAGCGGCTTCCGCACCCTCGTCTGAATATTCCTCGTATTCGACCGGTACTTCTGTAGTTTCCGGCAGAGCTTCTGCAGGCTCATTCGATGGAATTGCAGGAGCTGGTGTTTCTGTTTCCTGCGCCGGAAGTTTCCGACCGCCGAAAAGTGAAGCTACATCAACACCAAGAGCCTGAGCTGATGCCATTGCACGACCTTCAGGTGTCTGCAGGATGTAATCTGTGTTCTGTGCGATTCTGCCGAAAATAAGCGGTTTTTCTGCCTCAGCCTTTGAGAATGCAGTCGGCATATTTGTAAGCTCACGGATAACACGCAGTCGTGCGCCTGTTTCCGCTCTCTGCCGTGCAACCTTCGTATATTCCAAGATTGCCTTACCAAGAGTTTTTCCGAAGCGGTTTTTCATATTCTTTGCTTCGGGAGTCATCTCAGTCACATTGAAATCGTCCATTGCACGGAGAACCGGGTCAAATTCGTAAGCCTGTACGCTTGAAGTACGGTAAGAGCCGTCGCTCATGCGTTTCTTTGCCTGCTGCTCACTGATGTACACAGTACGCTTGCCGCATACATCGTCCTCTCTGGTTTCAGTCCAGGAGCGGCAGCCTTCACGGATGAATTCAAGCCCGGTAGCCTCACCAATGCGGTCTACAATCTCACGCTTCGGCATGAACTTTCCCTGAATGTTGTAAACATCTGCCTCCGGGTCATTCTGAGCCTTTGGAAGTTTGAGCTGGATGATTGTCACTTCCGGCTTGTAAAGCGGAGTAACAGACATACAATCTTCTCGTGTAACAAAAGCGAGCGCACCGTTCTTTTTTGCGTTATCAATCACAGTCAATGCTTTAGTCACATTCTCGTTCATGCAGATACCTCCGTCATACCTTTTTCCTTGATGACTGCACGGGCAGAATCGATTGCTTCTGAAAGGATTTTCTTTGATTCTTCCACGCTCTCTGATTCAGCCGTGATTTCAAACTGAACAAGGCCTTTTGCTGTCTGTGAGAGGTTGATTCTCACTCTTTTCTGTGAAGTGCTTACTTTTTCCATTTTTTTCTCCTTGGCGGCTGTCTGCCGTCTTTGTCGTAGCATAAGGTTGTGACTTTATTCTTCAAGGCTCTTTAGCAAGATTCCTGAGGAATAAGACTTTTATTTCTTGTCACCGCCGTATTCCCGGCGGAGCCAGATCCATACTTTTTCAAGCTCCTTACCAGTCATTTCTGAGACCGGCTTAGGAACCACGAGCCTTAACCTGCGGTACAGCATTCTGCTGTAAGCCTGTTTGCTTCCGTTGTTCACTGTCGCAAGATAACTGCTTATGATGCCGTTTATGTTCTTGCGAAGTATCTTTTCCATTTCGCTCGGCGGACAAGGCGGCAGTTCAGCCTTTTTCTCAGCCCTTGTGTCGTCCGCACCCTCTGCGCTGGAAGAAAGAGGAATTATCCACGGTCTTGCGTTCCCTCTTCCGTTTCCTTCGCCTCGTTTCTCCTCTCCGCCGAAAAGTTCCTGCTGACCGTCCGAAAGAGGCACAAGCTCCTCTCGTTTAATCATTCCGACAGCTTTCTTGAAAGCCCAGTCAGCCGGAGCGAAACAGACCGCCCGCTTCTTGCCGGGAGCAAGTCTGTTCGCACGAGCGAAACACTGCTCCAGCCACGGCACAGAGCGAATATGCGAGAGGCAGCAAATACAGGCCACCTCCGGCACATTCAGCCCCTCATAAGCCATAGCGACCGTAACGAGAACGCGGTAAACGCCCCGTTTGAAGTCATCAAGGTTACGCCGTGCAAGCGGTGTGTCCTCGCTCGTCGCAATGCGTGTTTCATATCCGCAGTCCGCAAGATGCGAGTGGTATGCTTTAGCGACCTCGATGTTCGGTGCTACCACAAGCATCTTTGCTTCGGGATAATCCGAACGCATAAGACGGAATTCGTCCAATGCAGAGTCCAGAAGGTTGTCCGCAAAGCCTGTGCGAAGTGCGGTGAACAACGCCTTTGCGCTGTCTTCCCCTGAGAGCCTTGACTCACCTCGTGAGCCGTCCTGCTCTTCCCATTCGGCATCGCCGTCCATCGTCCGGAAATCAACCGGGAGAATTGCCTTGTCAGCTATCGCCCTGTTTCTTCCGTAGATGATTACCCGGCGGTTTGCCGTGCCTGATAGGTCCGGCTTACTGTCCTTGTAAGCCATAAAAGCTATCTTCTGTCCGTCCCCGCGTGAGAGCGTTCCACTTGCCTTTACGACAAGAACCGCACTCTTCACCATTGCTTCAAGTGCCTTATGCCACTCAGAGCCGTCCGCCACATGGTGACATTCGTCCAAAAACAGAATGTACCTGTGCTTCCTGAACTCCGCCGCATGGCAGTCAGGATTCATTCCGACTGCCTGATATGTCGTGACATATCCTTGAAGCCCCCTGGACAAGTCGTCGCCGTTATCTGCGGCTCTCACCCGCTTGTCCGTATTCCACCTCGGGTCGGAGAATTCTCCCTCGCCTTGATATTTAAGCGCGTTCCTCGGAACAACCCAGCAGATTCTGTCCGCGATTTTCGGGATAAGGTTCTCTGCGAGAATCACGGGAACGAAGCTCTTTCCACCGCCCGGCGTAACCGAGAGGACGATTTCCGTAATCTCCCCGCCAGCGAGAATATCGCGGCAAGCGTCCACCACGGCCTGCTGGTGATAGCGAAGCTTAAACTCAGGCATTGGCTTCTTCTCCGAATAATCCAGGCTGTTGCGCATCCTGTCCTTCCTGCTCCATTGCCTTAAGCTGACTCATCAGTTTTCCAGCCCTGTCGTCTATGTCCTTTTCAAGAGATTTTGAAAGCTGCATTGCCGCATAATTTCTTGTCTTGAAAAACTCTTTCTGCACCCTTCGCATCTCCATGACCTTTTCAACGAAATCTATCATTTCCTCAGTCTTGACCATCTTGTTTTTCCTCCTTTGTCTTTTTCTTCGTGTATTTGAAAAGGTAGCCGCTCTTTGTCGGTCTGCCTGTCTGCAATCTTTCAGAAACACTGGACCAGCCCATTCCTACGCTCGCCGCAGCTTCAATCAGCGTATCGAACACCTGAACCTCTCCGGTCTTGATGCAGATCCGTTTTATTGCCTTTCCGGTGTGCATGTGGTATTTACCACGGCGATGTGCGTTCTTCCGGTTCTCACTCGCAGTCACCCAGCGAAGATTACGCGCATCATTGTTCAGCCGAGCACCGTCGATGTGGTCTACCTGCAAGCTATCGAGCCTGTTTCCGTTTCCTGTCGGTTTCGGCACAAACATCTCAGCAACGACACGGTGAACAGTCAGCATCTTCTTAATTTTTGGAAGAGATACGATTGCATATCCCTTGCTGTTTACGCTCACTGTAAGCACATTTCCAACTCCAGCCTCTCTTACATCTCCGAAGTTAGACACCTCATAAAGTCCGCAGGTCTGCGGAATCACTTTCCACACAATTTCATTCTGACCGTCCATTTTTCATCTCCCGCCTGATGTCGGCTTCCATTTCCTCAAAGACCGGACTGACAGCCGCCCTTACTTCATCAAAATCAACCTCGCTCATAAAACACCTGCCTCTCTCAGCTGCTCTTCAAGGCTCTCGATGGAATTGACCACAATTCCCACAGCCCCGTTCCTGTTCATCGCATCAAGGAAATTTCGCTGTGCCTCCGAAACCTTACCGCCCACCGGTCTCTTGCACTCAATCCAGATCGAAGTGCCGTTCTTGACCGCATAGATGTCCGAAACACCGTTGACCGCATGTCCATTGCAAGTGAAAGACCGCATGAACTGACCGCTCTGAGCCTTGCCCGCCGCATTGTTGCACCTCATGTGCCATATATGCCGGAGCGTAAGCCATTCCTCGACCTGTTTCAGAACCACAGATTCATGGACTGTCTGCTCAGTTCCTTTCGTCCTTGCCCGGTTCCTTCTAATTGCAGCTGTCATGCTCTTTCTCCCAGGATTTTCTCTGCCTGCGCACTAATGTCGTCCTGCGACGGAGAAAAGCCCCATCCGTTCTTAATCCAGTCGGTGATTTCACTTTCGTAGAATCTCACCGCTCCTTTTGTTCCGGCTCCGCCGTGCTTGTGGAACGGGATTTTTCCCGCGCTCACCAACTGATAAATATAGCCAGCCGAATACCCTGTGATTTCTGCCACACGACCGACCTTGACAGGTCTTTCGTTCAGCTTTACAGCGTTAGCTCCCTGCATCCGCAGCCTCCTTTCCACAGTTTTTCTTTGAGTAGCGCAAAGTCCACCTTCCGGCGGAACTCAAACACACTCTTTGCGCTCTGCCAGTCAAGCTGTCTCCTGCCAAACCTTGCGGGCTTGATTCCAGCGCACCAAACAAGCAAATCGCCCTGTATGGTCGCTTTCTTGCCCCTGTAGTGCACATAGACACCCTTGCTGTCTGCTCTCCCCTTGCAGTCAAAGTTCATCCCATGCTTTTTCTGCCATTCGGAAAAAACAACCGTGAAATACGTCCTCGTGATTTTTTTATCCGCATAGGCCTTGAAAAGCTCATGCGGAAAATCCTTTGCCAAATCTTCCATACCGCCCCTCCCGGTAAGCATTTCTCAGTCCTCGTCCCTGCTTCCGAAATCTCGGATTTTAAGGTCGAAGTCCATTCCGTTTGTCTCAGCCCGCAGAACGCGGAATCCGAGCCTGTCGAACGCATCCACTAAATCCGTGAGCCTTGCGTTCACGCATTCCTTGCCGTCTTTACAGGCGGCCTCGTTTTTGTTATCATTGTTCATAAGCGGTTTTGCTTGCCCCGCACGACAGGTCTTGACGGAAATGAAGTGCGGGGATTCCTCCTCAAAGAAGTTTTATTTGCTCGCCCTGACAGGGCGTTTTTTTATGCCTAGACGAACCAGAGCACCTGCTCTGCAAAACGCTTAAGGCTTTCCATTCGTCCGATGACATCCACATAGGAAATCACGCTCATGTTCAGAGCCTTAGCACTTTTCATAAGCGGAATTCCGGTTATTCTTTCATAGCTGCGGTAAAGATCGCTCCATACCTCTCGCTCACTCATGCAGTTTTCCTTTGCGGCTTTTTTCACGAGGACTACGATACTCTCCCGTGAATCACAAAAATCAGGCTCGTCAGATTTTATTGCGTTGGTCCTGACAACATTCTGCTCAAGTGCAGAAATGCGGTCTGTCACCCTGTCCGCAAACTTTTCAAACTCTTCAAGAGTTATTGGCTGTGCGCCCGGTCCGAAAGAACCAGCCCGGCGTATCGCAGGAAGCACTTCTTCCGTAACCCAGCGGCGAAAGGTTTTAGCCTCTGTTTTTCTGCTCATAAAGATTGCGTGATAAAGTCCACTCTCACTTATGATTTGAACTTTTTGATTTCCTCTGAGGGTCGGACGAATCGTCCGACCCTTTTCATCTTCATCAAGCCGCTTTGTCATATCATTTGCTTGCTTGAATCCGAGAATCGAAGCGACATCTTTCGCAACAAACCAAGGTTCACCTTCCTGCATTACAGACCGAACTGCTCCAAAATCGCTGTTTTCCCAGGTCTGAACAGCTTGGATTTCGGTAGTCGTTTCCTGCTTGGTCATGTCCTTTTCTCCTTCCGCTTTTTGACGGGCAATAAAAAACCCATAAATCAAGGGGTCTGCTGGCTGGCAGAATGTTCCGCACCTCAGAAACGGAACTCCCCCTTGGTTTATGGGTTCTCCAAATCCCGAGGTTATTTCTCACTCACGGTAGCCAGCCGTAAGCCGCAGGATGACTCTCCTGCATGAGCGTAAAAAAAGAGGTCTTCAAGAACAGTGTGCGCGGGTAATTTGCCGGAATTTCCCGCCTGCCTTTACAGACCTCAGAATTACAATTTCATTCATGCATCCACCGGCATGGACACATCCACCGAAAACGAGCCACTTTGTGGCGAGTTTTCGCAGCTCTTTGTCAAGACCTGCGAACAGGTTAACCTGTTCGGAATTATTCAGCATTTGCTGAACTTGAGTTTAGAATAATAGCATTTGCTGAAACTGTCAAGCAAAAATTTGTAGCAAATGCTGATTTTTTTTTCGATGATTAAAAAAGAGAGGAAAAACTTGGGAAATACCGCAGGAACAGCTTTTGTAGACCGTATTGAAGAACAATTGGTCAAAAAGAATCTAAAAAGAACTGCATTTGCGAAAACCGTAGGAGTAACAAATCAAGCTTTTACGGATTGGAGACGAAGAGGAACTGTGCCCGCCGCAGACACAGCCTTGAGAATAGCAGATGCTTTGAATGTGGATTTTCGCTGGCTTATATCAGGCGAATTAAAAACAGAATCGCACGAATATTTTAACAATCTTCCCCCGCCCGAAATCCTGGAACTTGCAGAGGACATCTACAGACTCCCGGTTGAGTTCCAGAAGATCATCATCGGGAATGTCGAGGACTACAAGGCACTGTGCTTTAAACTGGAAAAGGAAAGCACGCAAGGTATTGGCTAGGATTATTGCAGTATTGAAATCAAGTCACAGAAAATCAACGCACACCCGCACTGCGTTAAGAGTGTATATTTAGAGTTAAGTATTTAGTATTTAAATTTAGTATTTAGAGTTAAGTATTTAGTATTATAGTTATTCGACATCGTATATACGGTATCGAACGGTCATTATACGGTGTCTAACACCGTGTACACGGTATCGGACACCGATATATCACCGTCGGGTCTCGTATCACTTTATACAAGCTCAGGCAGGGCTTCGACAGCCTTTCTTTTCATCTCGTCAGTCGCTTTTGCGTATTTCATCACCTGGCTGAGGCCTGTATGTCCGAGCAGACGGGCGACAGTAACAGGGTTTGCCCCGCATCCAAGCGTAAGTGTTGCGAATGTTCGCCGCGCCGTATGCCAGCCGATTTTCTTTGTAATTCCAGCATCCGAAGCCCATTGTTTAAGAGTTCTGTAACCTTTTCCCTCGTATTTCTGCTCGTGCAGGGAAAATACAAAATCATCCGGGAGATGTTCCGCTCCGTCAAAAATTAATGCGGTCGCACTTTTGTTCAGCGGTATGTAAACAGGGTTCTTTGTCTTTTTCTGCCGCTTAATTATCTGCGCCGGGGACTTCTCAATCATTCCCCAGGTAAGTGTCTTTATGTCAGAAATTCTTAATCCGGTAAAACAGCTGAACAAGAACGCCCGCCGAACTTCCTTTCCTAAATCGGAATCAGGAACAAAATCCGCCAGCTTCTTCACTTCTTCAGCACTCAGAAAAACCATATCCGGGTCTATAACCTTAGTGACTGAAACCGCTGCCATCGGGTCTCTTGTAATAGTTCCCTCTGCCGTAGCCTTGCGGAATATCGCTCTGACAAGCTTCATGTATGCACCCACAGAGGACTGAGAAATCTGCTTTCCGTTGTTCTTTTTTGTAGTCAGAAGATTCTGCTGGAAGCCCTCAATCCATTTTGAGGAAACCTGCCCGATCTGGATTGTCGCTCCGTTCTCGTAATTTATGATGTGATGAATCACTGTCTCAAGGCTGTTCGGTGAAGAGTGGTTTTTCTCGTGATTTCTGATGTAGGCAACAAGAGTTATTCTACCTGCGCCGTCAGTCTTAATGTCCCACTCTCCGGCAAGAAGCTGGGCTTCCCTCTTCGAGCGGCAGGCCTCCGCAAGCCTGTAAAGTTCCTTGTTCTGCTTCTTGTCGTCGCTCAAAGTTATGTGAAGCGACTCCCATTTTCTCACACCATTCTGATAGACATCAAGGTAAAGTTTTCCCCTCTGCTCACGAATTTTCACGCTCATATTGACCTCCGGCACAGCCAACAAACTGCCTACAAATATTTATGAAATATTCTAAAACGAGATAGGAAAAAATACAACTATCTGAATAAAATAAACTGTCTAAATCTTTATATTATAATATCTTATAAAACTATCTAAAATTATATATAAATATCTGTAAATTAGTGATAAATTGCATCCGCAATAAATAATAAAACCGCTATCCATTCTAACACTAGAATAGATAGCGGTTTTTTGTTGGCATTTGTCTACAAATTGTTTACAGCTTTTTATTACTTTTTATCTTCTTGCGAATAGATGAACTTCTCTATTTCTTTCGCTCCGTCAACCACATGGCGGGCAAATTCCTTGCCGGAGAGCGACTTAATCAGCGAATCAGGAGCGGCCTGCAATGACCGGATGAACACACCCAGGGCTTCTTTGTGCTGACTTTCGGTGTCTAATGTCATTTATTTCCTCCTCTCTCCATTTTCGGATTATTTCAGCCGAAAGTAAAGAGTTAAAGAATTTTATTCATTTTCACCTAAAGCAGAAGGTTTATGAGATAAGGAATCTTCACGCCGAATTTAATTTTTAACACAAGCAGAACTACCCTCACCACTATAAACAATAACAAAATCAGAACTGCCAGAGATATTATTCTCGCCCGGATTTTGAGCTTCGTCTCGTATTCGCTCAATTTTTCCGAGTATTCGCTCAACTTCTGATTCGTATTGCTCAAACAGGTATTCAATCCGTTCAACTCCGTCTGTAATTCCTCTACTTGTCTTGATGATATTTGCAATTCTCTCTCTGCTATCAGCAACTGTTCCGTCAAGTGCCGTGACTGTTGCTTCAAGCCGTCCAGCTGCGAATGAATTTCCGCTGACAACAGTTTGAGCGTCGGCTCGGAGTTTTCCGCATGTGCAGCATCCGGAAAACAACACGGCAAACACAAACAAAAAACAAAAAGAAATAATAATTTTTTTCGCATAATCAAATCTCCTCATACAATTTTCACTCCCCTATTTTTTACGCAGAAATCCAAGAAGCCGCTCCTTGCTTCTAAGTGTGATTCTTGCTCCATTCTGTTTAAGGCCATCCTGCTCGAATACAATCATGTCATTATTGAGTTTGCCGAGTACAATAGCAACATGACCGTATTTGTTTTTCTCGCTTTCATTCCATACTGCGACATCGCCAGGAATAAATGACTTGTTTGTTATCTTAATAAAATACTTCTTCTCAAGCGGCATTTTGGCGTAATCAAGGAACAAGTCCTTTGCTCCGCCACTTGTGCTGCATGAGCCTGTGTGTTCAGGAATTCCAAGGCATTCCTTAGCGTACTGGCGGAACAGATCCACGCACTGCACTCCATACACGCCGTCAAAATCAACCTTGCAGCCATCATACTTACGGACAAAATCTGATAACTCCATTTTATTCCTCCTCTTTTATCTAAGATGCTTAAGCTTCGGCATAAAGGCTTTGGATAGGATTTTGAGATTCCTTAGCCTGTTCTGTGTAGACTTTTCTGATTCGGACCAGTTCACGAATTATTTCTTCAACCCAATTTTTCATTCTTGTCTGGAACTCTGCTGTTTTAAATTCCGTTCTTACAGGGTACGAATAAATCAAAGCACAGATTGTATTCTGTTTGGTCGATACATACGCTTTGTCTGTTGAGATATGATTCTGCGTTATCCATTCCACAAACTCGTCATAAGCATCAGAAAGAATACATTTTGTAAACCAGCCCTCATGTATAAGAGTATGGTCAGGGCAGACTTCCGTTATTTTTCCGATAAGCCCCGAAAGATAAATGCGCGTGAACTTGCATTGTTCGTGTATTATTTTTCTCTCGATATCCGAAGAGATAATTCCATTTCCCACCTGAACATGCTTTGTTTTTATCCGAATCATACCTGTCTTAATCATCACGACTAAAATCAGGAATATCAGAATAATGCTGACGATTGTCTGCAGAGCGTTTGTGCTTGTAAGTATGTTGCTTATTGCTTCCCACATTGTTTTTTCCTCGTAAATAAAAAAGCCAGGACCTACGGAAACTCTAAAGGATTCCGGCAATCCTGGCTTATAGTGTAATTTAGTTTATTTTTCTGAGCGGATACTAAGCGAGCAGTTCCTCAAGCTCGTTTATTTCTGCACGCCATGCCTGGCGTTCCGCAATTTTGTCAGCGTATTCTTTTGTAGTGGCACTGCCCTCTGTAATTTTGGCGGCAATATAATCAGTCTCCGCAAGCTTCTTTTTTAAGGCTGCTATTCTTACCCTCGCATCGTCAGCGGCTTTTTCTTCATCAGTTTTTCCGATGAAGATTTTTCCGTCAATAATCCGGGCAAGGCTTCCTGCAGCCTCAAACTCTTCGTCTGAAATCTCCATCTCAGCCTTGCCGATTCCATCCATAGTCTTCATCGCTTCCATGTCGGTATGATGAATGACAGTTCCATTTTTTCTTGCAAGATACACCATCGCTTGCCTCCTCATGTTTTTTATGCGCTCCGGCAAACGCATGACCTAAAATTTACGCACTCATAAGAGTGTGGTCATATATGAACAGCTCATTGTAGAGCTTATCCATCCGCTTTAGTTTGTAATACGCATCAAAACGCTTTCTGAAACATCCGCGCCACGACTGGTATGATATGCGTATGTCAGAAGAGTTCATTTTTCCGCGTTCACAAAGACCTTTGTATTTTTTCAGCTTCCGTTGCATTCTAACTGTTGAATCCCTGCTCGGAAGCCTAATTATTTTTCCTGTTTTAGTAAGTATATAACGACCTTTCAAAAAGTTCACTCCCTGAGTAAGCTTTACTATCCGCGTCTTTTTGTCGTGAAGAGTTATTCCAAGTTCAGCGCACAGCTTTTGAATCTGATACAGGCACTGTTTCAAATAGTTTTTGTCGCTGTGAATAAGATACAGGTCGTCCATATAACGACCGTAGTATTTTATACGCAGTTTTTCTTTAATAAAATGGTCTACTTTGTTCGGGAAGAATACAGCGCAAATCTGTGAGACTTCACTGCCAAGACCGAGAGACTTTTCAGGTCCGAAAGCCTGAATGAAATTCCACAAAAGGATCCTGAGTCTTGCATCTTTTATGTGCCGTCCAAGCTGTTTTGCAAGGATTCTATGGTCGATGCTGTCAAAATACTTTCTGAAATCAATTAGAAGCGCATACCCCTCGTTTGAGTTTCCGTTGGATCTGTAATAACGCCTGAGATGAGCCGTGAGTCTGTTCAAGGCGAACTGAGTACCTTTTCCCTTGATAGATGCACCGTTGTCATGTATAAGCGGGCGTTCAAGAATCGGAGAAAGAACTTCCTCACACAGGCATTTTTGAACTATACGCTCTGAAATGTGAACGCTTTTTATATGCCGCATCTTTCCGCGCTCGTTTACGGTGAATTCAACAAAACCACGCCTTACATCTTCTCCGGCAAGAAGCTTTCGTTTCGTTTCGACTACATTTTGGAGAAGATTTGCTTCATACCGCTGAACGCTTTCTTTCCAGGACACGCCGCGTTTTGCCCTCTTAAACGCGGCACACAGTTTGTCAGCATTTGAAACAAGGCTGAAATCATCATAAAAGCCGATTTTAGAGATGCGCTTCTGTTCCCTTTTCTCTTTCCGCCTCTGATAACGAGCCTCGTGTCTTTTGTCGCTCATCAAAAACTCCCATAAAACAAAAAAATCAATTCTGCACGGCATACGGTCAATTATAGACTTATGACACGATTCATTTATCTATGACCGTTCTGCAGTATATGCCGCTTACGCCACCGTGCATGAAACAGCCTTCTGCAATATGGCTGCCATGCATGGACGGTCTCCCGTCCGCGTCCGCACGGGCGTGTCAGAATTACTGTTTGCGGAGGGCATAACGCCAGTCCGCAGGATGTTCCCTCCTTCTGTGTCGAGTAGCTCGGCTCAATGAGCCTGACCGTGTGCCACCTCACGGAATCGGGCGACACTCCACCAGCAGCACTGGCATTGTTGTTGTTGTTGGCATTTCCGTTGTTGTTGACATTGCAAAACGAAACCGCGTACAGGGAACACCCTTTTATATTCAACTTGAATATTACCTTATTTCACAATTTTTTTCTTCGGTAAAAATCTGCTCCCACAGTTTATTGTCAGATTTTCTCCAGCCTTTCAGTAAAGTTATCTCTAAATTAAGGGATTCCACATAAGGCAACAATTTTTCTGCATTTATCGGCAATGAATCTTCACAGAACTGAAATTCCTGGATAAGCTGCTGACAGTTGATTATTGCTGCGTTCTGATACCCTCGTCTTTCTGAAAGTCTCTTTTTCTTTTCCTCAACAAGTTTTTCACTGCTTGCATTGATTGTATTTGCCGCCGTAATATTCCAGACCAAATTACGCAATAAAATCCTTATATTCTTTGAAAAATCAACAATATCCTCATCATACCAATCATCTGGAAGTGTCGGATTTATTTTGCTTGCGTTTTTCCTGGAATGAACGCCAAAATCCCTGCGTAAATACTCCGTAAGTTCCCGCCGTAATTTTCGTGCGTTATGGTAAAACTCCATTTTAGAAAGTCCGCGCTTGCTTTTTAAAACGCTCATAGCTTCCTCAGTTAAAACATATTTTTTTTCGACCCGCTTACGCGGGACAAAAGCATTATAACACATTTCTCTTTTCTTCGCCCCACAAGGGGGCGAGATTTCAAGATTTTCGTGTCGCTACGCGACACAGATAGCGGGCGACACTCCACCAGCAGCACTGGCACCGGAGTCGTAGCTGGCATGTCCGTGGCGGCCACAGCAAAACGAAACCGCGTTATCCTTATACGGCGTTGCTTCCCACCACCACATTCTGCTTCCGTTGTGCTTTTTAACTTTGTAAATCGCACTATCTTTGTAAGCTGGCCATTGAGCCTGAAAACCACCGTCCCATTCTTCTGACCAGACATTTGTTCCCCAAACCTCGTGCTCGGTCGGCAAAAATACGGTGTCATTAGCCCACGCCCATGAGCCTTTTGCTGAAAGCAGTCGTCTGACTTTGTAGAGGTAGTTGCCAAGAGCAGCGACAAGGCCTGCTTTGAATTTATCATTCAACCAGGAATACAATTCAGAACTAGCATAACCGCCAGTATTTGTTTCTGTCGCATTCATTCGCTTTGTAAGAACACAGTTTCTGAACTGCATTACAACATGGTTCTGTGTATTCTCTGTATCGCCGGCGTGTTTATACAAATTCAATCCCATGTTCATCAGGCGAAGATTTTTATAGCTGGCATTCCATGTGAAGGTAGTTCCGTCAACAGTAATGCTTGCAAGGTCAAGATAATCGCAGTCACGATACCATGATGTATCTCCAGCCTGTAATCTGTTGTGCATCTCAAGAATACAGGCTTTTGCCTCGGCTTCTGTTGCAGGCGAATCAGAATGCACTGAACGAATTCCAAGAACATCAAGAAGGTTGCGGGCTTTGTTTTCATCAGTCCTTGCAGATGCATACAAATCTGCAAGCAACGCATCTGTCTGAGCCTTAGTGTAAGCTCCCACCTGAGCTGCCGTTGTATTGTGCGGGTTCGATATGTTGCTTTTGTGGTTTGCCAGCTGCTTTACAAGCTCATCACTTGCAGAGCAGTTTGTTCCCGGCGTGATTGTGTCTCCAACAGCGATTGCCGCACTTGCCGTATAGAGAATGTCGTTGTACATAAACTGCTCGCCGATTGCATAGGCGTGAGCAGACTTTTCCGAAGCCTCAACAGGAGCAACTTTTGCCTGAGTGCTTTCAATTTTTTCTTTCAGGTAGCGGGTGCGGTTTGCCAGCTGCTTTGCCTGAACATTGTCGATTCCATCTGCTCCACCCTGGAGTGGGTCATCAATTTCAAGTTGGTAGATGCCGTTCTCCCACTTTGTTTCTTCACTTAAATTTGCCATGTTCTATTCCTCCCTTAGAAAATCCAAGTCCAGTGACCTTCGATGCTTATGTCCGACTCCTTGTAAATCGGATTCTCACGAACTTTACGGCAAAGGAGCGTTCCATCAGCAGACAGAAGACCAAACTCCATGATTGCCATGCCGTTGTTCTCATTTGTTCCGAGTTCCCAGTTCGTCTGGATCTGCCCCATATCAGGAAATGAGAATCCCTCGACATCTTTTGTATATGCGCCTGTGATTGCCGTATCGGTAACGACGGGTGCAGTTCCTTTGGTTCCGAACGCAATGCTTTTTATAGGTCTGTCTGTAACATCCCCGGCAAACATTCTGGCAGCCTGATTCCTGGCACCGTTTACGATAAGATTGTGGTCTTCATATTCCTCAATCACCTTGCCGTTTTTTCTTACGGTCATTTTGAAGATTCCTTTTACCGGAAATCTTTCCACTAACTTCTGCATTTTTATGCCTCCCTGTAATTATATTGCTTCAAGCACTCCGCTTTTCCGCGTTATGCTGCTGTCCCTGGTATATTGCCCGCCACGGAAAAACCACCAGCGTTTTCCGGATTCAAAGGAATCCGACAAGCTCCAACTGTCTGATACCGTCGATTCCGCAAGGTGCATTTCGTGAGGGTCTGTAATTCCGTTGCTTGAACGGTAAGCCTTTCTGCCGCGCAGTATCGTTCCGTTTCTTCTGTACCCTCGTCCGATTGCATCAGAAATGGAGCTTTCAAAGGCTCCTTCCGTACTTTCATCACGCACGGGAAAACTGTCCGCGTTTTTCTGTCCGACAGTTTCAAAAACAAAACTGTCAGATTCGCTCCAATTTTCCACTGCTCCAGAAAGCATCGAAAACCGCGATGTAAAGTCCACGAGCCTGTCGCTTGCCCTATGATGTATTCCGTCACGGACAAGTCTTCCGTTTCGTTTATAGTTCCTGCCGATGCTGTCAGCTGAACTCGTAACGGCTTTCTTTTCGTCGATGTCAGAAATATCAATGCGGTCTGTAATGGACTGCTCCATGCTGTCAAAGAAAAAGCGGTCGTTTGCAAAGGCAGCCGCATAGCCGCTTCTCCGTTCGATTCCGTTTCTGCATACTGCGCCGTTCCGTTTAAGGTGAGATTTCCATGCATCTGACAGAATCCGCCGGTAGCAGAGTGCAAGCACATCAAGGATTCCAGAATTGTGCAGGACTGGTGTATTTACTTCTTCATCAGCCTTAACCTTGTGAAGCTCGTTTCTTCGCTCTACGGCACCGTCCCTTAATTCCGAGCCGTCACGGAAAAGCGGCACAAAATGTGTCGGTAAGACCGTAACGCCGTCACGCAGAACGCGACCGTTCCGCAATATGGTGTTTCTCGGAAAGTGCTCTTTTTCAACGCGTTGAACTTTTTTCTCGTCACTCTCGTCAATCGGGAACTCTTCTGTCATGTTGAACAGCTCCCGCGTATCGTATGCGATTCCAGCTCCGACAATCTGCCTGATGATGCGGTTGAAATCTACAGTGTCATTAAAGCCGTCGTGAAGGATTCGCAATCCCGCCGGATAGTTCGGCACGAGATGAACGGTCTCCGATGTAAAGAAGAATTTGACGAAGCGGATAATATCCTCAACTGTCCCGTCCGCAGTGTTCAGCATAGTCCGAAGTTTCAGATAAATCCTGTAAATATGGTCGCTGTTGCCGCCCCTGTCCTCTCCGAGAATCTTTCCAATTCGGTCAAGTTCCGCACCGCTGGCATTGTCGATGTCAAATTGACCGCTCATATCGCGGATATTCTTATCAAGTTCCTCAAGCTGTGCATCATCAAACTCAGCCAGTTTCAGCGTATCACCAGAGCAGAGCCATTGCGGGAAATGTTTCGGCTTGTTGAATGACGAGAAATCAATCTTTTCCATTTTCAACTTACAACCTCCACGCTTATTCGGCTTTCATCAAGAACCGCAATCTCAACCTCTCCAATACTTATATTTGCAGCCTGGTATTCGTTATCATCCGGCGGAGTATCAGGGTCGAGCGTTGCCGCAACCTTTATGTCAGCGTGTGCGATTCCGGGAACTGCATAAACAGGAATGCTTAAACGCTGGAAAATCAAATCGACAGCCACGCCAAGGTTGACGGCACCCCATTCAACAATATTTGACTTAACGGCGTTTGTACCTCCGGCGGGAAATTCCTCTTCGTCATAAAGAGAAAGAACAATCTTTACCCAAATATTTTTGTTCACGGGTCTTGAAAAACCAACCTGCCAGTCAAAGCCCTGACTGTCTTTTACAGTTTGAACAGTATTTCCATAAGCCTGAATACCTGCAGGACCGTTCGCAAATATAATCTCCGCTATGACCTGAGAATCACCGCCGACAACGACGGCCTCATAACTTTTTGGTGGTCTTCCGTCAACTTCGATTATGTCACGGTTTGAATACACCCTGGTATATGTCACGCCGGTCAATTTAGAGATTGCATTTTCTATTGCTGGCTCAGTACAAGTCGCCTGTTTCTGTCTTGCGGTCATATTCTGCCGTAGTTCAGTGTCGCTTTCTGCATCACGGCCTGTCACTCCAGTCGCATAGTTTGTTATTGAATCTACGCCAGAAACATTAGAGACCATCTTTGTAAGAGTTCCAGTGGGTGCGTAGATTCGACCGGCTTCCTTTGCTGCAAAAACAGCTGGAGTTCCCAAAGATTCAATTTCAAGTACGCCTGAAACATCTGCCGAAAAATCTGTAACTCCGTCCGAGGCAAGAATTCTAAGGCCGTCGTCTCCGACAGTTTCAGTTGATAGACTATCAGAAAAGTGGGAAGTAACGGCTTCTATAAGTGCGTCACGCAAATCTTCTTCGGTGTCCCCCTCTTCCGGACTAATTGAAACTGTTACAGTGTTGATAAAGAGAGACAAATCATTTACATCAGATACTTTAAGTTCAATTCCGATAAGATTGTCCTTTGATATAGTGACTGTTTTTGTAAGTGCGAAAAGTTCTTCCGTTGTTGAGAGCTTTGCCAGTGATCCTTTCGGGACTTCCGTTCCTGGATTTCCCCACAAACATGCAGTCACCTGTGTTTTCTTTGCTGGTTCGCGAGATACATTCACGAACGCTGCAAGCCTGTCAAGAAACATACCGCTTGCGCTGTCCTTGTCTCCAGCATTCCATAAACCTTCCAGCTGTTCCCAAAGAGCCGCAAGTTTTGCAGCCTGATTTCCGACATACGCACCCGCAACACTCTCATCAGATAAGTCTACATCATCACCGAAAGCACTGCGAAAAGCTTCTTTTTCTTCTTCGAGAATAACTGAAAGAGGTTTTATAACGAAACCCGCTTCTGTAAGTCCGTACTGTGTTCTTTTCATTCATTGCCTCCAAGTTGTATGTCGTTCATCTCCAGAACCTCGCCGTTATCACACAGAGCAGAGAAACTAACAGTGAACGAGCGAGTTTTCGGGTCAAGATTTGTTTCAAATGATGTCAGTTTCTTAATTCCGCTGATGCTCGCTATTTTTACACGAATAGCACTTTCAAGAATTGTGCGGTGGCCGTCTTTTTCAAGACTCCATCCCGGAATATAAGGAATGCCAAGCCGTGTATCGAGATACCACTCACCCTTGAAAAGTGAAAGACAGCAGATAACTTTCTGCTGCATATACTGCAAATATTCCGAAGTCATAGTCATGCCGCGTTTCTTCCAGAGAAAATTGTTTGTTCCAGGTTCAAGCGCAAAATCTTTCATGCAATCGTTCCTCCGCCTGTTCCAGAAAGAAACGGACTTTTCAGTGTAACGCTGATACTTCCGGCTTTCAGATAAGAATCAATAGCAGAAGCCATTTCCTGTGCAAAATACTCGTTTCCACCGCTGGTCATTTCGTCCATAGAGCTGAAACAGGCTTTCAGCTTGTTTTCTATGGTCGCCTTGCTTCCGCTGAATTTCCCCTGTGCAGGACCTGAGAAAATACTCGAAGCTCCGCTTGGAGTTGTCACGGTACCTTTTGAAGTCTCTGAAACCGTATCGTTTGCCGAACATGCCTTGTCTATATCCGCCGCCATGTGAGAAGCAAGACCGTTGTTATCATATCCGGCTGTAAAAGTCGAATACAAATCATCGGCAAGGGAAGAATCATCTATCGTCATAGTTCCAGAGCCACTTCCTGAATAAGTTCCGGCAGGTGCGGCTCCTGCATCTGTTGTAGATGTCTTTCCTGTGAGAATGTAGTCTTTTATGTTCTTTGCAACATTGTCAGCCATATAGCGGTCGCCGCTTCCATCTGTGATGTCATTCATAGCGAGAAATGTTGTCTGTAAATCTGCCTGTAATGTTGAAACTACGAGAGCCATTATTCTCCTGCCTCCATGACCTTTCCAAGATCGCTTTTATCAGTGCCGAAATTCTGTGCATCTGTGTTGAAGTTCTGCGAATCTGCCTGAAACTTTGTAATATCGTCCGGGCTTACATTATGATTTGCAGGACTGCCGACAGTCTTATGAGCTTTTACATTGTCCGCATGGGTTTTCATGTTCTGTGCGGCAGTTTTCATATCATCAAGCGTTTTGCTCATAACCGTGAAAAAATCTTTCTGGTCATTCTTGAAGCTGAACTTATTGCCTTTAATTCCGAAGACTGCTTTCTGATGAATAACCTTGATTTTGTCATCATCCATAGTGATTGCAGAAATCAAATCTCCGTCCGGCTTCGCTTTGTGAACCACACAAAAGCCATTTCCCTCTGCAGCGATGAATTCAACAGGCTGTAAGCCTGGAACTGCCACGCAGTCCATAAGGCTGAATCTGCGAGGGTCATTTTCTTCAACCCCGCTTCCGCCAGAATCACGCCAGGTGTCAGTTCCCCGTTCCATACAAAGACAAAGAACCTCGTCGTCTTTTTCAAGCGGAAAACAAAGCGTATACTGCTTGCTTCCAGGAAACTTCACGGGAACATCAGGAATGACAGGAAAATCAACGAATTCTCCGTCCGGAAGTTTTCTCTTTATGCTCGGCTGTATGTCAGCGCGTCTTTTTTCGGCATCGTACTTCACCACGACACCAGGAAAAGTCGTATGAACATTAGTCATTGAGTAGTCAAAGTTTTCTTTCAACAGCCGTGTAAGTTCGTTCATTAAAAAGCCTCCGCCTCGATATCAACACGGAAATCTCCGTCCATGTTGCTTCCCCTGCACTTTGCGCTCTGAATCACAAGTTCGCCTTTAAATGTCGAGGATTCAATGCTTACTGAAGCACCAGGAACAAGCTGAGGGTTCAGTTTCGCTCCGAATACCCAGCGGTTTGGTGCTTCTTCGTTTATATCCTTGCATTCCGTCTTATCGCTTAACGGCTGAGGAAGAGTAAGAAGATCCCCGCCCTCTTCAAGCGTAAGTTCGGAGTTTTCTGTTTCCTTTCCCTGCTCGTATATGTAAAGGGTTTCGTCCTGCACAGTATAAAAAAGCCCATAGCGGGCAAGCAGTTCTGAAAGTCCGTCCGTTGCCATTCCGATAAAGCAGTATCCGTGCGGATATTTTTCTCCTTCCGGAATTAAGTCCGTTCCCTTATATGCCAGCCCGATTGCATCAAGAAGAGCCTGAGCGACTGTCAGCGCATCAGTATCAGGCGCATAGGAAAGTGACACCATACCGCCCATCACGGCAGTTCGACCGTCATACGCTTCAATCGTTGTCACATAGTCGTTATCTTCATGCGTACGGTTTCCGCAGAGAATGTCGCCCGTGAAAATCGTTCCTATTGCTTCGTCCTTATATCCCGCCCTAAGAAGGATATGTCCATCAGCTTCGGTAACCTGTGCCGATGTTTCTTTCGTCAGGTTATAAACACGGATAACAGCACGGTTTGCTTCCTTTCCGCAAGTACGCTCTATGTCAAAATCTATGCGCAGGTCTTCAATTTTTACGCTCTCACCGTCCTTTGTCGTAACGGAAAGGCCTACATATCTCTGAAATGCCATTTTCAAGCCTCCCCAAAGTCAAAATATCCGAGAAGAAAACGGCTTCCAAAGTTGTCTCTCGTAATCTCTGCCGTTGAAAGGTCGCTCATCTTGTCCATAACAATAAGCATTCCGTCTGGAAGTTTTGGAACACTCACCCTGTATTTTGAGAGCAGGTCGATTTCAGGAACAAGACAAAGCCCGCCAAGAAGCAGGTTGTCGTCAGAATCAGAAATTGACAGTTGCCATATTTCCTGCCGTTCGTTCCATGAAAAATAGAGCTTATAGAGCGAGCCGCCCATTGTTATTTTCTGTGTCCAGCGCGGATATTCATCCGCGTGAGTTTCAATTATAAACCACTCCATACTACAGCCCCGTTTCACTTCTGAACGCAACTCTCTGGTTGTCTGTCATCATTCCGTTTTTCTGCCACTCGTTAGCCCTCTTCGTTATGAAGTTTTCTTTCGGCTGCTCAGTGCCGCTCTTTCCTGTATTCGCAGGAGCCTGAGCCTGTTCGGTTGCAGGTATTGCTGCGGATGTCGTAACAGGAGCCTTTTTGAATGTGCATGAAAACGGCAGGTCATTTCCCGATGATTCGTCACGCACGATTTCAAGGCTTGTTATGACCATTCCGCTCATGGTTGTAAGGCCTGTAACAATATCCATAGGCTGTTTTGTTTCTTTTAGCCTTTTTAGTTCCTCATACGCACTTACAATCCTTTCACGAGGGTATGAATCAGGAACAGAAATGTCAGAAATGCTTTTCGGCGGCGCAGACTGAACGACCTCAAATTTTGTCGCTCCGATGAACGCCTCAATCGAAAGCTCGTCCGGTTCCTCCGTAACAGTTCCTGCTCCGCTCGTGTCCTTTCCTTCCGACGGCTTATCAGTCAGTTTGTTACCGAACCGGTAAGTTTCAGAAAGAAAAGCGTCTATTTCAATTCCAGCTGTTGCATCTTTGTCAGTCGGATAAATGCACTTAACAACCTTTGCCATTATGCACTCCTTGCTTCCGCTGACGGAATTGTGCCACGGCTTCCGTTTATAGCATCACGGAGTGCACCTTTTACACCGTTTTCAACTGCACGGCGTGCCTGTTCAGCTGTCATGCCACTTGCATTAACGGTTACATGAATCGGAGTGTTGTAAACGCTGGAAGAAGAATGTCGGCTGTAGTCGTTGCTTACACTCTGCCTTACTGCCTGAGATGCAGAACTGTCTGCAAGTGCATAAGACGGCTCAGGTTTAGCCTGTGCAAAGTATTCTGCAAGGCGGTCTACAAGCGAGCCAGGATTCTTCATCGCAAAAATTGTGTCGTCCGGATGTGTTGAATAAGTTCCGTCCGGCGTAAGAATCATATCGTTGACTTTTGTCGGTTCCGGGGCTTCCTTGCTTTCACTACCAGTGAAGAAGTTTACCGCACCGTCCCACAGCCCACCGAAGAAGCCTTTTACTTTCTCCCAGCCGTCTTTAAGCGTGTTGATGAAGCCGAAGAACTGATTCTTTACACCGTCAAACAGTCCTGTAAAAATATTTCCTATGGCTTCTGCAACAGAAACGACACCGTTTTTAAGTGAATCCCACAGACTGCTGAAAAAATCAGTAAGACCAGTCCACAAGCCTTTTATGACATCAAGAACTTTGGAGAACGGTTCTGCAAGCCCTGCAATGATGTTAGAGGCTGCTGAAACAATACCGTCCCACAGCCCACCGAAGAAGCCGGTAATAGAACTCCATACAGCTTTTATCTGCTCAATGATTGCAGAGAAAACGCCTGTTATACCGTTCCATATTTTTTCAGCGACAGAAATTATACCGCTCCAGAGATTTGAGAAGAATTCTGTTATTGTGTTCCAAACGGCTTTTACGCCCTCAACAATAACCGAGAAGAAATCAACGAGCGCACTCCATACAGATTTTGCAACGGCTACGATATTTTCCCACAAAGCTGAGAAGAAACCTGTGATTTTTGACCATACCGCCTTGATGCCGTCGAGAACTTTCGTTAAGGCCTGCTTTAGTTTGTTGAAAGCTGCGACCGCAGCATTTTTTATTCCTTCCCAAAGTTTATTGAAGAACGCTCCTACAGCCTTAGCACCTTTGATTACGGCAGCCTTTATTTTGTCCCAGTGCTTTCTGACAAGCAGTATTGCCCCAATAATGAGCATAGGAATAGGTGCAATAATTGTTGCCAATACAAGCAGCATTCCTTTTACATAATTTGGAAGTCCGCCGAAGAAGTTTTTTATGGAGTTCCAGATATTTACAAAAAAGTTCTTGATGGAGCGACCTATTCCAACGAAGAAATTTCCTATAGCCTTGAAAGCTGTTATAAAAGCATTTTTTATGGTTTCCCATATACCGACAAAGAAATTGCCGACTGCTTTTGCTCCAGCTATAAGCGCATTTTTGATTGTCTCCCAGTTTTTTACGATAAGCATGATTCCGGCAATAATTGCCGCCGGAATCGGAAACAAGATCGCAAGAATTGCTGCACCGAACTTCTTAAAGAATTCCCATACAGCTTTTATGCCTTTAATCAGTGCGGCCTTAACGACATCCCATTTTTTTACAAGCAGGGTAACAACACCGATTAAGCCGACTACAGCAATAATAATAAGTCCAATTGGATTTGCTGCCATAACAGCGTTGAGGACAGTCTGCACGGCAGTCCATATTTTAATTGCAGATACGATTCCGAGAATTATGTATGCTATTGGCTTTAGTGCAGGACCGAGAGTTTCTATTCCAGCAGCGAAAACAGACAGTACGGCTCCGACTATTTTTCCAAGAGTTTCAAAAACAGGAGTGAGCGCACTGACTGCCACTGCAAGGCCTGATGTGTCTTTTTCAACATCATCAAGTAACACACCAATGGCATTGAAAACACTGTCACAAAGAACTTTCAAAGCTTTTACAACAGGCATAACAAACGCCTGTATCGGCTCAAATGCAGCATTTAAAGCCTTTGCAAGATTACCGATAATCGGTCGGAGTTTTTCAAAGATTTTTCCGACACTCTCCCCCAGGTATTTAAAAGCCGGAGTGAGTGCATCTATCACAGGAAGAAGCTGCTCGATTATCTCTGCTGCAAAACTGAACACATCTTTGAAAATTGGTTTCAGAGATTCAAGAACAGGTTTTACAAAAGCCTCTATAGGTTTGAATGCGAGTAAGATCGCCTTGGCGATTGCCAAAATAAAAGGACGGCTGCTCTGAAAGATACTCTCCATAAAGCCGAAAACATCTTTCAAAAGAGCCTTTATAGCTGTGAATGCACCGCCGTATTTTTCCATCTCCTGTTTGAGAAGATGAAATGCGATATAAACATCTGCGATTGCATTAAGAATTGCCTCAAAAGCCTTTGTACCGACAGCGACAATATTGTCCTGCATACTGCGCCCAAGATTTAGCACGGCACTCATAATGTCTTTTATTCTGTCAATGACATTTGAGCCTATACCTTCCTTGATTGCAGCTGTTAATGACTGAAACTGCTTTATAAGGCCTGGAAGCGTATTGCTCATTTTTGCCAGCATTCCGTTGTATTTTCCGCCCTCGTCTGTAATGTGTTTGAGTGCGGCGGCACACTGGTCATAAGAAACCCCGGCTTTTTCAATCTCGGCACGGCTCTTTCCTGTCATTTTTGAAACTTCGCCAACGACATCAAATCCCTGACCGACAAACTGTTTTAAATCTGTTCCGTCCGCTTTTCCTTTTGCGAATACTTGTCCCATATTAAGAGCAAGAGATTTGAATGCCTCGCTGTTGCCCTGTGCAACATCTCCAAGCTGATAAAGGACATCCTGTGCCTTTTCTGCTTCCATGCCAAATGTTACAAGACCTTGGAGACCACCAACAGCGTTTGCAGTTCCGTAATAGTCCGAAAGAGCGGCTTTTCCGTCAAAACCCCAGTCCAAGTTTTTGATGACCTGATTTGCTCGTTCCTGGTCACCAATCATCTGACCAAGGACGGCTCGATACTGCTCGACTTCGCCAGTAGTGTCGAGAATGCTTTTTCCGAGAGCGGTTATTCCGGCGGCGGCAGCTACACCGCCAATAAGTTTGACGGCTTTGCCGATACCGCTGACCGCATTTGAGAGGTCTGAGGATTTTTTCTTTGCGGATTCTATTTTCCGCTCATATTCTTTAAGCGTACCGTCGTCAATCTTGAATCCAAGCCAAGTTATAATCTCACGAATTGTCATTTATTGTTTCCCCCATGCTTAGATTCAAAATCAATCAGACCGTCAACGGCGGCTTCTATGTCCTCGTCCATATCAAGGACTGCATTGGCGTGCAGCAAATCTTCGTAAGTCCACCGGTTTCTGAGTTCATCAAGCGGAACTCCCTTTTTTTGCCACACGCGCCAAATTAAAAACTCGTCCTCAATTTCAGGAGCGAGCGTTCCTACGCTTCCGATTTCGTCAAGGCGGGATTTGCTTCGCCGTTTACCTGAGCGAAGGTATTTATTCGCTGGGTTAGGCTTCCAATATTCCCCGCCACCTTCCCGAAAAAATCCGGATAGTTTGCCTCCAGTACAAGAAGCATAACAGGGTAAATCGAAAAGAGCCGACCGCCGAATACCTTGTTAAAATTCGCCTCGAAGTTGTCTCCGAACATCGCCACAATTGGTGTTCCGTCGTTTTCTGAGCCTTTTGCGGTAACATAGCGGAACATGCGCTGAACAAGCTTGACGAAGTTTTCCTCATCCAGGCTCGCTGTCAGCTTTTCAACTACGCCCGAAAGCGATTCCCCGGAAATGTCGGTATCGGCATTTCCTGCGCCCTTGAAAACATCAACAGCCTCGGCAAGTGCCGGACCGAGTGTCTTTATCAGATATGATTTAAGGCGCAGGGCTTCGATAGCCGGGAACGGAGCGACTGTGAATGTGATTCCATCGATAACCTTTTCTTTAGTCTTTTCCATTTCCAGCTCCCGTTATACACCGATTGTTCCCGCAGTAACGGCAACAGCAGCCTGTCCGGTGTGAAATACCCACGCCTGATCCCCGGCTTCCTTACCGCGTGACCATGTAGGTTTTTCAACCCATGCCTGCGGGAAGAAATGCTCTGCACCACTTGCAATCTCTGTGATTGAAAGCGGCAACATTCCAAGTCCTGTGGTTTCATCCGCAACCTGTGCTGCAGAAAGAACACCGTTTGAAAGACTTGTCTGCAAGAGTGTGACAGTTACATCGTAGCAGCCGTTTGCACTCTTAGAGCGTACTACCTCACCGTCTGCGCCAACCTTACGGGTAAAGCGTTCCTCGGCAGGAGCACACTCAACAAAAGAATCTTCGGCGTAGCCCATAATCGGAGTTCCGCCGAATGTGATAACGACCATCTTCGGGTCGTATGTTGCCATCAATGGCTGACTAGGCATATTTCATTCCTCCTTACAGCGTTACTACGCCGTCAATAGCGGTCTTGTGGATAGCACCTGAAAGTGGTGCATTGAACTTAACATCAGGAAGTTTTCTTTCAGCCTTTGCAGCCGCATCAACTTCATCCGCAGTCGGACATTCAATGGTGTATGCACCTTTTTTGAGAATCTGGTAAGTAACCCCCTGCTCAAGTCCTGCCTTAAGCTGTCCTTTGATTGCTTCAATTCCTGAATCCTCATAAGGAACTTTGTCCTGCTGTGCAAGAGTTGTAAGAACAAGCTGCTGGATCTTAGCCTTAAGCCAGTCACATCCGTGAATGACATCGATGTATTCGCCGCTTCCAACCTTGCCCCAGCGTGTAAGAGGTAAATCAGAAACAGAAGTGTAGATGTTACAGTTCTTTGCTGTTGCGGTCTTACGCTGGCCTGCAGAAAGGCTAACTGTTGCTGTAGCTTCAAGAGCTTTGAGTGCCCATGTCGCGCTTCCCGGATGCTTAACAAGCAGTTTTCCGAAAAGACCTGAAACAAAATAAGGGTCGCTCGGATGATAGAAACAGAAAACACGGTCAATGTTGTTTGTTTTAAGCCAGTCGGCAATGTCGCCGGAATCTTCATCAACAACAGTGCTGTCGCTTGTTACGATACCACCGAGCTTTTCATTTGCCTGTACCCAAAGTGCGAATTCCTGCAAATCAGCCTGAACATCGCTGTGGATTTCACAGGCATAGAAGCCGTTGTTGGCATCGTTCCCCATTGCGTTGAGCGCATCTGTCCAGCTTGCATCAGCCGCGATAGGTGTATTTGTAGATGTCACTGCCTGGTCATGGCTTGTACCGCCTGTAACCTGCAATGAAACTCCGCTTGGTGTAATTCCGTAGATTTCGATAACGAGCGGATTATCAGCTGAAACGGAAGCGTCCATCTGACCTGCAAAACGCTCGTTGATTTGTGCCGCAATTTTTTCAACTACAGCATTGCTTGAACCTTCTGTATCGAAGCTGACATCATCGAGTTTTACAGTGTTCAATGTGAGTGCAACTACATTGCCTGTAACGAAAGCCGCGCTGATTGTGATTTTTGAATCAGCAAGTCCGCTTGGTGCTTTCCAGCCCACATAAATATTCTTGATGTGTGGTGACTGTGAGAACTGCCGTGCAGCAGCCTTGTAAACCCATGAGTCTGTTGAGAACCCAGCCTCAGCAACATCCGCCGCACTTCCAAAGATGCGGACACGATGTTTCTTGTCAAACCGTGGCTTGATACCTACCGGATTGAATTGGTCGGCAATAAGGTGTTCCGAGAATGAAGCCATAGAAGCGACAGATGTCTGCCGCGAAATATTGACTTCTACGATTTCGTCAATCTCTGCCATTATGCTCCTCCTGCATTTATATCTATCTCTGGATTTGCTGGCATATCGCTTTGAACGCCTACGCTTTCAATCCAGCCAGTTTTCTCTTTCACTACGCGGATATAAGTAACCGCGATGTCAAAAAAGCCGTGTGTTTCAGTGCCGTTAGCTCTGTCCTCAGCTGATGTTGTAATTCCAGTTATTGGATTGACCACAACACCGTTCAGCCTCAGCATCAAGCGGTACTTTTCAGAACTTATGCTGTCCGCAATTTCATCCAGCCGTTCCATACAGCGCTCGCCCCAGCCATGAATACTCACGGTTTTCCGCATGTCGAAGCGACTTTCTCGCTCGCCAGTCTCCGGATCTACCCGGCTCTTCCACGGAAAAGTTGAACGAGTACCGCCAATCATCTGTAACGAAACAAACGGAGCTTTCGGTCTCGTTCCGCCCAACCCGTTCCACACAATCGAGCACGGAAAGTTTTTTTCAGCAAGTACAGCCTCTATCCAGTCATAGAGCGCATCCTGTACCATTTCACGCTGTGTTCTCTCATCACTCACTGCTCCCCCTCCTTTTCTTTCTTGCAAAGAAGCTCCCAGTGAGGAATAAGTCCGTTATTCCACGGCGCGGCAAGAATTACTTCATACCGAACACCGTCTTTTTCTATTCTGTCGCCGGAAACGCTCTTGTCGGCATCTGCGGCAGTAAATGCAATTTCAATAGGTGCGAAACATTTGAATGTCTCGTCGTTTCTTTTTCCTTCCGGCAGTTTCTGCAAATCCTGTCCGCTTGCAGGCTGCCATGTTCCTGAAAACTCAGTCCGAGTTTCAATTCCTTCCGTCCAGCGACCTTTTACAAGAACACCTGGCGTAAAAGATATTTTTGTCATTACAGTACTTCTAAAAAGACTCATTTCTTTTTCACTACCTCATAACTGACCGCATTTCGCATTGTTCCCGTGTCAATGAGCGGCTTAGAACTGCCCTTCCGTTTCACAGTAGACTCTTTGTTCGGTTCAAAACCACCGTTTACTATATTTTTCTTTATTCCAGATGCACCGAACTCACCGATTCGCTTCATCGCATCCTCGGCGGTCCGTTTGCCGGAAACTACGCTATTGAACGCAGAATCCATAACTTTGTTTATCTGCTCCTGATTGTTGTCTACCCATGAGCGGATAAAAGGCCTTGAAGGAATATCCTCCGTTCCCTCTTCGTTGTATGCGGCGTATTCGGCGATGTTTGCACCACTTTCGCTGATATGGTTTCCCTCGGTAATGCCGACCTTAACGCCCATCTTCTTGAGCTTCGCAAGTTCTTTCAGTATGTCTTTATAACCGAGGTCTCTGTCCTCAACGCCGCTTTTACCCATTTTCCGAACTCCGCTTTATTCAGCAGTTTCGGTTGTATGTTGTTTTGCAAAAATGCCGGGATTCAGGATTACCACAGTCAGTGAAACTGCGAAAATCACGAAAGCAACCACAAAAACAACTACAACAGGAACATCTCCAGCCACAAAAGCAACAACCGCAAGCATGAAGCTGAGAAGAATGACACAAACCCAGCCCCAGAATGAAATAAGAGCCTTTACAGGCGCAAAGTTTTTCATGCCGTGTCCCCCTATTTCTTTGTTTCTGTTTTTGCGGTATTTGTTCCCTTGATTGAGCCTGTCACGGTCATGCCGAGCTTCGGCTTTGTAGGAACTTCAACAGCCTTTTCAAATTTCAATTTGCCAGTATCAATGAGCCTTTTTCCCCAAGGGTCAGAAGCAATTGCTCTTGCCTGTGAATCGGTAACAGTTCCGCCGTTTGGCTCGATTTTGATGCCGCACTTAAGAACCTGAGTTTCTTTTACATTTGCCGTATATTTCATACCACGCCTCCCGCAAGACCCGCCGTATTTACGCCCATTTTTGGGCGGCTCTTTATGAGCCCAAGTAGCATCTTGCCGTATTTCGTTGTTTCCAGTCCGCCATTCGCATCTGATGCGGCACTTCCGGTAGCAAAACTAACCGAAAGACCGCCCTCAGACATCGACGCAACCTGCCCAAGTCCTAAAGCAGCATTTCCGCCCGAACCTGCCGTTACCGTGAAAAGGTGACATGCTCGGTAAGCAACTGCATAAGAATACTGCTTGCCAAAAAACTTTTTATTCGAGTTCTCCTCCGCCATTTTGATGAAAACGGTCAAGGATTCGCTTTTAGCAAGTTCCGGGCAAATCGCGCCGATTATCTCGCGGGCTGTCATTATTTCACCTGTACTGCAGGGTTGTCGAAATCAGGGATATCATCATCTCCGTTTCCGGCATCGCCAGAGTCATCTTCTGACCCGCTCTCGTTGTTCTCGTCACCTTTGAGGGCGGTAAGGAGAGCTTCCTTGCTCTGACTAGGGTTGATACCCTTGGCCTTAGCAGCGGCTTTAAGCTCGTTATAGCTCATGCTGTCGAAGTCAGAATCTCCTTTTTCAGAAGTTTTTTCCGAATCTCCGTTTCCGGCATCGCCAGAGTTAGATTCATCGCAAATATCAGCATCAGAAAGCTCGTTGCTTTCTCCGCTGATTTCGTCAATGTCCATATTGAGGACACGCATACGCTTAACGACGAGAAGAGCGATTTCATCCGGGAGATTATCCTTGAACCATGAGCGGAGAGTGTCCTTGTTTGAACAGGCATTTACAATCATCGCGGCAGTTGCTGCCGGAACATCTTTCAATGTTTTTGCCTTTGCCTTAACACCTGCTTTTTTTGTCTCCACTGTGAACGGTTTAATGGTTCCCTCTGCAATTTCAGCAGAAAGGTTCGACTTGATTTTCTCCCATTTGGCCTCGCTCACTTCATTTGTTCCCGGATTGAGAATAATGCTCTCTGCCGTAACAGACAGACCGTCATTGTTCACAATCGGAACAACTTTGATATGCGCGTGTTTAGGAGTGTATTTTACGAACATCGCCCGGCCTCCTAGCAGATTCCGTCCGCATAAGCGAAAGCACCAGGATAGTAAACGATTACTCCGGCAGTTGAAGCCATACAAGGAATCTTGTACTCCATACCTTCCTGCTGAACATCGCCCTGCAGGAACTGAGTTACGATCTGATTTTCACAGTGCATTTCGTCGAACTTTCCAACCATAGCACGTCCCTTGTTTCCTGCTCCGATTGAGTTCAGCTCGTTGAGCCAGTCAATCTTCTTGAGCATAGGGATGTTGTCTGTGATATACTTGATGAGCGAAACTTCTGTAGTTCCGAGTCGTCTTGACTGCAATGCAGTGTAAACCGGGAGCGGAAGCAGAAGAGTGTCCGGTACTTCGATTCCTTTTGTCGGGTCGATTACGGCAGAAAGCAAAATGTTGATGTCACGAATGATTTTATCAACATCTTTTGTTGCCCATGCCTTTGAGCTTCCTGTTCCGTCTGCCGGAAGAGTTGCTTCTGTAAGACCAGGGAAATCGAGCATACCGTATGTACCTGTATTCTTGTTTGAAACAAGAGTAAGGGAATTCAGCTTGCTTTCGATAGCGTTTCTTGCAGCAAGAGCGCGTCTCTGGTCGAGGCGTTTTCCGGTGCGTGCACTTTCGCGGATTTCCTTGATGTTGTAGCCGTAGCTGTCACCGATGTCGAAGACCTTAACGGTATCTTCTTCACCAAAAACATCAACACGAGGGAAGTCCTTTGCATAGTTAGCGATAACCTTAGCCTCGCCAGCTTCTGAATAGCGGCGATAAGTTACTTCGCTGATACCTTCCGGCAAGTCTGTTGCCTGAGGAACAAGAGCAAGTCCCTTCAAGGCAGGTGTCTTCGCATCATAAGTGCGTGATTTCACGAATTCAGTCTCGCGGGCGAAGAATGCGGATTCCTTTGAATCCAAATTAGTTACAGTAAGTCCCATACTGATATCCTCCTGTTATTTCAGCCCGTTAACTTCAACGAGCGCAAGTCCGTCCTTTTCGTCCGAACGGAAAACACAGCCACAGTCATAAGCCCCAGACGAATTGTCCGTAAACTTGCCCCTGTCGTCTCCAGAAAGCACAACATAAGCAGGCTTTTTGTCTGCCGGTGTTGCTCCAGTAGCTACAGGAACATAGATTTTTCCGTGAGCCATTACATTCACCGGAATGTTTGCAGGATAGAATCCTGTTCCTTCGCGGTAAGCAAGCTCTTCGTGAACTGCGACTCCGACAAATTTCATGTCGTTTGAAGCGGTAGCTGTGAATGTTGCCTGTGATTCTCCGCCTGTAACGGTGATAGAACCTGTCACATCGGTTTCGCCTGTGATTGTGATGGTCTTTGACCCCTCAACTACACTTGCTGAAATTCCTGATTCAGAAAGGCTTTCGTTGGAATTGATAGCCTCTGCAAGAGCTGCAAGAGTTATGTCTGTATCTGTGTCGAAATCAACCTCATCAAGCTCAACTCCGTTTACTTTTGCGGCAAGTTTGTTTCCTGTCACGAGATTAGCCGAAGCTACGAGAGCAACGACATTCTTGTGTGCATTAAAAACTCTGTCGTCTCCGACCTTTCCGAAGAGTGCAGCACCTGGTTCGATGTTCTCAGCTGCAACATGGCTTTCAACGACATCCTGCAGGCCGTATTTCTGCCCCGCGATTGCACGGGCTGTTCCGTAAAGATTCATCTTATGCCTCCTCGCCGCGTGAACGACGCTGATTGAGTTCAATCATTCTCTGGCGGGCTGATGCAGAATCAAAGTTGTCCTGAGTTCCGCCAACTCCGTCAGCACCAACGGCACGCTGTGCGCTGTCTCCGCGCTTTTCAAGCTCTGCCTTTGCAGAATCGAAGCAAGCGGCAACATAGTCGTCATTCTTGCCGTCAAGATTCACTGAAGGGAAAACTGCCGCAATGACAGCACGGCGAATGCCGTCCATCTTCATTTCCGGTGTTACCTTCACGCCAGCCTTGTCAGCCGCATCAAGAATAGCAAGACGCTCCTGAACCACAGAATCAATCCGTGATTCGTCAAAGGCATCTTTGCGAGCCTGTTCAAGATCAGCCTCAGCCTTGTCGGCACGAGCCTTTTCTGTGTCGCGTTCTGCTTCAAGTTTTGAAACAAGAGCCTTGCTGTCGCTGACTTCCTTTTTCAGACCGTCGGCTTTCTTCACAGCCTCGTCTGATTTCTTGGTGAGGGCGGCAATGTGTGCAGCGACGCTGTCAGCCACTTCGAAGTCAATGCCGTCAATTCTCACAGTCTGTTTCATAGACTTATCCTCCTGTTTTTGGTGGTCTTTGTTTGTGGTAGATTGTGCGGCGGTTTTCTGAACTTTCGGCGAGCCAGTAAGGATTGCGTCCGCGCCGTCCAAATGTATCATCGCGGCATCCCCCGCGCGGGCTGCGTCAACAATGGCGCAGTGGTTGTATCTGATTTTTCTCTGAATACAGTCGTATTCAACGCCCATGTAAACGCCGGATGTTTCCTCAATCTCGCAGGTGTACCCCATCGAGAGAGCACGGCGACCTTTAAGAACATCGTCTATTGCATCATCACGGTTAACGGTCATGTCGATTGCTACATGGATTCCGTCTGTAAGCTTGTCGCCGTCCGTCCAGCCGTCATAATCCCGAATCTGTGTTGTTGTAGTCACATCGCTTCCCAAGCTTCCGACCTGAAGCTCTTTCTGATTTTCCGGTGTGACGAATCCGTCAGGGTGCTGATTGGTGACGGGCTTAAGTTTCATAGATTCAAGGCTTTCTGGAGCAAAGACTTCTTCCGGAAGGCGAAGTTCGCGGAGTACGGTTCCGTCCGCATACTGGTAGGTGAACACACCGATACTTGTGACAATAGCACGGCCTGTAAGGAATCCTTCGGTAGTTCTTGTGAACTTGGTAGTCATCCACGAGCCAGCATCGAGCGTGTCAAATCTTTTTACTGTTTTGGGTGTCCCCATGTTTTCTCCTCAGGGCATAAAAAAAACTTGCCACTGTTTCAGAAAGGCACATAAGTACCATTCCGAAAAACTCCGGCAAGTTATTTCGGTCGCGGGCTTTCCCGCAGATGCCCGAGCCGCATGGGGTTCGGATAGAAATGTAAAACTTGATTTCAAGAATATCACAAAATTAAAAAAAGTCAACAAAGATATTTTGAAAATGCCACAAAAAGATAAAATATGTTTTTGAATAAAATCAGGAACGAACGAACACACACTCTCTACGCTGTTTAAGTGTATGTATTTAAATTTAGTATTTAGAATTTAGTATTAAGTATTTAGAGTTATTCGACACCGTATGATGAGCGTCTAACATCGATATATCACCGTCTAACACCGTATATACGAGACCCGACACCGTATGTACGATGTTAGATACCGTCCTATCGGTGTTCACCACCATATCATTTTTATAAAAATAGTCTACTTTTATATACACTATTACAAAGATTTTAATAAAAGTAACGATATTGAACGGTATCGAACACCGTCGGACATCGATTATACGATGTCTAACACCTATCATACGGTGTCGAACGGTGTATATACGATGTTCGACATCGAT
>JAZRVX010000100.1:0-5603 GCA_045599455.1 Faecousia sp. | reverse complement strand
ACCTTTGCCCCAGTTGCGGCTTCGATCGACTCCCGCAAAGCATCCCAGACCTGGCGCTGGTTTTGCAGGGTTTTGCTTTCATCGGCCATCTGAGCCTGGAGTTTCTTTTCGTCTTCAATGTGCTTCAAAACAAAGGCATTGAGAGTTTCTCCAAGGACGAATGCTCCACCAAGTGCGCCGACCGCACCAGCTCCCCAGGCCAATCCTTTATGAGAAACAGCAAGTTCCTTGATCTTACCCGTCGCAGTCGTGGCTGACACGCCCAGCTTGTCTAGGGCTACCTTGAAGGCTACTATCCCTGCCACACCGGTGACGAATGTCCCCGCGACTCCGGTAACGGCCGCGGCCAGACCGCCAAACACCGCAATGCATGGCGCAATGCTGCTCAGACTCTCCACCAAGTTGGCGGCCTCTCCGCTCAGCACTCTCACGTAAGGAGCCAGCTCATCGCCGATGGCCGCCTTGGTGTTGGTGATTGAGTCCTCCAGGTTGCCCATCGCGCCTGCAGTCGTGGCCGCCTGCCTCTCAATACCGCCCGCAAACTCAGTATCGACCAAGGACACCAAGGCTTTCTTCAGCTTGCCGACATTCTCTGCAGTATCCACGGCGATGCCGCCTTGGGCGTTCATTGCAGCGCCGAACTTAACCAGCTTGTCGGTATTGACACCGAACGAATCGCGCAGGCTCTGCAAGCCTTCGCTGGACCCGCTGAGGGCGCGGCCCATAGCGGTGGCCGCCTGCGAGATGTCGCCGCCCATGGCAGACGCCAGGTTAGCCACCACCGGCAGCAGTTCGCGGGCCTTCTGCCCGTAAACCTCCAACTGGACAGCTGCGTTTACGACGCCTTTGACATCGAACGGAGTGGAGGCCGCCAGAGTCTTAGCATAGTTGAAGGTATCGGACGCCGCCTTGGCATCATGCTGAATGGTGACCAGCTTGGCCTGCAACTGCTCGAACTCGCCTGCAGCCTCTACCGCACTCGCCCCGAAAGCCACGATTCCTGCCGATACGCTGCTTAGGGCTTCGCCCGCCCCGCTGATAGTGTCGAGCTCATTTTTCAGATCGACGAACGAGTCCGCGGCCTGGGCGGCGGCTTCGCCAATATTTTCGACCCCGTTGGCAACTCCGCCCAAGTTCACTTCGCCGGTGTTGTTCAGCTCATTGTTCAGTTTGCCAACCCCGTCTTTGGCCTTGTCGACAACCGTGCCGATCTTCGCTATCTGCTCCTGGGCGTTGCCCGAGGTTCCGAGACCGCCTAGCCGCCCACTGACAGCATCCAGCTCGGAGGTGTCGACAGCCAGCTTTACCTGGACTTCATAGTTTGCTTCCTCTGCCATTATCGTTTCGCCTTCTTGCGGGCTATATAAGCCTGCAGGTCTGCCATATCTTTGGCGTTACCTTCAGACTGGCTAAATCCGAAATTCCATTCTGGCTCCGAGTCCATAGTGGCACCGTTAACCGCCGCCATAAAGGCGCGTTCCCGCCACTGTGACCGCGATGCCAGGTTGTACATAATCACCAGTTGGCGCATAGAGAACTCCCGCCAAACTGCAAAAGGGCTCATCCCGTACCGTGCGCCTAGCGCATCGCAAAGCTCGGCCCAACTCAATCCTGCCGCTTCCGCCTCCTGGCTTAACCCAGAAGGCTTGTCAGGTTTTTTAGCAGTGCACCTGCATCGTTCAAGTCGTTCTGCAGCTTGAAAATGGCCGAGCGCTGGCTGAAACTCAGCCCGCGGCAAAATGCCTCATCGGCAGGCTCGCCACCTGGCACCGGCTCCTTCAGCAGATCCATCAGTAGCAACAGCTCACCATCGCTGGCTAGAGCAATGGCGTCGTGCATCGTGGTAGAGTCTCTCTCTGCAGCCAACCCCGCTTTGACCGCCTCACTGGCTTCCTGGATCGACTTGATGTAGTCTCTAAAGGCCTCGGCACCCATCTCCCGCATGATAAAGGACCGTCCGTCAATGCGAACCGTCCGCTTCCGCTTCTCCAAAATAAATGTATCTTCCATGGTATTCTCCCACAACTCCCAGTGGCTAAAAGAGCCCCGCTTGCGCAGGGCTCGTTATCTGCTAGGCAAGATATGCGTAGTTAACGGTTATGGTCGCATCCGTCGGCATATTTCCGCCTGAGACAGCCGCAATCACACCCGTTACCTGATCCAATGTATAGTCGTCGTTGAGAGCATACGTAATGTTGTCATCGTATACAGCTGCACTAAACACGGGATGGTAAGCTAGCGTGGCAGTGCCGTCAACAAGCGTGACGCTTTCGGTTGCCACAAAGCCATTGCCAACATACTTGTAGGATACGCTAAGGGTTGCCTCCTCCGGTATAGATGTCTCCTCAGTGGGGAAGATTACACCGTTTATATAATCCACGCTATAGTCTTCAGTGGTATAGGTAATAGTCCCATCAGCGCTCTTTACAGTTATCTCTTCAACCGAAATTGGCTTATGCGCCAGCACATAGTGAGAATCTCCGCTATCGTAAGCGACTTCTTCGTCGGTCACAGTAGATACCTGTGGCGCAATAGGGTTATCACCAGGATCACCAGGCTCACCAGGATCACCAGGTTCACCAGGACCACTTGTTCCATTCCACGCCGCCGTGTCGTCGGTGTCACCTACCTGGATAAAGCCCATCGGGCAGTCGGTACGAGCGATATCCTCAACCGCCGAGATGGTCACGTCCTGCATGATTACATTCTCAGCGGAGAAGGTCAGCTCGCTGCTACCAGGCTCTACCTGAGCCTTGGGGAAAAACACCGTTACTTTCTTGCCGTCAGCGCGCGTGTGAACGAACTTCACGTTGGTAAGAGTGGCCAGCGTCCAGTTGTTGCCGAACAGTAAGCGACTGTTATTGCCGTTCTGAGCGACTTCGCCGATGCCTAGAGCCGTCTTCAGCGTATCGATGTCTATCTGCGCCAGCTTCGCCTTGATAGTGCGATTCAGGGTTGTGATAAACCGTTTGACAAGGGTTTTGTGCGTGCCGGTCGTAAAGTCGACCTTCTCGGTTTCAGTGGTAACTGAGACCTCGCCGCCGAGATATCCGGCATCCTGACCATTGATAGACAGATCGCCAACACCCAGAGTAATAGTTTCACTGGTTTTCATGGGTAATCTCCTTATGATTCAAACTCGATATAGCCCAAGGGATAGGACGAAGCCGCGGTTCTGCTGTCATACAGCGCCGTTATGGTCACGTCCTGAAGGATGTAATCGTCAGAGCTGAAGCGCAGTTCCTGGTTGCCGGGCTTCACTTGGGCTTTGGGGAAGAAAATCTTTACAGTCTTGCCGTTGGGGCGGGTGTGCAGAAATTGCACATTGTTAAGCTCCGCCAGCTGCCAGCTCGTGCCGAAGCTAATGCGGGCGTTGCCGTTGGGCGTGGTCGTCGTGCCGATGCCCAGCGCTAAACCTACCGTAGAAGCGTCAATCTGCGCCAAAGAGGCTTTAATGACCGTTTCAAAGCTGGTTATCACCCGTTTAATGGTGCGCTGGGGCACGCCGACGCGGAAATCCTTGGCTTCGATGTCCGTGGTAAACACTACCTCGCCGCCGAGGTACCCGACATCCACGCCATTGACGGACAGATCGCCCAGCCCCAAGGTTATGGTATCAGTAGTCTTAGCCATACAACACTCCTAAGCGTGGCCGGCGACAGCGTGGCGCACCGCAAACACATAGCTTTGCAAATACATCCATATGCCGTCTGCCTCCGCGTGGAAAGACTCGCGAACAATAGTGGCAGGTCCCAAAGTGCCCGGCACAAGCAAGCCGGACAGCGCTGCCGAACCGCGCTGAAGCACGTCGTAACAGCCGGAGCTGTCGCGCAGGTTGCGCACCAGATACACCACGCTAAAGCGCAGCTTGCGTACCTGAGCCACCCCGCCGTTGCCCACCGCGTTGCCCGAGAACTCGCTGCCGTCGTACTGGACCAGGGCAGCACCCACCGGATGCAGCAGGCCGTACTCCTCCGGCTTCTCCGGGAAGGCTTGCACCTCCAGCTCGGGCAGTGCCGTGCCTAATTTGGTGATAAGGGCGGATTCTATGCTTTGCACCGTGGCTGCCATCAGTACCTCGCCAGAAATTCGTCGGTAAACACGCGGTCAGAGCGCTTGCGGTTGACCCGGTAAGACGCTCTGGCCCCAGGTGCGCTGGGCGTCTGCTCGTTCAGTCTGATCTTGTCCAGGTTTTCCAAGGCGTCTTTGTACCTGGCCCGCACATTCTCGATGTCGCCGTAATTGCGGCGGCTATAGAGCTTGTACACCACGATGTCCACGCAGATGCTGCGTATCATCGCCGGGACGGGAGCCTGCAAAGGCAGGGACGTGTACCGGCTCCGCAGCCGTCCGTCTATGATCTCCGAAGCTTCGGCTATCAGAGCCAGACAGCGCGTTTCATCGACGGCCACGGGAGGCGTGCGGTCATCCGTAAGCTGGATAAGCACGCGCTCCGACACGTTGTCAACCAAATCGCTAACCGAGCAGTAGCCCATACGCCCTCCTAGTCAACGGCGTTCTTGATGAAGTAGCCGAGCTCGGGACAAATAACGAGCTCTTTCAGGCTCTCACCGACCCGCACGATGTTCGCCCCCCGCAAGCCGGAGCGAGGATCGGGCAGGACACCGGACACCCGGTTGCCGTACTCGGCGGTCAAGCCGAAGGTAGGCATGTCGTTGGTGCTGGCCATCTTGTTGATGTACAGCATAGCCATGTGCTTGCCCCAGGCCCGGGACAGGCTGGGAGTCGCCCCGCGCTTGCTGCCGTTCACCCAGGCGTTGCCCACCAGGACGTTCTCAACCTCGAACATCTGGGCCAGCTGCTGGGCGTTGACAATGCCGTTGCCGGCGCTGTTGGGGTAGAACGCCTGCACAATCTTGGGGTGAGTGGAAAGCACTGAGAACACCTCGCGGCCAATCACGATAGTGTTGGGGCGGATGAAGCACTTGTCCAAGCCGGCCTTGATGGTGGCGATGGGGTTAGAGTCCGCGTGGGAGAACTGGCTGGCGCCGGTAAGGGTGGTCTTGTGGCCGGTGCTGTACGTGCTGTCATTAAAGACCAGGTTGGCGGTGCGCACCTCGCGGGACAGCATAATAAGCTCGGTCAGGTACTCCACCGCCCGCTTCTGAGGGTCATATCCCTCGGGAGCATCGGCAACATCATCGTAAGGCACAACGTCATCCAGGCCATAGTCGACCACGGACTCAGTCGCCTCGCTGAAAGTCAGCTCAACCTGGGCAGGTATGCCCTTGCGGCTAACGGCGGTGTCGGGCAGGGTCAGATACTGATCCTTGCCAAACACGCGGTATTTGAAGCTGTGCTTGCCAACCTTGGTGCGCGGAAGCACCTGATCGGCGATATAAGCGTTATTGCGGTAAGCCAGCGAGATGCCGGAGTATACCGCATCAACGGGAAAAGGATGCTGAGCCATTGTTACCTCCTAGCGGCTAATCCTCAGGGGAGCCGCCCACTTCTTCATGTTCAAGCTTGCCAAGATGGATGGCCACGGGCAGCATTTCGCCGGCAGACGCTCCCGCCAGAGCCATGCCCACATAACTGTTGGCGTATGCAGCCGTCACGGCTTTGCCGTCGCTGTCGGCGGT
>JAZRVX010000099.1:0-1030 GCA_045599455.1 Faecousia sp. | reverse complement strand
ACTGCATAATCACGGACAGAAGCCGCAGACCATTGCCCACGGCGAGCGGATTGCCCAGCTCGTCATTGCGCCGGTGGCACAGGGAACCTTCTGCGAGACCGATTCCTTGGATGAAACCGCCCGGGGTGCCGGCGGCTTCGGTTCCACAGGGAAATAAAGGAAGCTTTCGTTTAATAATCGAATGTGCGGGCGGCTGCTAACTGCACCTACCCTGATGGCTGATGCCTGTGAGAGAAGCGAGCTGAATGTTCCTTCTGACAAAACACAACCCCTCCCGCGATTGTCTAACACGGGAGGGGTTACATTTTTTTAACCGCAGAGCTTGGCATGCTCCTCGGCAATGGTGCTTTCGCAGCTGCGCATGGCGAGGATGGTGCGCTCCAAGATTTCATCCAGTGTCCAGCCTAAGTTTTCCGCACCCCGGGTAATCACCTCGCGGGAGCATCCGGCGGCAAACTTTTTGTCCTTGAATTTCTTTTTCAGACTGCTCAGCTCCATGTCCATGACACTCTTGCTGGGGCGCATTCTGGCGGCGGCACCGATAAGACCGGTCAGCTCATCGGTGGCAAAGAGCACCTTTTCCATCTCGTGCTCGGGCTTCACATCGCAGCAGATACCGTAGCCGTGGGAGCAGATGGCGTGCACCATCTCGGGCTCTGCATCAATTTCAGCAAGCAGCGGAGGGGTGGCCACACAGTGCTGCTCAGGATACACCTCAAAGTCCACATCGTGCAGCAAACCCACCAGACCCCAGAAGTCCACATCGTCGCCGTAGCCGAGACTTTCGGCAAAGTAGCGCATGGTGCCCTCCACCGTCAGAGCGTGGAGAATGTGGAAAGACTCTTTGTTGTATTTTTGCAGCAGCTCCAGTGCACGCTTGCGGGTGACAGATGTTTTCATGGGCATTCCCTCCGAATATTTTTTCCTGATTATAGAAGGAATTTCGGTATCTGTCAAGATTTGTTCAAGAATATCCCCTATACTGTGGGAAAAAGGAGGGTGTGCCATGGCAACGATTGCAGATTATCTG
>JAZRVX010000098.1:0-1016 GCA_045599455.1 Faecousia sp. | reverse complement strand
TGCTTCGTTCTGTTGGGCGGATGCATCCTCTTTTTCCTCGGCGCATGGGGGATACGCTATGCAGGCAAGAAACATAGGGAAAAGGAATGGCTTAATCATGTACTCACAACAGCACCGGTTTTAGAGTACCGTCCAAAAAATGCGTTTCACGGTGAAACGGAATAAGATTAAGCGGTGGGATCACCTTCGATCTCACCGCTGTTCTTTTCCCACACGATATCACTGACGACCTCGTTCCCCCAAACATCCCAGCCGGGCGGAGATTGTCGCGCAAATAGCTCTATGCGGGGGACGTCACCCATAAGAGCCTCAATACGTCGCCGCGCCTCAGCGGGCTTTTTGCTGTGCTCCTCCACATGGGAGATAATCACCTGATGAACATTTCTTGCCTTTCGGTGCGGATGGCCTTTCGTGGCAAGCATACAGATCTCCACATTGGAACGTGTCCAGTAGCCCATGCCCCAAAAGATACCGTCGCTGTGCCGATTGAGCTTTACCCATACAAAGGCGGTGGTCTTATACTCAAAGCCCCATGCGCGGATCACCTGCAGAGCCTCCGAAATCATAGGCAATGTAGCCCACATAAAAAGAATGCAGTCTTTGGCTGCCAACTCCTGCACAGGCAGAGCCTTGATCTCATCGAGCTCCATTGTCGGATAATGCTTTTCAATATCCCCGTGGCCTTTCCACATTTTATAACGCCAGGGAGGGTCAGCATAAATCACAGAGTATTTCTTCACAGGCTGAACATCTCCCGCACGATCCGATCCGCGCCTTTCACAAGTCCGGTCAGAACAAGCATATTAAAGACAAGCTCCCCGATGTATTCCCATGCCATCGTTACGGCAGGCAGACTGCTGTCTACAACGGGAGAGCCGCTGGACAAAAAGGCCGAGTAGATCAGACAGGCCAGTACGATCACGGCACCCTCCAAACACACACCGATGTAAGACTTTACAAAGGCTTTTCCCATCCCCGCCGTGTTTTCTCCCGCAAAGGAGGCAAAGGGCAGCGGA
>JAZRVX010000097.1:0-1249 GCA_045599455.1 Faecousia sp. | reverse complement strand
AACAAAAACCGGTGTACGCCGTTTTAACGTACACCGGAAAGGACGGTGAAAACAAATGGCGATCTATCATCTGGAAGCAAAGGTCGTAAGCCGTGGTAATGGGCGTTCTGCCTGTGCCGCTTCCGCCTATATGAGCTGTTCTGCCATCTATAATGACTATGACGGCGTACAGCATGACTATTCCCGAAAGCAGGGGCTTGTATGGCAGCAGGTATTTTTGCCGGAATACGCTCCCGCCGAATGGCAAGACCGTGCTGTTCTATGGAATGCCGTGGAGGAAACGGAAAAGACAAAGGACAGCCGCCTTGCCCGTGAGTTTGTCGTTGCTCTGCCCGTAGAGCTTGGGAAAGACGAATGGCAGTCCCTTGTTTCTGACTTTATCCGAGAGCAGTTCGTTTCAGACGGGATGTGCGCCGACTGTGCGATCCACGATACGGACGGGCACAATCCTCACGCCCATATTCTGCTGACAGTGCGTCCGCTGGATGAACACGGCAAGTGGCAGTACAAGACAGAGAAGGAATATCTCTGTGTCCGGGACGGCGAAGAACGGGGCTTTACCGCTTCTGAGTTCAAAGCAGCGCAGGCGGACGGCTGGGAGAAGCAATATCCCTACTATGTGGATAAAAAGAAGAAAGAATACCTGCCGCCATCCGAAACGGAGGCAAGAGGTCTTGAACGGGCAGACAAGCATCCGAAAAGCACGAAGTTCGGCAGGCAGAACCCCATCACCGAGCGCTGGAATAGCGACGAGCAGCTTGTAGAATGGCGCAAGGCTTGGGCGGATACCGTCAACCGCGCTTTGGAGCGCAGCGGTATCGAGGAACGAATCGACCACAGAAGCCATGCCGAGCGAGGAATTGACGAACAGCCCACCGTGCATGAGGGTGTGGAAGCCAGAGCCATGGAGCAAAAAGGCTTCGTTTCAGACCGCTGTGAACTGAACCGACAGATCAAGGCGGACAATGCACTGCTCCGGGAGTTGAAAACAGCCGTTAGGAAGCTCATGCAGGCAGTACGAAATACGGTTCCGGCTATGGCACGGGCACTGGAAGAACTGCGGGCAAATATGATCATCTTTCAATACAGTATCAACCGTGCGCGTACCGGAAAGAGAAAATTCTCTGATTGGCTGAAATCTGCAAAGGAAATCTATGCAGATTACACCGATACGGTAAAGCAGCTAAAGGAGCGCACGAAGGAAAAGAAAGAGCTTTCGGCTGAAAAGAAGGCTACACCGGCGCTCAAG
>JAZRVX010000096.1:0-3766 GCA_045599455.1 Faecousia sp. | reverse complement strand
TTCTTGGCAATGTCGCGAGCCAGAATAATCATGTTGTCCTCGGTGACAACCTCGGGCTTGACCATGATGCGAACCTCACGGCCTGCCTGAATGGCGAAGGACTTATCCACACCGGGGTAGGAGTTGGTGAGCTCCTCCAGCTTCTGCAGACGGCGGATGTAGTTTTCCACATTCTCGCGTCTTGCGCCGGGGCGGGCGGCGGAGATAGCGTCGGCGGCCTGAACCAGCACGGCGATGACCGTCTTGGGCTCCACATCCCCATGGTGTGCCTCGATGGCGTTGACGATGACGGGGCTTTCCTTGTACTTGCGGGCAAGGCCGGCACCCAGCTGCACATGGCTGCCCTCAACCTCATGGTCGATGGACTTGCCCAGGTCATGCAGCAGACCGGCTCTCTTTGCCATAGCCACATCCACACCCAACTCGGCGGCCATCAAGCCTGCGATGTTGGCAACCTCCATGGAGTGGTTCAGCACATTCTGACCATAGGAGGTGCGGTACTTCTGGCGACCCAGAATTTTCACAAGCTCGGGGTTCAGGTTGTGCACGCCGGTTTCATAGCAGGCGCGCTCGCCCTCCTCGCGGATGGTGCGGTCAACCTCCTTGCGTGCCTTCTCCACCATGTCCTCAATGCGGGTGGGATGGATACGGCCGTCCACAATCAGCTTCTCCAGCGCCAGACGCGCAATCTCGCGGCGGACGGGGTCGAAGGAACTGACGGTGATTGCCTCGGGGGTGTCGTCGATAATCAGGTCAACACCGGTGATGGTCTCAAGGGTGCGGATATTGCGGCCCTCGCGGCCGATGATGCGACCCTTCATTTCATCGTTGGGCAGGGGAACCACGGAGACGGTGGTCTCGGCGGCGTGATCGGCGGCGCAGCGCTGGATGGCTGTGGCGATTATCTCGCGTCCCTTTTCCTCTGCTTCGTCCTTGAGCTGCTGCTCGATTTCCTTAATCTTCATAGCAGCTTCGTGGCGGACATCGTCTTCAATCGTCTTGAGCAGATACTGCTTTGCCTGCTCCTGAGTCAGACCGGAAATCTGCTCCAGTACGGCCAGCTGCTGCTGACGGACTTCGTCAGCCTTTGCCTGCATCTGGGCGGCCTCCTGCAGCTTCTTGGCAAGCTCTTCTTCCTTGCGCTCGAAGGCTTCGGTCTTCTTGTCCAGTGTGGCTTCCTTCTGCTCCAGACGGCGCTCCTGCTTGGTCAGCTCGGCGCGGCGTTCTTTGACTTCTCTGTCGTGTTCTGTGCGTGATTTGTGGATTTCGTCCTTGGCTTCCAGCAGCATTTCCTTCTTGCGGTTTTCACCGTTGCGGATAGCCTCGTTAATCAGGCGGGTTGCCTCTGCCTCGGCAGAGCCGATTTCTCTCTCGGCAACCTTCTTGCGATAAACGATACCAATGCCAAAGCCCAGCCCCAAGCAGACAACGCCTGCAACCAGGGCAGAAATAATCGTTAATCCCATAATCTGCACCACACCTCCTTGCTAAAAATTTGGCGATGGAGTGGGTGCGCAGTGACCCCATTGTTTAATTTAATCGCTGTGCGATAGTATCAAACGCCCATGGGGCGCAAAACGCAGTACCTTTTCCAATTGAAACGCTCGTCCGAATGCCAAACCGGAGAGCGCATACAATACCGAATCTATTTTATCCGGCCTATACGGGATTGTCAAGGGAAATGTACCGTATTTTTGCGCTTTTCCAAAGAAAGTCTACCCCTTCATGTAATACATACCCAGAATATCCCGCATTTCATAGTAGTGCGTTCCCTCCCGCCAGCCGCCGCCGGTGGAGGAACCTGTGGTCAGATTGATTTGGGTGTCGGGTAAATCCTGACGGATGCCGCCCAGTTTCCAGCTATAGCCGCTCCACCACAGCCGTTTAAGCTGTTTCATGTTTCGCACCGGGGCGGGGTCAGCGTGGGTGTAGCACAGGTTCAAATCCTCCAGCTTCGGGCACTGGGCGAGGGGCGAAACATCCCGGATATCCGTCATGAAAAGCTCTGCATAAAGGAGTTCTTTGCAGACGGTGATATTGGAAATCTCCTTTACATGGGTGTCCGCCAGCACCAGATATTGAAGCTTGGGAAGATATTTCAGAAAGCTTGTATCCGTGATGGGCATGTGCCCCAAGTCCACGCAGATGATATCCGGGCAGTAGCGCAGATTCTCCAAATCTCCATCGTAGACTGTTTGGCGGAGCTTGGTGGGCATGAGATATTCGGCATCGGTGCGCAATGTCACAGCGCCGCACCTGACCTTCCAGATGAAGCGGACGGACTCGTGGCGGCGGTTCAGGGCGGCCATGGTTTCATTCGCAATTCCGCAGTCGCACAGCTCCACGGTTTTCAGGTCGGGGAAGCACTGCAGGCTCTGCTCCAGCTCCCGCAGATTTCCGATTTTTACCCCGTTCAGGTCGATTTTTTCAGCGGTGGTGGGAAAGCGCCGCCCATAGAGGGGGTAATCCCAGAGAAAACGCCGCCCGGAAAAATCATCGCACAGCAGGCAAACATCCTCCGCCTGCAGGTCAAGGGGGAGGGAAATAGCGGCCGCTTTCGGCAGCAGCTTCAGAATTTTTCGGATGGTCTCGGCGGAAAGCCCGTCCCGGGACAGGTCAAGCTGCCCGCTGTCCGGATTTTCGTAGCGCCCATTCGGCAGAATCAGGCTCACATTCAGGTGGGGGAAGTCTGTGTACACTCGGTCAAGGCTTCCCGGGAGCTTGCCCGCCAGCTCCAGATTTTTGACCTCGGGCAGATAGGCCAGCTTCCTGCACAGCTCCTTTTCGCTCCCGTCTACAACCGTGATGAGTACGCTGTCGTGGGGGAAAATCTGCTCCCCGATGGCCACATGGTAGGCAACCTCCACCCCCGGCAAAACCCGCAAAGCCATCAGGCAGTCATAGTCCCGGCAGTCGGCGGCATCCACATAGCGCAAGCTTTTCAGCCATTTCAGCCGCTTCACATCGGAAGTACTTAATTTGGAGACCGTGACGGTCTCGGTATCAAGGGGCACAAACGCACCTTGGAAGGGAAGCTCATAGCGGATTTCGCAGTCGGGGAAGGCATTGCACAGCCTGTCATAGTCCTCGGGAGCCACATTGCAGTGGCGCAGATCAATGATTTTGGGGTCACGCAAGCGGGTCAGCAGAGCGGGCACGAGCACATACTGCCCATAAAGGTCTACCTCCTCGGCATCCTTCGGCAGGATTCTCCCGGCGAAGACAAAATAGCGGTCAAAACCCCAAATTGCCGCCCCAAGCAGAAGAAACAGGGCAAGCACAGCCCGGATGCGCTTCTTCACACGACGGTCAATATCCATGCTGCCCACCCCCTTTTTTCCTATTATGGAAAGGAATGGCGGCAAAGTCAAGGAAAAACCCCCGAAAGCCCCCGTCTTTCCCCTTGCTTTTTGTATGCACCCATGCTATAATGATTTCCGTCCAAAACGCCGGTGTGATGAAATGGTAGACGTAGTGGACTCAAAATCCACCGCCAGCGATGGCGTACCGGTTCGAGTCCGGTCACCGGCACCATCAAAAAATAAGAGGGTACCCACAGGGTACCCTCTTATTTTTTGTCGGTGCAGTGACAGACTCGAACCCTTCTAAATGCAACACCCCGGTGGGTTGTTACCTTAATTAAATCGAGTCCGGTCACCGGCACGCCGCCCGCAAGGACGGCAAGAAGCACAGCACCCGGTAGCCATACGCACCGCGCTTTCCGTGGGGGGCTGTCAGCCGCCCTTAATATGAAAAAATGTAAAAA
>JAZRVX010000095.1:0-38984 GCA_045599455.1 Faecousia sp. | reverse complement strand
CACGATGTGAAGAACTACCTTGCACAGAGTTCTTCCTCCACCAACGGCAACATCGTATTTGACAACCTGAGCCAGTTTTCCACCTATACGCTGGTGCGCACCAGTGTGGAAAGCCCCCAGACCGGCGACCGTTTCCCACTGGGGATGCTCCTGACGGTCTTCATTGTTTCTTCCATGGGGCTGACCGGAGTGATTGGTCTGCGGAAAATAAGGAAGCTCTAACTTCGTTCGCCACTGTGCGGGCGGCTATTAGCCGCCCCTACACTGATAATTGATAAGTGACTACTGCGAGTGAAAGCTTTCTTTCATCCCATCAACAGCTAAAACCGCCTTCCCGAATTTATTCGGGAAGGCGGTTTCTTACTCTTCTGAAATTACTTTCGCACCCTGAAATTCCACATGCAGGGGGAGCATCTGCCAGTTGTGCTCGGTGATGGTGTCCAGCTTCTTGGAAAGCTTTTCATCCAGTCCCGGATTTCTCGTGATGCACAGCAGGGTGGGGCCTGCGCCGCTCAGGCAAAAGGCCGCGCCAGTGGTGCGCACCAGCGCCTCGATTTTCTCATAGTCGGGAATGAGCTTCTTGCGGTAGCGCTGGTGGAGCCTGTCCTGCATACCGTTGCGCAGGAGCTTTTCATCACCCAGCTCCAGAGCTTTCAGTACCATGGCACCGTGGGACACATTGTAGATGGCGTCGCCGCGGCTGACCTGCTCGGGAAGCACACTTCTGGCCAAGGAGGTGGGCAGGTCGAAGTCCGGCACCAGTGCCAGAAACTCCCAACCGGGGTGCAGGGGGAAATTCACCGTGACGGGCAGGCCGTTATCCACCATGCTGGCGGTCAGACCGCCGTAGAACGCGGGCGCTAAGTTATCGGGGTGACCTTCCATGGCGTTGGTGATATTGAGCAGACCCTGGGTGGACAGGCGGTTGCCCCGGAGCACATTGGCACCCATGGCACCCGCCACCAAGAGTGCTGCCGAGGAACCCAAGCCACGGCAGATGGGAATGTGGGCATCAATGTGAATCTTCACGCCCCGAACTTCCTCACTCAGGGAGGCCAGCACGGCGCAGTAGGATGTATAGGCCAGATTATCGGGGCCTGTGTAGGCTTCGTCACAGCCGGTGATTTCCAGACCCTCATCGGTTTCCTCAAAGGTCACATCGGTGTAAAGGCTCAGGGCGCAGCCGAAGGCATCGAAGCCCGGGCCGAGGTTTGCCGTGGTGGCCGGCACCCGTATGGTTACTCGTTTCATGGTTTCTCCTCACATACATTGTAGGGAACGAGCTTGCTCGTTCCAGCTGTATCATGTAAAATACGCGCAAATCCAATGCGAAATGGTATCATGTTACAATTCCACATTGGATTTTTCAAAAGTCAAACGGCTACTGTGCGGAGAGAGCAAGCTCCCTCCCTACAGCTATCGATTATAAATTCATCACAAAATCGGACATTTTTTCCTTCGCAATCACGCTCAAATGGCGCTCGGGCTTGCCCCGCAGACCGCTTAAATTCTTGGGGATGGCAACGCCGGTCATGGCTTGCAGCCGCTCCATGAGGGTGAACTCGTCACCGCTTACATCACCGCCGATGGCTTCCAGCACGGCTACGGGGAACTTGTAGGGGGAGGCGGTGGATAGCACCACCATGGGAGCTTCATCGCCGGTTGCGGCGCGGTAGCTCTCGGCAGCGGCAAAGCCGGAGGCGGTGTGGGGGTCGCACAGATAGTGCATTTCCTTGTAGACCTTTGCCATGACCTTGGCGGCCTTCTCATCGTCACAGCAGTCAGCCCAGAATTCACTCTGAATCTGCGCTTTCATGGCCTCGGGCACGGTGTAGACACCCTTGACCTTCAAGTCCTCCATCAGGGAGGCAACCAGCTTGGTATCACCGCTCAGCATATACAGAAGCCGCTCCAGATTGGACGACACCAGAATATCCATGGAGGGGGATGTGGTCTTGAGCAGGGGGCGTCTGCGGTCATAGGTTCCGGTGCGGATGAAGTCCGTCAGCACATTGTTGGCATTGGAAGCACAAATCAGAGTGCCCACGGGAAGACCCAGCTGCTTTGCAAGGTAGCCTGCCAGAATGTCACCGAAGTTGCCGGTGGGGACGGAGAAATTTACCTTATCGCCCGGCTTGATTTCTCCGCGAGCCAGCAAATCCGCATAGGCACGGAAGTAATACATGACCTGGGGCGCCAGACGGCCGATGTTGATGGAGTTGGCGCTGGATAGGCGGAAGGGAAGCTCCTTGCCCTTATTGGCGGTGAAAATATTCTTTACGCCGGTCTGGGCATCGTCAAAATTGCCCTCCACGGCGCACACTGCCACATTGCCGCCCTCCTGGGTGACCATCTGGGCGCGCTGCACCTGAGACACGCCGCCATGGGGGTAGAATACACAGATTTTCACGCCGGGCACATCCTGAAAGCCCACCAGGGCTGCCTTGCCGGTGTCGCCGGAGGTAGCAGTCAGAATCAGAATGTCTTCCTTAACGCCCGTGGTGTCCTTGGCTTTAGTCAGCAGCTGGGGCAGCATGCTCAGCGCAATATCCTTGAATGCAGAGGTGGGGCCGCGGAAAAGCTCCAGTACATTTACATCGCCCACCTTCACCGTGGGAGTTAAATCCTCGGTCTCAAATTTGCCGGTGTAGGCATTCTTCACGAGCACGCCCATATCGGGAATATCGGGAAGCAGCGCGCAGAGAATCATCTCCTCCATGCCCATGGCGGACTTTTGCAGGCAGGCCTTCCAGGCGAATGCGGGAACCGCCTCCGGGACATACAGACCGCCGTCGGGTGCCAAGCCCTCCAGCACGGCAGCGGCGGAGTCGCATTTTAAGTTTTCGTTTCTGGTGGAGTGGTAAATCATAGTTTCCTCCCGTTTTCTCACGAATTTGCACAAAAACAAAGTTAGGTTTCCACAATCCTTGTTTTTATGTCTATATTGAATTTTATTTCTGTCTATGATATACTGTATTGCGTTAAAAAGCAAGTGTTTTTGACCGAGATACCATTTTTACCCGCAGTGGGTTTGCGCGAATAAAAAAGAGAGAAAAAGGGGAAATCCAAATGAAAATCGGATTGCTGGGATTCGGCGTTGTTGGCCGTGGCGTTTATGAGATTACCGAGACCCGCAGTGATATGCAGGTGACAAAGGTCCTGTGTCTGGAGGATATCAACCTTCCCGATGCCGAGGCCGTTAAGGATATTAAGCTGATTACCGAGGATGCACAGATTGACACCGTGGTGGAAGCCATGGGCGGGTTGCATCCTGCTTATGAGTTTGTCCGCGCTGCGCTGGAAGCCGGGAAAAATGTGGTCACCTCCAACAAGGCACTGGTGTGCACCTTCTATGACGAGCTGATTCCTCTGGCCGCCAAGATGGGCGTGAAGCTGCGCTGCACCGCTGCCGTGGGCGGCGGCATCGGCTGGCTGAGTGAGCTGGAGCGCAGCCGCAGAGTGCAGACCATCAACCGCGTGGGCGGCATTATGAACGGCACCTGCAACTATATTCTTGACAACATGACCCGCAAGGGTGCCGACTACGCCGAGGTTTTGAAGCAGGCGCAGGCACTGGGCTACGCCGAGGCCAACCCCTCCACCGATGTGGACGGCATCGACACCTGGCACAAGGTCATTCTCTCCTCCAACATTGCTTTCGGTATCTCTCTGGACAAGTCCACCGTCCCCGTGTCCGGTATCCGCAATATTAAGGCCTGCGATGTGGAGAACTTCACTGCCCACGGTCTTGTGTGCAAGCTGATCTCCACCGGTGAGCGCGTGGGCGACACCATCAGCGCCTTCGTCCAGCCTACACTGGTTGCCGTGGGGGAGCCCGAGGCCGCTGTCCCCATGAACTACAACCTGATTACCTTTGTGGGGGAAACCTCCAACCGCATGAGCTTCTTCGGTCAGGGCGCAGGCCGCTACCCCACTGCATATAATGTGGTGCAGGATTTGGTGGATGTGCTCTCCGGCCGCGGCTTCTATGCCCCCTACGGCGGCGAGATGAAGGCTGACAACAGCCGCAAGATGACCTACTATGTCCGCGGCAGCTGGAATGGCGAGGTGAAGGAGCACTGGAACGGTGCCGTCATCACCGCTCCCGTAGCCGTGAGCGAAATGCACGCATGGGCCAAGGAAAACCCCGATGCATTCATCGCCGCTTTTGCTGAATAAGTTTTAGAAAGGAAGAGCGATTTTTGAAAGTTGTGAAATTCGGCGGTTCGTCCATGGCAGATGCCGGACAGTACCGCAAAATCCGTGATATTCTCCTTGCAGATCCCGAGCGCAAGGTGGTGGTGGTCTCCGCTGCCGGCAAGCGCAATAAGGCCGATCACAAGATTACCGATTTACTCTACCTGTGCCACGCCCATACCCAGTACGGTGTGGACTGCTCCGGTGTTTACGAGATGATTACCTCCCGTTATCGGGAAATCATCCGCGACCTGAACCTGAACATTGACCTGGAACCCGAATTTGCCGAGCTGAAAAAGCGGCTGGATGCCAAGGAAGTGAGTCAGGATGAGCTGGCTTCCCGTGGTGAATACTTCTCCGCCAAGCTCATGGCCGCATTCCTGGGCTTTGAGTTCATTGATGCCGCCAACTGGATTACCTTCAATTTTGACGGTACCGTGGACACCGAGACCAGCTATGAAGCCCTGCGCAATCAGGTGCACGGCATCGGCGTGGTCATCCCCGGCTTCTACGGTCAGATGCCCGATGGGCGCATCAAGACCTTCTCCCGCGGCGGTTCCGATATCACAGGCGCTCTGGCCGCGGCGGCTCTGGATGCCGATGTTTACGAGAACTGGACGGATGTTTCCGGCATTCTGATGGCTGACCCCAGAATCGTGGATGACCCCATGACCATCCCCGAGGTCACCTATGACGAGCTCCGGGAGCTGAGCTACTCCGGTGCCCAGGTGCTCCACGAGGGCACCATCTTCCCTGTCCGTGAGAAGAACATCCCCCTGAACATCCGCAATACCAACGCTCCCAATGACCCCGGCACCATGATTCAGGAGAGCTTCGACGGCGACAGTGACCCCCACCGCTTCATCACCGGCATCACCGGCAAGAAGGACTTCACCATCGTGTCCATGAGCAAGCGAGGCTTGAGCAATCAGATTGGCTTCCTGCGCAAGGTGCTCTCCGTTTTCGAGCGGCACAATATTTCCATTGATTATGTGCCCAACGGCATTGACAATGTGTCCGTGGTGCTGCCCACCGAGGCCGTTGCAGGTTCCCTCTACACCATTCTGGGTGAGCTGCAGAAGGAGCTGGAGCCCGACACCCTGAATGTCCACGACCAGATTGCCGTGGTTGCCGCTGTCGGCCGCAAGATGGCATTCCGTCCCGGTATTTCCGGCCAGATTTTCGCCACCTTGGGTCAGGCAGGCATCAATATCCGTATGATTAACCAGGGTCCTGATGAGCTGAACATCATCTTCGGTGTTGACAACCGGGATTTTGCCGCCGCCATCAAGATTCTGTATAATTCCTTTGTTAAATAATCGGGAGGAACAAACATGAAGCAGTATACTGTTGCTGTCCTGGGTGCCACCGGCGCCGTGGGTCAGGAAATGATTAAGATTTTAGCAGAGCGCAAGTTCCCCGTGGGAAAGCTCGTTCCTCTGGCAAGTGCTCGCAGCGTGGGCAAGACCGTGAAGTTTAACGGTGAAGATGTGGAAATCAAGCTTGCCTGTGATGAAGCATTCGAGGGCGTGGATATCGTTCTGGGCGCTGCCGAGAATGACATTGCCATGCAGTTCGCCCCCGCCATTGTCAAGGCCGGTGCCGTGTTCGTGGATAATTCCTCCGCATTCCGCCTGAACCCCGATGTGCCTCTGGTTGTCCCTGAAATCAACCCCGAGGATGTGAAGAATCACCACGGCATTATCTCTAACCCCAACTGCTCCACCATCATCACTGCCACCGCAGTGAATGCGCTGAACGCCATCTCCCCCATCCGCACCATGGTCGCGTCCACCTATCAGGCTACCTCCGGTGCCGGTGCAGGTGGCCCTGTGGAGCTGATGAATCAGGTGGAGGCCCTGCGCGAGGGTAAGCCCGTGGAGATTAAGGTCTTCTCCCACCAGATTGCCTACAACCTGATTCCCCAGATTGGCGGCGAGCAGTGCGACGGCTATACCTCCGAGGAAATGAAGCTGCAGAACGAGGGCAGAAAGATTATGCACCTGCCCGAGCTGAAGGTTTCCTGCACCTGCGTCCGTGTTCCCGTGGTGCGCTCCCACTCCATCTCTGTGCAGATGCACTTCGATAAAAAGATTACCGTGGAGCAGGCGCGTGAGGCCATTGCCAAGGCTCCCGGCTGCAAGCTGGTGGATGACCTGAAGAACAAGCAGTACCCCATGCCTCTGGACACCTCCGATCAGGACATCGTCTTTGTCGGCAGAATCCGCCCCGACCTGACCGATGAGAACGGTCTGTGCCTGTGGTGCTGCGGCGACCAGATTCGCAAGGGTGCCGCTACCAATGCCATCCAGATTGCCGAGCTGCTGATTGAAAAATAAAAAATTCAGGCAGGCGTTCATCGCCTGCCTGAATTTGCTGAAAACAATTTTGTCATTCCGAGTTTGTCGAGGAATCTTCGCATAGACGAAGGGAAAACAGCATCCATTATGCGTAGATTCTTCGACTCCGCTTCGCTCAGAATGACGGAACTATTTAACGGTCTTGGGCAGGCGATAAACGCCTGCCCGCTTTTGCGTGCAAGGAGACAAAAAATTATGCTTTCCATTCTCACCCGCGCCCTGTGCTTTATTGCCCTGATTATTCTGGGCTATACCCTGCGGCGGATCGGTTTTTTCAAGCTGGAGGATTTTCGGCTTCTTTCCAAAATCTGCATCCAGATTACCCTGACCGCTGCCATTGTGGTCTCTTTCTCCGGCACGCGTCTGGAGGTCGGGATGCTCCTGCTCACCGCACTGGGCTTCCTGTTTGGCGTGGGAATGATGCTCATAGCGAACCTTCTTAATCTGCGCAAAAGCAGTGAGGAGCGAGCATTTGCCATCATCAACTCCGCCGGCTGCAATATCGGCAATTTCGTCTTGCCCTTCGCCCGGGGATTTTTAGGCCCCGTGAGTGTCATGGCGGTCAGTCTCTTTGATGCGGGCAACAGCTTCATCTGTTTGGGCATGGCAGGCGGTGTGGGCGCATCCGTCCGGCACTCCGGGACGAAATTTCAGATAAAGCCCATTCTGAAAGCCATGAGCAAGTCGACACCCCTGTTCACCTACATCTTCATGCTGATTTTAAGTGCCCTGAATTGGACACTCCCCGCTCCCGTTCTTGAGTTTGCGGGCATTGTCGCCAACGCCAATGCCTTTCTGGCCATGCTGACCATTGGTGTGGGCTTCCGTCTGGGCGGTGAGATGTCCCGAATCGCCGCCATGGCAAAGATTCTCGTTGTGCGCCATGGCATCGGCATTTTGCTTGCCGTGCTCAGCTTTACTTTGACGCCTCTGCCTCTTGAGTGGCGGCAGGCGCTGGTGATTTTATTCCTCAGCCCCATTGCCAGCTCAGCCCCCGCATTCACTGCCCGGGCTGACTGCGACTACAGCCTTGCCTGCGCCGTCAATTCCGCCTCCATTATCGTGAGCATCATCAGCATTGTAACGGCGCTGCTTGTGATTATGTAATAGGGGACATAAGTGAGATGACGGAATCTTTAACGGCGTAGCCGTTAAAGATTCCGTCATCAGCTATCAGACAGCAGTTATCAGTTTTTTGCTTGCTTAAATCGGCGCTTTCACCTAAAGTCACCACTCTGATGACTGACAACTGATGACTACGAGCGAAGCGAATGAAAGCTTCCTTTATCTGCATTTCCCCGGCAACTAACGCAAAAGCGGTGACGAATTTTCGTCACCGCTTTGATATTTATTTCTTGGGTGCTCTGCCGTAGAGAGAGGTAAGTCCCAAAATCTTCTTTGCCAAGTCCTTCGTCAGGTAGCCGTCCTTGGCGCGCCAGCTCCAGTTGCCGGAAGCCTTGCCGGGGGTGTTCATGCGTCCCTCCGCGCCCAGCTCCAGATAGTCCTGCATCTGCACCATGGCACGCTCGGAGACGGAAGCCTGGCACACGCGGATGCTGCCCCAGACATCGCCTTCCTCGGGTGTGATGTGCATATAAGTACGGGCAAAGGCAGCAGCCTTCTTGTTTGCCTCCTTGAACCACTGGGCGGTGGTCACATTGTCGTGGGTGCCGGTGTAGCACACGGTGTTGGGGATGTAGGTGTGGGGCAGGTAGTCATTCTCGTCCTTGCTGTCATAGGCAAAGACCAGAATCTTCATGCCGGGATAGCCGCTGTCATCGCGCAGCTTCAGCACCTCGGGGGTCAGGAAACCCAAATCCTCGGCAATGAAGTCGATATGGGGAAGCTCTTTTTTCAGTGCGTTCACAAATGCCATACCGGGGCCGGGCATCCACTTGCCGCCACGGGCGGTGGTGTCGCCGTAGGGTACAGCCCAGTAGGATTCAAAGCCGCGGAAGTGGTCAAGGCGCACCACATCAAAGAGCTTGCCTGCGGCCTCCATGCGCTCTATCCACCACTTGAAGCCGGTCTTCTTCATGGCATCCCAGTTATACAAGGGGTTACCCCAGAGCTGACCGTCGGCGGTGAAAGCATCGGGCGGGCAGCCTGCCACAGCGGTGGGGCGTAAGGCGGCATCCAGCTGGAACAGCTCGGGATTCTTCCAGACCTCCACGGAGTCCAGCGGCACATAGATGGGCACATCGCCAATCAGCTCAATGCCGTAGCTTTCGGCCTTGGCTTTCAGCGCTTTCCACTGCTTGGCAAACTCGAACTGCTGGAAGCAGTAGAAGTAGACCTCTTCTTCCAGTCGATTCCATGCCTTGCCCAGAGCCTCGTCATCGCGGAACTTGTATTCGTCCTCCCAGTCAAACCAAGGCTTGGACTGATGGTCGGCTTTCAGCGCCATGAATAGGGCAAAGTCGGGAAGCCAGCTGTCATTTTCACGCAGGAATGTGTCAAATTCCTCGCCGCCCTGAAAACGCTTGTATGCCTTGCGCAGGACGCTGAAGCGATTGTTGTAAATCTTGCCGAAGTCCACGGCGGTCTCATCCGTGCCCCAGTCGATGTCGGCCAAATCCCTCTTGGTTAGAAGCTTTTCCTTCACCAGCATGTCCAAATCAATCAGATAGGGGTTACCCGCGAAGGTGGAGCAGGACTGATAGGGGGAATCGCCGTAGCCTGTGGGGGTCAGAGGGAGCATCTGCCAGCTCTGCTGGCCGCTCTTCTTCAGAAAATCCAGAAATTCATAGGCGCTCTTGCCCAGAGTGCCGATACCATAGGGAGAGGGTAGGGAAGTAATGTGCATCAGAATACCGCTTTTGCGCATGGGAACATTCTCCTTTTCTCTTTTTAGATAGCCTCGGCTATCCTCACTTTCCTTGATTTTAACATATATTTTGGAAAAAGCAATAAAAAACCATCACCAAATCAAGGGGCACACGATACTTGTCAGGATGCCCGCCACCACCAAGGACAGGCTGCTCACCGCACCGGTAAGCTCGCTGATTTCATTGGCTCTGCCTGTGCCCACCACATGCGCTGCGGTGCCGAAGGCAACGCCCTGGGCAATGGGGTTGCTGATATGCAGGAGCTTGCATAGGGGGCTTCCCACGATGCTGCCGAAGATGCCCGTCACCACGATGGCGGCAGTGGCAATGGCAGGGCTGCCGCCCAACTGCTCGGCCACCACGATGCCCAAAGCCGTGGTGATGGACTTGGGCAGGAGTGAAAGCGTGAGGGTCTGCCCCATGCCGAACAGGCCGCACATCGCGCTTACAAATCCGAGACTCACCGCCGTGCCGCCGATGACACCGGCAAAGATGGCACCCATGCGCCCGCGAAGCACCTGCACCTGCTCATAGAGCGGCACTGCCAGACACACCGTAGCCGGGGTCAGGAGCCACCCGAAGATTTTGCTTCCCGCCTGATAGTCGCTGTTGGGGATGCCCATCAGCTTCAAAACCGCGATAATCACGGCAATGGCAATCAAAATCGGGTTCAGAAAGGAAAGTTTTGTCTTCTTCTGCACCCACAGTCCCAGCTCATAGGCGCACAGGGTCAGAACGATTGCAAATAGGGAAGCTTGCGAAATCACATCAGTCATGGCGGTTCCTCCCGAGAATCCCCTGAGTGATGCAACCCGCAGCGCCGAAGACCACCACCGTGGAAGTCAAAACCACCACGACAATACCCACGAGATTGCTTCGCAGCAGCGCCACGGAATCCATCAGATTCACACCGGGGGCAACGAACAGGATGCCCATAATGGCAATGAGGAACTTGGAAACGCCGCTCACCTGCTCCGGCTTAACCAGTCCTGCGCACAGGGCGAGAAACAGCAGGCACAGTCCGTAGATGGCTGCGGGGATGGGCAGGGGCAGCAACTCATGCAGAACTTCCCCCGCAAAGGTGAAGCCGAAAATATAGGCACATTGGGAAAGGTATTTCATAGGTGTCTCCTTTTCAGGGGCTTACACAAAAGCTCCCTTATGGCATAGGGAGCTTTTGGATGATATTTTGCTTCGCAAATCGATATATTTCATCTGCGATGAAGTAAGCGTTTTATAACCAAAGGAAATTCATAAACATACCGACCTGTTTTTCCCAGTCGGCTTCGCAGTGATGGCCGCCGCGCTGGCAGTAAATGCGGGTATTGGCACCGCGGCCGTGGAAGACCGTTTCCAGCTCTCGGTTGGCTCTGCCGACCTTCGTCAAGTAGTCTTCCTCGGGCTTTTCTTTTGCACCGCCTGCTTCCTCACTGCCCCAGCTGATAAACACCCGGGTGTCCAGACTCATGGGTGCGAATGTGATATCCCGCTTCAGCTCCTTGACGCATACGCGAACAGCGCTGGAAAGGCACGCTGCCTTGGAAAACACATGGTTATACTTGGCGATGGCATACATGCTCATCAGGCCGCCCATGGAGGAACCGGCAATACCGGTGGCTTCCCGATGTGCCCAGGTGCGGTAGCGCAGATCAATCATGGGCTTCACGGAGGACACAATCCACTGCATGGTCTCGTCCCCGATTCCGTGGATATCCCCCCAGGAACCGTAGCTGAAGCTGTAGGGGGAATACTCGTTAAGGCGATTATTGCCATCGTGGCTGCACTCCATCCCCACGATAATCATATCCTTGCCCCATTTGTCGAGGAAGCTTTCCAGCCCCCATGACTTTCCGTAAGTTGCATCGCAGTCACGGAAGAGGTTGTGCCCATCGAAGAAGTACATGACAGGGTAGCGGTCAACACGCTCATGGTAGCCCTTGGGCAGGTAGATATGCAGGGTGCGCATGGCATCGGCGGGCGGATAATAGAAGTCAAATTTTTCAATCATGGTTTACGCCTCTTCCATATTGATATCGGGAAGCTCCACAATACGGGCTTCGTGATGCAGGGCGGGCAGGATGACATTCCACAGGTCATCCTGACGGATGCGCAGACTGGAGGTGTTGATGCAGGGATGGCAGCCGATGTATTCACCGCTGCGCACATCCTTGTCAACCAGGAGCTGAACTCGGTTATCCCAATCACTCTGCAGGCACAGGACACTGACGGAACCGGGAGTCACATCCAGAAGCTCTTTGAGTTTTCCGGCATCCGCAAAGCTCAGCCGGGAAACACCTAATTGCTTTGACAAATCCGAGGTTTTGAACCGTTTGTCCCCCGGAATCATCAGAAGATAGAAGACGGTCTGCTGTCGGTTGGTCAGGACCAGATTTTTGCATACCTGCGCTTCCAGCGCAATGTCCACATCCCGGCAGTCATCCATGGTCATGGCAGCGGCATGGTCTATGCGCTCGTAGGCAATCCCGAGGCTGTCCAGAAAATCATAGGTAGTGACTTCATTGGGGTGCCGCCCGGTGCAGTCCGCAGGGCGCCCGACAACTCTTTCCATATTTCCGCATTCCTCTTCCTTTCGTTACTATAATAGGCATTATACTCCAATTTGTGCACAAGCGCAATCCCCATGGAAGATTTTGCATTGCATTTGATGAACGGATGAAGTATAATATCACGCATAAATCACAATACAAAAAGGATGAAATCATGTCGATTCTCAGAAAATACGCACAAAATATCCGAAATTACAGTGCGGAAATTCATAAATGGCTCATTATGAGTATCTTCATCGGTGTGACGGGCGGCCTCATCGGTGCCGTCTTTCACCACTGCCTCGGCTGGGCTGCCGGGATGCGCGCGCAGTACCCGCGGCTTATCTGGGCGCTGCCCTGGCTGGGCTGCGGCATCACCTTCCTGTATCATGCTTTCGGTATGCGCACCGACCGGGGCACCAATCGAGTGCTGGATTCCGTGCGTAATAACGAGCACATTCCGGCCAAGGTGGGCGGACTTATGTTCGTGTCCACCATTATGACCCAGCTGGGCGGCGGCTCCGCGGGTCGTGAGGGTGCGGCGCTGCAAATCGGCGGCAGTATCGGCAGCTTTTTCAGCCACAAGCTGGGCGTGAAAATGGGACTTCACCCTGAGCGCCAGAAAATCGGTGTCATCTGCGGCATGGCCGCTGTGTTCTCTGCCCTGTTCGGCACCCCCATCGGTGCCACGGTCTTCTGCATTGAGGTCTGTGAGGTGGCGGCCATCCAGCATATCTGCCTGCTGCCAACCCTGCTGTCCTCCGTGATTGCATTCCTGACTGCGCACCTTCTGGGCGGTGAATCGGAGCTTCTGCTTCTGGAGGTGGTGACGGAGGTCACCCCGGTGCTCATGCTCAAAACCGTAATCTTAGCTTTTCTGTGTGCCATGGTCAGCATCCTGCTGTGCGCAAGTCTGCACTTCGGTCACAAGGTTTACCACAAAATCACCCGGGATGGCTATGAGGCCGTGGTGATTGGCGGCGCTGTGATGATTGCCTCCTACTATCTGCTGGGGGATACCTTCCTCGGTGCGGGCATGAACATTGCCGTGCAGGCTGTGGAGGAGGGACAGGCACAGTGGTACACCTTCCTGCTCAAGATTCTCTTCACTGCTACCTGTCTGGGCGCAGGCTTCAAGGGCGGTGAAATTGTGCCGAGCTTTGCTATCGGCGCGGCATTCGGCTGCGTAATGGGGCCGATGCTGGGGATGGATGCGAGCCTGTCCGCTGCGCTGGGCATGATTGCCGTGTTCTGCGGCGTGGTCAACTGCCCCTTTGCCAGCATTTTCCTGAGCTTGGAGCTTTTCGGCACCAGCCGTTATCTCATGCTGTTTGTCATCATCAGCGCTGTGAGTATGCTGTTCTCCGGAAGCTGCAGTCTGTATTCTTCCCAGCGTGTGCTCAATAACAAAATGCTGCTGGAATCCGAACCTGTGAAGAAGTGAGTTTCCCCTCATTTCCCAACATTGCAAACCAAAAAGTCCCCGACGGATGTCGGGGACTTTTATTGTATATCGGTTTTATATCATCAGACATTCTTCCAGGTGTGGCGGGAGAACAGCACCAGAATGGGGAAGATTTCCAGACGACCCAGAAGCATATCGAAGATGAACACCAGCTTGCTCAAATCGGAGAAACCGCCGAAATTGCAGGTGGGGCCGACGGACTCCACGCCGGGTCCGATGTTATTAAAGGTACAGAGGATTGCGGAGAAATTCGTTGCCACGGAATAGCCGTCCAGGGAAATAATCATAAAGCTGACGAAAATGATAATCACATAGGCAGCCAGGTACGCATTGGTGCTGGCGATGGTCTTCTCGTCCACCACGGAATCATTGTTGCGCACCAGCAGGACTTTTCTGGGATGCAGCACCTGCAGGATATTCCTGCGCATGCTCTTCATCAGCAGCATCACGCGGGCGACCTTCATACCGCCGCCGGTGGAGCCTGCACAGGCACCCACCACCATGAGGGTCAGAAGAATTGCCTTGGAGAAGCTGGGCCACAGGTCAAAGTCCGCTGTGGCGTAGCCCGTGGTGGTGACCACGGATGCCACCTGAAACGCGGAGTGGCGGATGGTTTCACCCATGGTGCCGTAGTAGCCGCGGATATTCCAGCCAATCAGGGCGATGGCGCCCAGCACCATGCACACATAGGCGCGAAGCTCCTCATCCTTGAACACAGAGCGGAAGGAGCCAATCAGCAGCAGATAGTAGCAGCTGAAATTCACACCGAACAGCAGCATGAACACGGTGGTCACATTCTGCAAATAGGGGCTGTAGCTTGCGAAGGAATCGCCCTTGACACCGAAGCCGCCTGTGCCTGCCGTGCCGAAGGCATGGCACACAGCCTCAAACAGGGGCATACCGCCCAGCAGCAGGAAGATGGTGTCGGCAACGGTCAGAGCGATGTAGATGTAATAGAGGATTGCGGCAGTCTTGCGCATTTTGGGCACCAGCTTGCCGACACTGGGGCCGGGGCTTTCCGCCCGGAGCAGGTGCATGGTAAAGCCCGTGCCTCTCTCACCGCCGGGGATGATGGCGAGCAGGAACACCAGCACGCCCATACCGCCGACCCAGTGACTGAAGGACCGCCAGTAGAGGATGCCCTTGGGCAGGATTTCCACATCGGCCAAGATGGAAGCACCGGTGGTGGTGAAGCCGGAGACAGTCTCAAACAGAGCATCCATAAAGTGGGGAATGCTGCCGGAAATCACGAAGGGCAGGCAGCCCACCACGCTCATAATAATCCAGCTGAAGGACACACAGACCATGCCCTCGGTGGCATAGAAAGCACTTTTTGCACCCTTGCTCACACCATAGAGGACAAGAGCGAGGATAATGCTGATGGCAATGGAGCAAAGAAACGCCGTGATGGCAACGCTCTCATGGTAGCCCACGCTGATAAACAGCGCGGGGAGCATGAACAGACCCTCCAGCATCAGAACATGGGCGAGAAACCGCCCCATCATTTTATAGTTCATGGGCTGCTCCTCTTATGCAAAGATGTCGTTCAGCTCGGTGATTTTCGCGCGCTGACCGGTAACCACGACCACGGTATCGCCGGATACAAACCGGCTGCCGCCGTGGGCAATCTCGGTGGTTGCTCCGTGGGTGATGCTGACCACCAGGACATCCTTTTTCAGGCCGATGGAGCGCAGCTCCTTGCCGCGGTTTTCGGTGGTGTCGTCCACCATGAATTCCAGAGCCTCCACCTTGCCGTCGGCAATGGTGTGCAGGCTCATGGCAGCGCCGGTCTGGCGCTGCATGGCGCGGACATAGCGCACAATGTTATTGCAGCACAGCTCCTTGGGGGAGATGGTGGAGCCGAGATTCAGACCGCCGATGAGGTTCTCGGAGCCGATATGGCCGAGCTTTGTGATGACCTGGGGCACACCGCGGGAGTGGGCATACAGCGACAGGATGCTGTTGAGTTCGTCCAGACCCGTCAGGGATGCAACGGCATCGAAGGTTCCCAGACCCTCGCTTTCCAGCACCTCCTGATTGGTGGCATCGGCGCAGATAATCTCTGCCTCGGGAAGGAGCGTTGCCAGCTCCCGGCAGCGCTTTTCATCCTGCTCGATAATCTTCACGGTCATGCCGGTCTTGCACAGGGCAGAGGCCAGGTAGTAGCTTACCCGTCCGCCGCCGCACAGCAGCACCCGCTTGACGGTGCGGGTCAGAATACCCAAGTTTTTCAGCAGCGTGGTCAGATTGTCTGTCAGCGCGGTGACAAAGACCCGGTCACCCTGACGCAGGACGAAATCACCGCCGGGGGCGACAGCCTTGCCGTCGCGCACAACGGCGCAGACCAGAACCTGACACTTGGCGATATTGCGCAGGTCGGTCAGCTTGGCATTGCACAGCTTGCTTCCGGTATCCACCTGCAGCTCCACAATTTCCGTGCGTCCCTTGGCGAAGGTATCACGCTGCAGGAAGCCGGGATAGTTCAGCAGACGCTGGATTTCACGGGCAGCCTGCTTCTCGGGGTTGACCATCATGGAAAGGCCAAACACACTGCGCAGCTTGAACACCTGCTCGGTGTAGCCCGGGGTGCGGATGCGGGCGATGGTGTGCAGCTTGGGATTCAAGGCGTGGGCGGTGGTGCAGCACAGCAGATTCACTTCATCGGCGTTGGTTGCTGCAATGAGCAAGTCCGCATTTTCCACGCCTGCCTGCTGAAGTGTTTCCATGGATGCGGCGTTTCCGTTGACGGAAATCACATCATAGTGCTCTATACTGGATTCCAGAACTGCGGGGTTGGAGTCGATAACCGTAATGTCATGGCCTTCGGCGGAGAGCTGGCGTGTCAGGGTGGAACCGACCTTGCCGTCGCCTGCAATGATAATGTTCATAATAACCTCCTAAGCAGGGTATACCATTACAAGATAAGAATATCCGCATTATACATCGGATTTTGAAAAATGGCAAGTCTTAGGGAAAAATCAATATATTTTTAACATTTTTCCAAAATTATGGAGCATAATAAGTCTCACAATAAAACCGAAAGGAAGGTAATCCCATGAGCAAATACGAAGGAACCCGGACCTACAAGAACCTGCAAACCGCCTTTACAGGCGAGTCCGAAGCAAGAAACAAGTATACCTACTTTGCCTCCAAGGCCAAGAAGGACGGCTTTGAGCAGATTGCCGCCCTGTTCTTGAAGACCGCTGACAACGAGAAGGAGCACGCCGAGATGTGGTTCAAGGAGCTGGAGGGCATCGGCTCCACCGCAGAAAATCTGGCCGCTGCCGCAGACGGCGAGAACTACGAGTGGACCGACATGTACGCAGGCTTTGCCAAGACCGCCGAGGAGGAGAGTTTCCCCGAGCTTGCCAAGAAATTCCGTCTGGTCGCTGCCATTGAAAAGCATCACGAGGAGCGCTACCGGGCGCTGCTTCACAATGTGGAGGCCGCCGAGGTCTTCGCCAAGAGCGAGGTCAAGGTCTGGGAGTGCCGCAACTGCGGTCACATCTGCATCGGTACCAAGGCTCCCGAGGTCTGCCCTACCTGTAACCACCCCCGGAGCTATTTTGAAGTCAACGCCGAGAACTACTAAGCACCAAAAAAGGCAGGAGCTGCCGCTCCTGCCTTTTTTACTTGTAAGGATGGAGCTTCCGACTCGCCAAGCGCCGCCTGCGGCGGGCAGTGACGCACAATCCAAGCGAAAGGATTGTTTAGCTCAGTAACGAATTGGGCAATAGCTACCCTCTCGGAGGGAGCTATATTGAACTGTGTGAAACGCAACAATAGTATCCTTTCATTGTTACATATCCATCAGTTCTGCTTTTTCCATCTCCGTCAGTCGGCGCTTGCGCCCGCCCATCAGATTCTGACACAGGACAACGATGCCCACAAGCGTGGCGCAGACCACCCCGACTGCAACGGGCGCGATGCCGCTATCCGGGAGAAAAATATAGGCATTGACGACAAGACCGATGCTGAGCAGGGCAAGGCACACAATTTCTCCGCTGCCTACCAGCATTTTGTGGGCGAAGGTATCTTTCTTCGGAAAGACAAAGGTCAGATATTTCAGAAGGAAAATGGGCGGCAGACACAGCGCCATGCACACCAGCTGCTTGAAAAAATCCGAGGAAATAAACGGTTCATAGGCAATCATAGTAATCTCCTTTCCGATTACACCGAGGCGTTTTTCTCTTCCCGATAGCGGCTAATCAGAAGATTTGCCGCCGTGAAGTCAATTTTCTCTTCAATGGTCAGGCGGCGAATCAGCTTGATATAGCTGTCATCCTCCTTGTCCCCGGATGACTGAATTTTCTCAATCAGCTGATTGAGCCGACTGCGCACTGTGGGGTAGGAAATATCGTAGATTTTTGCAATCTCCCGCAGAGAACCGGATGCCAGAATAAACTGTTTAATAAAGGCAATATCGGCAGAGGATAAATCCGTCAGCCATAGTGGGAGCTGTTCCATATATTCATCATCCTTTGCTTTATTTTTCTGTAATCGCAGTATAACATTTAACTTTATTAAAGTCAATATAAATTTTATTTATTTTTGAAATTGTCTGAATGTAAAAATGAAAGAACACCCCTGCGGCGGGAAAATCATGGAACTCCTCACGGACACCACTCTTGTATTTCTGTGACAGAGTGCTATAATAAGGGCAAATTTATCTCGGAGGATGCTATGGCAAATCAGAACAGAAGCGGAGATTGGGATGACCTGGGCAGAACCATCGGTGACATCGTGGACAATGCCGTCAATTCCCGCAACTACCGCGAGCTGAATGAGACAATTTGCGATGCCCTGTCCAAAGCGGTGGACGAGGGCGGCGAAGCTCTGCGCCGTGCCATGGCCGGTGCCTTCGATGCAGGGAGCGCTGCGGTGAAGCGAGCGGCTCAAGAGAGCCGCGACCGCAGAAAATATGTGGTCGAGCCCAAGAAAGCGCCCTCAAAACCCCTTCCCATGCTTTATGCCCCCACGACCGGGCGCTCAGCCGCCGGGGTGCTGAAGACGGTATTCGGAAGTCTCGTCGGCTTCCCTTCGCTGATTGGTTCGGCGGTGCTGGGCATTCTGGGACTTGCGGGCATCGGCCCGGGGTTTGTGTCCTTTCCCGGCATCGCGCTGGCAGTTCTGGGAGTGGGCGGAATCGGCCTGTTCTCCGGCGGCGTGGGCAGCTTAACAAGTCTTGCCCGATTTAAGCAGTACACCCGCATGGTGGGAAGCGCTACCCACATCAATCTGGAAAAGCTGTCCCGGGGTGTGGGCAAAAGCGTGAACTTCGTCCGCCGGGATGTGCAGAAGATGATTGACTCCGGCCTGTTTCTGGAGGGGCATCTGGACAAGGAGGGCACTCAGCTTATCACCTCCAACGAAACCTTCCGAGATTACGAAACCTCCCGTCTGGAACTGGAAGCCCGACAGGCTGAGCTGAGCAGAGCTCGCCGCGCACAGGAGGAAAAACAGGCAAAAAAAGCCGAAAATGCCAAGCTCCAAGAGGTGCTGGAAAAGGGCAGCGACTTTATCCGGGAGATTCACCGCTGCAACGATGCGATTCCTGGTCAGGAAATCTCCGCCAAAATTGACCGCATGGAATCGGCGGTGCGCAAAATCTTCCTGCGGGCGGAGGAGCATCCCGAGGTCATCCCCGATTTAAAGAAACTCATGGACTATTATCTGCCCATGACGGTTAAGCTCCTGAATGCCTACGCCGAGATGGATGCGCTGGGGGTGGAGGGAGAAACCGTCCGTGCCTCCAAGAAAGAGATTGAAGACACGCTGGACACGCTGAATCTGGCATTTGAAAAGCTGCTGGACTCTATTTTTAAGGAAACTGCGCTGGATATTTCCGGCGATATCTCCGTTTTGCAGACCCTGCTGTCCCAGGAGGGTCTGACCGATGACGGCTTTGACTTACATTAAATAAGGAGATGCTCCCATGGAAGAAAAATTTGATGAAATCCCCGCTCTGACCTTAGAGCCCGATTTTGAAGAGGTGGGCGCCGAATATGAAGTGGCGCAGGAGACTGCCGTTGCTGAGCGCAAGCTCCCGGAGCCTGTGCTTACGGATGCTGAGCGCAAGGCTGTTTCCGACTTCGCAAGCAAGATTGACATTGAGAACACCAATCAGATTTTGCAGTACGGTGCCGGTGTGCAGAAGAAAATGGCGGACTTCTCCGATGCCGCGCTGGCCAATGTCCGTACTCAGGACTTGGGCGAGGTGGGGCAGCTGCTCAGCGGCGTTGTCGGAGAACTCAAGGGCTTTGACGAAGAGGAGACCAAGGGCTTCATGGGCTTCTTCAAGAAGCAGGGCAACAAGCTGGAAAATTTAAAAAATAAATACGCCAAGGCGGAAACCAATGTAGCCAAGATTTCTTCCGCGCTGGAAACCCATCAGGTGCGTCTGATGAAGGACTCCGCCATTCTCGACAAGATGTACGAGCAGAACCTTGCCTATTTCAAGGAGCTGTCCATGTATATTCTGGCGGGCAAGGAGAAGCTGGAAAGTGTGCGCAGCGGAAAACTCCTTGAGCTGCAGCGCAGAGCCGAGCAGACAGGACTTTCCGAGGATGTGCAGGCGGCCAGAGACCTGGCCGACCGGTGCACTCGATTTGAGAAGAAGCTCTATGACTTGGAGCTGACCCGCACCATCGCCATGCAGACCGCTCCCCAGATTCGTCTGATTCAGCACAACGATACCCAGATGATTGAGAAGATTCAGACCACGCTGGCCAATACCATCCCCCTGTGGAAGAATCAGATGGTACTCGCTCTCGGCATTGCCCACTCCACCGAAGCTGCCAAGGCGCAGAGTCAGGTGAGTGAGCTGACCAATGACTTGCTGAAAGCCAATGCCAAGAAGCTCCACATGGCATCCGTGGAGACCGCCAAGGAAGCCGAGCGGGGCATCGTGGATATCGAAACGCTGAAAGCCACCAATGCCCAGCTTATCTCCACGCTGGACGATGTGATGCAGATTCAGTTACAGGGTCGGCAGGCGCGGTTGGCGGCCGAAGCCGAAATGGCAAAAATGGAGAACGATTTGAAGGTTAAATTGCTGGAAATTCGGAACAATACCCATTAAAAGCAACGATTATTTGGACACCCGAGGCGGATTATCCCTTTACCGGACCCCCTCGGGTGTGCTATACTGTACGCAGTTTGTAATAAAGGAGATTTCTCAATGAGTGTAACGGTCACCGTGACCTACACAGGAACCAACGGAAATGCCCTGCGGTTTGCCAAGGAAATGCAGACCTCCGGCATGGTCTCCGCCATTCGGGCGGAGGAAGGAAACGAAGGCTACAGCTACTTTACATCCATGGATGACCCCGAGACAGTCATGCTGCTGGCTCAGTGGCGGGACGATGCAGCGGTGCAGGCACACAAGCAGACCCCCATGGCCGCGGAAATTACCCTGCTCAAGACTCGATATGCCCTGACGACCACAGCCCGCTGGCTGCCCGGTGCACCGAGAAAACGCCATTTTGCTCTGGGTGAGCGGGAGGACTATCTGCCTGTCTCCGGCATCCCCACGGGCGCGGCAACCGACAATATTACCCCCGGATGCTTGGTGCTGGAGGGCGGCGGCTTCCGCGGACTGTATACCTCCGGCGCGCTGGACGCGCTCATGGTGCACGGCATCAATTTGCAGAGCGTGGTGGGTGTCAGCGCAGGGGCACTCAACGGTGCCAACTATGTCAGCGGTCAGATTGGCCGCTCCGCCCGGGCAAACTTAGGCTATCGCCATGACCGCAACTATATCGGTGTTCGCGCTGCCCGGAAGAGCCACGCTCTGATTCGTCTGGACTTTCTGCTCCACGACTTCAATGCCATTGAACCCATGGACATGGAGCGCTTAACTTCCCCTGACCGCCGATTCGTCGCCGTGGTGACGGACTGCGAAAGCGGTCAGACCCTCTTCAAAGAGCGCACCAATACCGCCGATATTCTTACCGCCATGAAGGCCTCGGCTTCCCTGCCACTGGTCACACCTGCGGTGGAGGTGGACGGCGTGCCCTGTCTGGACGGTGGCTGCTCCAACAAGATTCCCTACACCTGGGCGCTGGATGAGGGCTACTCCAAGATTGTGGTCATCAAGACCCGGGGCAAGGGTTTCCGCAAGGAAGTCCGTGAAAATCCGCTGATTAACCGCATGTACCGCAAAAATCCCAATCTGGTTTCCAAGCTGAACGGGGTGGATGAACTCTACAACCGCCAGTGCGATGCACTGGAGGAGCTGGAAAAGTCGGGGCGGTTTTTCGTTCTGACCCCCAGTGAAAATGTGGCTGTCAGCCGCATTGAGGGAAATCTGGAGAAATTAACCCATCTGTACTGGCTTGGCTACCGGGATATGGAAGCGGCCTTGCCTGAACTCAAAGCATACCTTGGCATTTTGTAATCCCCTCCCCGCAAAAAATAAAATATCGGAGAGTCACAATGGAAAAAAGAGAACGCTTAGGAAGCCGTCTGGGCTTCATCTTCCTGTCCGCCGGATGCGCCATCGGCTGCGGAAATGTGTGGAAATTCCCATGGATGTGCGGTGAGAACGGTGGCGGCGGTTTCGTTTTGCTCTATATCGTGTGCCTGCTGCTTCTGGGACTTCCCGTGCTGACCATGGAGTTTACCGTGGGTCGTGCCGCTCAGGCAAGCCCCGTCGGAATGTATCAGAAATTGGAGAAAAAGGGGCAGAAATGGCACTATCACGGCGCGGTGTCGCTGCTCGGCAATTTGGCGCTGATGGCATTTTACACCGTGGTTGCAGGCTGGATGCTGTTCTACTTCTTCCGCTTCGTCACCGGGCAGAATCAGGGCCTGGGTTTTGTGTCCATGATTGGGAATCCCACAGTCAATGTGGTGTGCCTTGCCGTCACGGTGGTCTTTGCATTCATCGTGTTGTGCTTTGATTTGCAGGGTGGCCTGGAGCGGGTGACCAAGGTTATGATGGTGGCGCTGCTGCTTCTTATGGGCGTGCTGACTGTCCACAGCCTAAGTTTAAGCGGGGCAAAAGAGGGACTGAAATTCTATCTGGTGCCCGATTTCTCCAAAATCACCGGCAGCGTGGTGGTGGGTGCCATGAATCAGGCATTCTTCACCATCTCCGTGGGCATGGGTTCCATGGCCATCTTCGGAAGCTACATTGACAAGGAGCGCTCCTTGCTGGGGGAGAGCATCAATGTCATCACCCTTGATACCCTGGTTGCCATTGTGGCGGGGCTTATCATGTTCCCCGCCTGCTTTACCTACGGTGTAAAGGTCAATGCAGGCCCCAGTCTGCTCTTTGACACCATGGCAACCGTCTTCAACAATATGTCCGGCGGCCGCTGGTGGGGGAGTCTGTTTTTCCTGTTCATGGTCTTTGCCGCCATGTCCACGGTGCTGGCCGTGTGCGAGAACATCCTCGCCATGGTGCGCGAACTCACCGGGTGGAGCCGCCCCAAGGGGTGTTTGGTCTGCGGCATTGTGGTGTTCTGCATGGCGCTGACCACGGCGCTGGGATTCTCCGTGTGGAGTTTCCAACCCTTCGGCGAAGGCACCGCATGGCTGGACTTCTGGGATTTTATTGTCTCCACCAACATCCTGCCTCTGGGAAGTCTGTGCTTTGCCCTCTTCTGCTGCACGAAATGGGGCTGGGGCTGGGATAACTTCGTAGCCGAGGCCAACGCAGGCCGTGGCGCCAAGATTTCCCCGTGGATGCGTGTGCAGTACACCTATTTTGTCCCTGCCGTCATTGTGTTCATCTATATTTACGGCCTTGTGACATTTAATTGGTGAGCAGACAGCAGGCATCCGTTGTCCCGTATTATCGTTTGCACAAAATCAAAGGCTTCCCCAAACACGGGGAAGCCTTTTTTATGGGAAATGAATACCTGATACCTGAGGGCTGATGCCGGATGCCTTTTTAATCGTTTTCCACCATCTCGGCTTTCAGTTCGTTGCGGCGGATGAGGAAACGGCGGATGGCGAACAGACCTGCCACGCAGGCTACACTGACGAGATTGCTGATGGGATCGTCATGGCTCAAAATAACATGGCGGGTGATGGCAAGGGTCAGCACCTCCAAAACATTTGCCGGAGTTGTGTCCACCAGCATACGCACAAACTCCAATCCCACCACGATGGTCAGGATATGATGTAAGTACGTGGTCACATCCTTGAAATATCCGGGCACTACAACCATGTTGAAGATTTCAAAGCCCAGTGTAATCACCAGCACAAGCAAGCTCAGCACGGCAATAACCTGCTCAATCTGATGCAGAGCGTGCAGAACCATGTGTTCCGTGCGTTTATTGCGCTTTTCCATCTTTTCCAGCCGCTGTTTCAGCTTGGGATCCAGATCTTCTTTGGTGTTACTCATGTGTGTGCCTCCTTAAAGTATTTTTTCATATTCTCGTGGGCGAGTGAAACCTCGTCCCGAAGCTCCCGGGCGGACATACGCAGGACACCGGAGCGGAAAGACGAGAGCTGCACCAGTGCATCGGAGCTTGCTACCCGGACGGTGTAGCTGCCGCCGATTTCGGCTGCAAGCTCCTCAATGTAACGGTCGGCGGTCTGCCCCTCCTTGGTGTAGACCACCTGCAGATGCTGCATTCTCGTCTTCTCGCCGGGGTTCCCTTTCAGCTTATAGCCGTCAAAAACCACGACCACATGGTATTTGGTAAAGCCTGCGTAGCTTTCCAGTATGTCCAGAAGCTGACGGCGGGCGGCATCCAGGTCGCTTTTTGCCGCCTCGGCGGTTTCCTCCCACGCAAAGATGACATTGTACCCATCGACGATGATGTACTTCTCCTTGGGGGTGCGTATGGTGACCTCCTCGGTAGCGGGCTTCTTCGCCGGGGACGAATATTGGGGGCGGCGGATGGGGCCGAACTCCCGCTCCATGATGGCTTCCAGCTCTCGGTCGTCAATGGCCTGCCGCCGCAGAATCTGGGGCGGCTTTTCCTCTTTGAGACCGCTGTCCAGATGGCAGTAATTCTTAACCTCGTTCCACTTGACCGTGAAGCCTGCGCCGTGGGCGCAGAACACGGAGTCGGGGGAGTTTTCCAAGTCGCTCTCGGGCCGGTAGCTGAGCTGTGCAATAACCTCCTCGGCGTTGTGGCACACATCGTAGCCCGCAAGGCTCAGTCCCAATCGTCCTTTGCCTTGGGTATAGGCCGCCAAAACTTGGGCGTAGTCCTTCACTTCCCCCGCGGGCACGCTTCCCCGGAGGGTGGAGAATTCTCCCTCGGTCTCCGGTGCGCCGAAATTTCCGCCCATGGCGCGAATATCCGTGATGGCGCGGCCAATCTGCGCCGTGGGCACCGTGACGGCAAAGTCATACCACGGCTCTAAGAGCACACTTTTTGCCTGCATCAAGCCCTGACGGACACCTCGGTAGGTAGCCTGACGGAAGTCTCCGCCTTCGGTGTGCTTGAGATGGGCTTTGCCCACCAGCAGTGTGATGCGCATGTCCGTAATGGGTGCCCCCGTGAGCACACCCCGGTGGGTTTTCTCTGCCAGATGGGTGAGAATCAGATTTTGATAGGACCCGTCCAGGATGTCCGTAGAGCACTTGGTATCAAATACCAGTCCCGTGCCCCTGGGAAGAGGCTCCAGCAGGAAGTGCGCCTCGGCATAGTGGCGCAGGGGCTCGTAATGCCCCACACCTTCCACTGTATCGGCAATGGTCTCCTTGTAGAAAATGCGGCGATCCTCCAGGGTGATTTCCAGCCCGAACCGCTCCAGCGCCAGTGCCGCAAACACTTCCATCTGCACCGTGCCCATGAGCTGCACATGAATCTGGCCGTTCTCGCTGAGCAGATGAAGCTGGGGGTCTTCCTCCTCCAGCTTGCGAAGCTTCGGCAGAACCACCGCCGGGTCAGCGCCCTTGGGAAGTCCCACCCGGTAGGTCATCACCGGCTCCAGCACAGGCAGGAAGTGGGCTTCCTCCGCCCCTAAAGCCTGTCCAACGAAGGTCGCCGTCAGTCCGGTCAGGGCGGCAAGGGAACCTGCGCACACACTTTCCGCAGAGGTGAATTTATCGGCGGAGTACAGCCGAATGGCTGTGACCTTTTCCTCCGTGGGTTCACCGCTTTTGTGCGTATAGGGCAGGGTGCTGCGCACACTGAGACTTCCACCCGTGATTTTGACCCATGTCAGGCGGTTTCCCATGTCGTCTCTGGAAATTTTATAGACCCGGGCAGCAAAATCTGCCGGGTACTGCCGCCGAGGTGCATAGGCATCCAGTGCATCCAGCAGCGCCCCAACGCCCTCATTTTTCAGAGCGGAGCCGAACAGGCAGGGAAACAGCTTTCGCCGGGAGATAAGCCCCCGAAGATTTCCTGCCGACACCGTGCCGGTTTGCAAATAGTTTTCAAGCAGGGCTTCGTCGCACAGGGCGGCAGCCTCGGCAATTTCGGCGGCATCCGCCCCAAAATCCACAATTCCCGGACTCAATCGTCCCAAATCCGACAGAAGCTTTTCTTTTTCCGCCCCGGGCAAATCCATTTTGTTGATAAACAGGAAGGTGGGAACCGCGTAGCGCTCCAGCAGCTTCCACAGGGTCTGGGTATGCGCCTGCACACCGTCGGTGCCGGAAATCACCAGCACGGCGCAGTCCAGGATGGGCATGACCCGCTCTGCCTCGGCGGAGAAATCCACATGGCCGGGGGTGTCCACCAGCACCACGGCGCGGCTCGGGGTCTCCAGCCGTGCCTGCTTGGAAAAAATCGTGATGCCCCGCTTGCGCTCTAAGGCATGGGTGTCCAGAAAGGCATCAGCATGGTCAACCCGTCCCATCACCCGCCGCGCACCGGCACTGTAGAGCATGGCTTCGGACAGCGTGGTTTTTCCCGCATCCACATGCGCCAGCAGACCGATACTCAGAGGGGCTTTGGAATTGGTCATATCCTGATGCATAGAAAATCCCCTCCGACAGATAATACGGTATTTTTTATGATTATATCACAAGGCATGGGACTCAGTCGATAGGAATTACAAAATTTTCCGTCAAAAATAAAAAACTCCTCGGAAGAGGCCGCCCGGCCTCTTCCAAGGAACCGTGTTTGATTTTTTCAGGATGCCGACTTTTGCTTATTCGCCCTTAAAGGAGAAGTGCAGATGCTGTGCTTCGCTGTTTGACAGGTGGTATTCCTCCAATACGGGCAGCCCCCAGCTGTCATCACCGCCGACACCCATCTGTCTGGAGTAAACGCATAGGGTCGTCCGGTAGTATTTTGGCAACTCATCCTGATGCAGTGCATTCTCCAACTCGAAGGGCGTGCAGGGCAGTGCCGAGAACTCGAAGCCGGAGGAAACAAAGGTCATCCGATGGTTGGTGGCGGGACTTGAAAGGGTAACCCTCTGCGTGTTGGTACGGTTGCCGCATTCCTGCGGAACCTGATAGGGCGTGAGATTCTCCGCAACATCATATTCGTATACACCCAGCAGCGAACCCATATTGCGGTCGATGTAGTTCTCATCCGGTCCAAAGCCGAAGTATTCGATGTGATTGTACTCCTTGTAGAAGCCCATCATCATACCGAAGGCCGGCATTTCGACATGATTCGGATTGGGCGCATAGTCCATATCCACGCTTACGGTGCCGTCACCGGTGATGGTGTAGACAACCTTCACCTTTTCATCTCCGAGATCCGGCAGCTCATAATCATAATAGATTTTGCATAGTGTCTCGCCCTTTTCAATCTTTACGAAGTGCGCCCAGGTATACATGGATGCCAACAGCCACCTGCCGTAGCGGGTTCCGTAACCGTTGTTTGCATCATTGTTGGTTCTTGCCCGGAAAAAGTTCGGACGGGGAGCGCTTTGAATCATCTGCTCGCCGTTAATCTTGTAGCAGACAAGCCCCCTGTTTTTTGCGAAAATCAGGTGATATGCACCGAATTTGATGCCGATATTCAGGAAGTCCTCGGAATATCTCATGCAGACGGCGCAGGCAGGTGCCGGTGTCGCTTTCCTCTCATACAGATACTGCTGATGCGCCGTTTCATGCCCGGCTGCATCCGTAACCCGCATGATGACATCGTACTGGTTTTCGTCTGCAATTACCTTAAACGGGTTGTCCAGCCGAATGGACTGCAAGGGCTCACAGGACAAAGCAAGCTCCTTTTTGTCAATACATTCGCCGTTTCTGTTCAGCTCAAGCGTAACAGCGAAGGCGTTCAGGTCGGTAAACAGGTAGTTGTTCGTTACGGAAATCGTTTCGGGATTGATTGCCATATCCACATACTGGAAGCAGTACTTGACCTCTGCCATTTTCGGCGTGACTTTGCGATCGGCAAAAAGCAGACCGTTTCCGCAGAATTCATAGTCACTGGGTCTTTCCCGCAAATCACCGCCATAGCGGATGATGCCGTTTTCGTCGTACTGCCCCTCATCAATCCAATCCCAGATAAAACCGCCTTGATACTCCGGGTACTTCTTTTCCAGCTCCGTATACTTGTAAAGACCGCCGTTGCTGTTGCCCATCGAGTGGGAGTACTCGCACAGGATATAGGGTTTTCCCGGGCGTTCCTTCAGGAACTGCTCAATTCGCTTGGCGGGAATGTACATCTGACTTTCCACATCGGAGGTATCGGGATATTCCCGTGTTTTGGAGTACATCTCTTCGTACTCCAAGCTTTCGTACTGAACGATTCTGGTCGGGTCGGTCTTTCGGAAAAATTCGCTTTCCTCAAATATCACTCTGCCGCCGTAGGATTCATTTCCGACGGACCAGATAATGATGGAGGGGTGATTCTTGTCTCTCTGATACAGGGAGTTGGCGCGGTCGAGGACGGGAGGAAGCCACTCCATCTTGTTATGGGGAACGACCTGCTCCATGTCCCACCATTCATTCCAGGAGCCGTGGGACTCCACATTGGCTTCCGCACAGCAGTAGAGACCATACTCGTCACAGAGCTCATATACATGCTCAAAGTGCGGATAATGTGCAGTGCGCAGGGCGTTGATATTGTTGGCCTTCATCAGCTTGATATCGGCCAAGGCATCCTCGTAGCTTACCACACGACCGGTCTTTGCGTTGAACTCGTGGCGGTTTACACCGTGGAACACAATGCGCTTGCCGTTGATGTACATAATATTGCCGACAATCTTGAACTCGCGGATGCCCACCTTCTGCTCGGTAATCTCCAGCAGCTGCCCCTCGTGCTCCACCTCAACCAGCAGGACATACAGGTTCGGATGCTCGGCGCTCCACAGCTCCGGCTGCGCCACATCAAAGCAGACCGATACGCTTTCGTTGACAGCCGCTTTCTTTGTGCCGACGGATTTTCCGTTCTGATCGAGCAATTTGAAAACTGCCTCTGCGTTCTCAAAGCAGCCCTCAAATTCGCATGCAATCTCAATGGTTGCCTTTGTATAATTGTCAGACAGGGGAGTCGTGACCTTCACATCCAGCAGATGCGTCTTGGGAATGAACACCAGATTCACATCTCGGAAAATGCCGCACATCCTGAAATAATCCTGTCCCTCAAGCCAGCTTCCCGAGCAGAACCGGAATAGCTGAACGGCAAGCTTGTTGCGGCCTTCCTTCACGGCACCGGACAAATCGAAATAGGACTGATCATAGGAATCCTCGCTGTATCCGATGAAGCTGCCGTTCAACCATACGGCAATGGCCGCTTCTGCGCCATCGAAGCAGATTTCGATTCTTTCCTTCAGGTCATCCGCAGACAGGTCAAAATAGGTCACATAGCTGCCTACATCATTCACATCCGGGATTTGTCCCGGCAGCAAATCCTGCGCACCGCCGGACCATGTGAAAACATGATTGAGATAGTACGCCCGGCCGTAGCCCTGCAGGGAAAGATGACCGGGAACCTGAATAGTCCCCCAGCTTTCGCAGTCATAGTCTTCCTTATAGAAATCCTTGTTGCATGCCGCGATGCTCTCGGCGTACTCAAATTTCCATGTCCCGTTCAGGGATCGCTGAAAGCTTGTTTTCTTGGCAAGCCGTTCTTCATCGGTACGATACTGGTGCTTGTAGGATTTGTTTGGCAGTCGATTTACTTGAAAGGTACCGATATCCGCTAACCAATTGTAGTTCATGACAAGGCGCCTCCATCCATTCAGAAAAACCGCACAATTCGGTGAAATCCCTTTGTTTGTGCGGCGTTTCTGTAATATTAATCCGGCAGGATTATACCATATAACCGCAAAAAATACTAGAGTCTATTTGCAAATTCCGAACCGCAGAATCTCCAAGAACCATCCCTCAAGCATGTTTCCATCCGGCGAGCGCATGGAAGTGAGAGCATTTCCACAATTCGGGGCAGATATTCAAAAAATCCTTATTATCCACCACTGGACAAAAAGGAAATCTCTGGTATAATGACCATAAGAGCATTCATTATAAAAATATTGAATACTTACGAACGGAGAACACAATTATGAAGAGAACGACCCTTCTCATCATGGCAGCGGGCATCGGCAGCCGCTTCGGCGGCGGCATCAAGCAGCTGGAGCCCGTGGGACTGCACGATGAAATCATCATGGACTATTCCATCCACGATGCCATTGCCGCAGGATTTAATAAAATCATTTTCGTCATCCGCCGGGATATCGAGGCGGATTTCAAGGAGCGGGTGGGTGACCGCGTGGAGGCACTGTGCCGCAAGCTGGGTGTGGAAATGCACTACTGCTTCCAGGATGTGCACAACATCCCCGGCGCGTTCCCCGAGGGACGCACCAAGCCCTGGGGTACCGGCCATGCCGTCCTGTCCGCGGAGGACTACCTTCGTGAGCCCTTCGCCGTCATCAATGCCGATGACTACTACGGCAAGGAAGCATTCCGAAAGATGCACGACTGGTTACAGGAAGCGCACGAGGACAATGCCTTTGCCATGGCGGGCTTTATTCTGAAGAACACCCTGTCCGAAAACGGCGGTGTAACCCGCGGTATCTGCAAGGTGGAGCCCGGTCACACCCATCTGACCGATGTGGTGGAGACCAAGCACATCGTAAAGACCGTCGACGGTGCCGAGGCCGATGGTGTCAAGGTGGATATTGACAGCCATGTATCCATGAATTTCTGGGGTTTCCCCGGGGCGCAGGGTCAGGAACCCGCCTATGTGGGTATGCTCCGCAAAAACTTCGTGGATTTCTTCCGAGAGGATGTTCCCGCCGATCCGCTGAAAGCCGAGTATCTGCTGCCCAACCACATCAGCTTCCTGCTGCGTCAGGGCAAATGCACCGTGAAGGTGCTGGAAACCCATGACAAGTGGTTTGGTGTCACCTACAAGGAGGACAAGGCCGCCGTGGTAGCAAGCATCCGCAAGCTGATTTCCGATGGTGTCTATTGCGAAAAGCTGTACGACGATTTAGGTTAAAAGCAATCACCCCGCTGCATACGCAGCGGGGTGATTTTGCGTGCGGGATGCCGAAAAGTAAGCAGATAAAAGGGACTTTGGCTTAGACAGAAACTGTGCGGGCGGCTAGTAGCCGCCCGCACGCTGAGTAACTCAGTTAAAACCACAAACCGTCGGGATATTTTCCCTCATCTGCCATGGCCTTCAGAGCGGCAACCACACCGGGCTTGTCGGCGGCATAGGTCACGCCGTACCAGCGGTCAGCGGAGTGCAGCACCTTGACGGTGGCGCGGCCTTCGTGCATCATCATGTCCACAATCTTGGGCAAGAAATATTCGCCCTTCAGGGGGTTCGTGCGGATGGCCTCCTCCAAAAATGCGGGGAAATTGGCCTTGGCTTCCGCTAAGTAGGCGGGGGTGAAGCCCCAGAAATTCATGGAGACAGGGGTGTCCGCTGCCACATCCACCCAGTGCTCACCGTCCTCGGTGTAGTGGATGCCCCCGGCATATTTCTCAATGCGGGTGCGCTCGGTAATCTCGGTCAGGTAGGAATCTTCATTGGTAACGCACACACCTCTGGCCACATGGCCGGCATCGGTGACGGTGTTTCCCAGTTCATAGCCCACCATGTAGAATCCATTGGGGTCTTCTGCATTTTTCAGGGTGTTGTAGAGAACCTTAAAAGCATCCTTGCCGTAGTAGTCATCGGCGTTCAGCACGGCGAAGGGGTTGTCACCGATTTCCTCGGCGGCGCAGAGCACGGCATGGGCAGTACCCCAGGGCTTGGTGCGCCCCTCGGGGACGGTGAAGCCCTCGGGAAGCTTATGTAGCTCCTGATAAGCATACTTAATATTCATGGGGCTTTTTTCCAGACGCTTGCCCACGGTGTCCATGAAATCCTTGGAGATGGCCTCCTTGATGATGATGACGGCCTTGCGGAAGCCCGCCTCATAGGCATCGAACAGGGAGTAGTCCAGAATGGCCTCGCCGTGGCTGCCCACGGGGTCAATCTGCTTGAGTCCGCCGTAGCGGCTGCCCATTCCGGCGGCCATCACGACCAGTACAGGTTCAGACATAGGGATTCTCCTTTATCTTTTTCTTTCATTATATTCCGTTCTGCGCAAAAGGCAAGCTTTATCACAGCAGTTTCCCGGCATCGAGATAAATATCCCCACGCCGCACTTTGTCCCATGCAAAGACGGTGCACAGCTCCCCGGTGCTGATTGGCTCGTTGTGGTCAATCAGCCCGGCACAGAAAGCAAGGGTGCCGATAAGCGCCTCGGCGCGGATGCGCGTTCGCAGAGCACCCAAGTCCAAATCGCCGTCCCGCTTGCTCAGCCGCCGCCCGTCCGGTGCCAGCAGCATGGGCACATGGGCATACTCGGGATGCACAAAGCCGAACAGCTCCTGTAAGTACATCTGCCGAGGCGCAGAGGAAAGCAAATCGCAGCCTCTGACCACTTCGGTCACGCCGGCCTCGCCATCGTCCACGGTGACGGCCAGCTGATACACATACACCCCATCGGCGCGGCGCACCACCATGTCTCCGCAGTCTGTGGCAAGATTCATTTCAAAATGCCCCTGCACTCGGTCTTCCACCGACCACAGCCTGTCGGGAACTTGTACCCGCCATGCCGGGGCACGGTTCATGCTTCGGCGGGCATCTTCACTGAGATTTCGGCAGGTGCCGGGGTAGACATAGGTCCCGTCGCTTAAATGGGGGGCATTCACGCTGTGGAGCTGACTTCTGGTGCAGTAGCAGGGATACAGGAGTCTTTTCTCCTGCAAAATTTCAAAATAATGGTCATAGACAGCGGCTCTCGTACTCTGCGCCGGGGTCTCCCGGTCATAGGTAAGCCCCAGCCACGCAAGGTCGGAGCGCAGAACCTCGGCAAATTCATTGCTTGTCCGCTGGGTGTCCAGGTCTTCCATCCGCAGAACCATTTCCCCGTCTCGGCTCTTGACGGACAGCCATGCTAAGAGGCCTGCAAACACATTACCCAGATGCATCCGCCCGGAGGGGGTGGGGGCAAATCTTCCCACCGGCTTCATAGTAGCCACCACGCAATCACAGCCGCCAGTCCCAGCGCCTCCAGCACCAGCGCCACGATAAGCCCCGGGCGAATGCCGCCGCGCGCCTGTTCCGTGGGGAATTCCCGGGGCGGCTCTGCCTCCCAGAGTTCTTCCTCATAGTCCGGGTCATAGGACTTGGACAGCGGGGCACGGTGGGTGGCTCTCCAGTCGTCCACCGCCAGGATTTTCTTCACTTCCTCCAGCGCTTCCTCCGCATCCTCCTCTTTCTTGGGGGCGGGACGGCGCTTGCGCTCCGGCTCGGCGGCCAGCAGCTCCGCTTCTAAATTCTGCAAGGATTTCTTGGGATTGTCAAACATGGTAAACTTCCTTCTGCATGGATTCATTGCCTGCATTTTACACGATTTACCCCCGGAAGTAAAGCAAAATACCACGATTGTTGACTTTACCCCCGGTGCTTGGTATCATATAGCAAGAAAATTGCATGGTACGCCCTGTCGGGTGATGGATGGAGCAAGCTCCATCCCTACAGGTATTGCAGTAACGGAGGTAACTATGGACTACAGAATTGAGCATGATTCCATGGGCGAGGTGAGGGTTCCGTCCGATAAATTCTGGGGCGCGCAGACCCAGCGCTCCGGTGAGAATTTTCCCATCGGTGTGGGGCTTGAGACCATGCCCCGGGAGATTATCCACGCATTCGGCATTCTGAAGCTGGCAGCTGCCCGGGCAAACCACGCCTTGAAGCCCGAGAAGATGACCGAAAAGAAGCTCCGCTTTATCGAGCAGGCCGCCGAGGCCGTCATTTCCGGGCAGCTGCAAGAGCACTTCCCTCTGGTGGTGTGGCAGACCGGCTCCGGCACCCAGTCCAATATGAATGCCAATGAGGTCATCGCGGGTTACGGCAATCATCTGGCGGGTGAAAAGCTCCTGCATCCCAATGACGATGTGAATATGAGCCAGTCCTCCAATGATACCTTCCCCACCGCCATGCATATTGCGGCGGTGCTGGCGGTGGAGGATAAGCTCCTGCCCGCACTGGAAAAGCTCACCTCCGAGTTTTCCCGCCTGGAGAAGGAGAACGCGGGCATCGTCAAGTCCGGCAGAACTCATTTGCAGGATGCTACCCCCATTGCATTCTCTCAGGAGATTTCCGGCTGGCGCAGCTCCTTAGAGCGTAATGCCGAGCTGATTCGCATGACCCTTGCCCCGGTGAAGGAGCTGGCTCTGGGCGGCACTGCCGTAGGCACGGGGCTGAATGCCCCCGCGGGCTTTGACACAATGGTTGCCGAGAAAGTCAGCGAGCTGACGGAAAAGACTTTCGTCACCGCCCCTAATAAATTCCACGCTCTGACCTCCAAATCGGAGCTGGCGTGCCTGCACGGAAGTTTGAAGGCGCTGGCCTGTGACCTGATGAAGATTGCCAATGACATCCGCTGGCTGGCCTCCGGCCCCCGGGATGGTCTGGGGGAAATCTTCATCCCCGAAAATGAACCCGGTTCCTCCATCATGCCCGGCAAGGTCAACCCCACCCAGTGCGAGGCGGTGACCATGGTGGCGGTGCAGGTCTGCGGCAACGATACCGCCGTTTCCATGGCCGCAAGTCAGGGCAATTTCCAGCTCAATGTGTTCATGCCGGTGCTGGCCTATAACCTTCTGCAGAGTATCCGCCTGCTTGCCGAGAGCATGGAGTCTTTCCGGGAGCGCTGTGTGAGCGGCATCCGCCCGAATCGGGAGAAGATGCATGAGAATCTCCATAGGTCTCTGATGCTGGTCACCTGCCTGAATCCCTACATCGGCTATGAAAACGCCGCCAAGACTGCAAAGAAAGCCTACGCCGAGAATATCTCCCTGAAAGAAGCCTGTGTGGCACTGGGATTTCTGACAGAGGAGAAATTCGACGAAGTCTTCCACCCGGAGAAGATGATTTAAGCCGGAGCGCCGTCGGCCGATTTGCGCCGGGGCGACATGTTCCTTTCTATCTGCTGCCGAGAATTTCACACACAAAGCGCTCAGAACCCTTTGTGGCTCTGAGCGTTTTCATTTGTACAAACAGAGCCGCTGCCCATGGGTAGCGGCTCTGTGCATTGCTGTTTTTATTCCCCTGCGGAGAAGATGATGCGGTCGTTTTCAATGCCGTGCTCGTGGAATGCGCTCAGCAGCATTTCCGTGGTCATGGTGCGGCGGGTCTCTCCCTCCAGCTCCATGACGATGTGGCCATCCTTCATCATAATGGTGCGGTTGCCCAGATTCAGGGCGGAGGGGATGTTGTGGGTGACCATCAGGCAGGTGATGTTATTCTCTGCCACGATTTTCTTGGTCAGTGCCAGCACTTTCTCGGCGGTGGCGGGGTCGAGGGCGGCAGTGTGCTCATCCAGCAGCAGGATTTTCGGGGGCACGATGGTTGCCATCAGCAGGGTCAGCGCCTGACGCTGACCGCCGGAGAGCAGACCCACGGGGTGATTCATGCGGTCTTCCAGTCCCAAGTCCAGTTCGGACAGCTTCTCCCGGAAGAATGCTTTCTCGGCCTTGGTCATATGGCTGAGCCAGCCGCCCTTGCCTGCGGCCAGAGCCAGATTTTCTTCAATGGTCATGCCGTGGGCGGAGCCGCGCATGGGATCCTGGAAGAGTCTTCCGATACTCTTTGCGCGGACATAGTCGGGGACAAAGGTAATGTCCTTGCCGTCAAGGAAGATTTTTCCCTCGTCGGGGAAAAAATTACCGGAGATGGCGTTGAACAAAGTGGATTTACCCGCACCGTTGGAGCCGATGATGGTGACGAAGTCGCCCTCGGCAAGGTGCAGGCTCAGGTCGGTCAGCGCCTTTTTTTCGTTGACCGTTCCGGGGTTGAAGGTCTTGGACACATGTTCGATTTTCAGCATGATGCACCCCTCCTTCCGGCAAATTTCCGCTTCCATGTGGGGAATTGTGCTTTCAGGTAAGGCAGACTGATGGTCAGCACCACGATGACGGAGGAAGTGAGCTTGAGCATATAGGCGGGCATATTCAGCCGCAGGGCGATGGTGTAGACCAGACGGAACAGGATGGAGCCAACCACCACGCCGATGGCGCGCAGGGCGATGCTGCCCCTGCCCATGAAGGTTCTGCCGATGAGTAAGGAAGCCAGCGCGATGGTCAGCACGCCGGAGCCGATGTTGATATCGCAGGCTTTCTGGGATTGGGCAAGCAGACACCCGGACAGTCCCGTGAACGCATTTGCGATGCACAGACCCACGGTGATGGTGAAAGCGGGGTTAATGGAGGAGGAGCGAACCATGTCCATATTGTTGCCCGTGGCGCGGATGGCAAGACCAAGCTTGCAGTTGAGGAAGAATGCCAGAAATGCAATCACGGCACCCACGGCAATCAGGAGCACCAAAATGCGGTAGAGGGAAGCAAAGGCGGTGCCCTTGAGGGCGGCCTTGGCGATGGAGAAGACGGTGGTCTTGTTGTTGAGGTTTACTAAGGATGCACCCTTCATCACGGCGATATTCACGGAGTACAGACCCGTGTTCACGATGATGCCGGAGAGCAGACTGTCCACGCCCATGCGGGTCTGGAGTGTGGCGGTCACGAGGCCGGAGCACATACCTGCCAGCATGGCGGCGGGGATGGAGAGCCAGGGATGACCGGCCAGCGCGACCATGGCGCCCACGGCAGCACCGAGGGTGAAGCAGCCGTCGGTGGAAAGGTCGCAGACATTCAGCATCGAGTAGCTCAGAAACAGCGCCAGCACGGTCAGCGCGTAGGTCAGACCCAGCTCCAGCGCGGTCTGTCCCAAGCCCAGAAGGGTGGAAATGTCCATAATGTGTTTCTCCTGTCAGATAGATTGCAAAAGCTTGAAACAAAACTGTAGGGGCGGCTATCAGCCGCCCGCACAGTGGGATTTGAAAAGCGAGTGATTACTGCACATCGCCGAAGCTCTCGGCGGTGACAATGGTCTTGACATCGGTGCACAGGGGAGCGAAGGCAGCCTTGACGGTCTCAAAGTCCATGCCCAGAGCCTCGCAGATTTCGGTATTCACGGTGCACACGCCGTTGTCGAAGGTCATAGCGGACAGGGTTGCGGGGTCAGCGCCCTCCAGCAGAACCTTGCCCACCATGTTGGCGGTCTCCTTGCCCAGGTTTGCGTAGTCAACGCCGTAGCCTGCGAATGCGCCGTTCAGTGCGAAGGAGTCAGCGCCGCAGTAGTGGGGGATGCCGGCCTCGGCGAACTTCTCGTAGATGCTAAGCTCAGCGGTCATAATGGTGTTGTCGGTGGGGGTGAAGACGGCATCCACACCGGCGGAAATCAGCTTGTCGGCGGCCAGCTTTACTTCATCGGTGGTGGTACCCACGGCTTCCACATACGCAATGCCCTTGGCATCCAGGTAGGACTTGGCGGCGGCAATGGGGGTGGTGGAGGAGTCCTGACCGAGGTCATACAGCAGGCCGACCTTGGCGGTATCGGCATTGGCAGCGAAAATCAAATCCAGCAGAGCGTTGGTGTTCAGGAAGTCGGAGGTGCCGGTCACATTGGCACCGGGCTTTTCCAGAGATTCCACCAGACCCACGGCCAGAGGGTCGGAAACGGCGGAGAAGATAACGGGGATGCCGTTGTCCTCGGTCATGGCCTGCATGCGCATGGCAACGGGGGTGGCAACGCCAACCATCACATCCACCTTCTCGGCGATGAAGTTGGAGATAATCTGCTCCATGGTTGCGGCATCGGCCATGCAGTTGTCTTCCAGAATTTCAATTTCCACGCCCTTGGCGTTGGCAATGGCAGCAAGCTGAGCTTCCACATTCTCCACAATCTGGTCGAGGGAAGCGTCCTTAACATAGTTGCAGATGCCGACCTTGTAGGTCTTGGGAGCATCCACGGGAGCTTCGGAGGCGGCGGGGGCTTCGGTCTTGGCACCGCATGCGGCGAGCGCCAGAACCATGGCGAGAGTCAGTACAATGGCGATAAACTTTTTCATAATGCATTTCTCCTTTTGGCTGGTTGTTATTGGATGTTTATGAGGATGGGAAAGAGAAAATCAGCTTCGCCATCGTTTATCTAAATGATTCATAGTATCAGCTCCAAATAAAAAAGTCCTTGTTTCCCCCATGGGAAACAAGGACAGAAATACGAATTTCTGCGGTACCACCTTGGTTGTCGTGATTTCACGACCGCTCAACCCGATGCCAACACATCGGCTGCCCTATAACGCCGGCATTGCGTCAGAAGATACTAAGGAAATCCCGTTCCCTCTGCCCTCAGCGGCCCATTTACTGCCCCGCTTTTCGCTCCGCTCTCAGCTATGCGAAACTCTCTGTGGATGCGCTTGCAGTTTTACTTCCGCTTCATAGGTTTGTCATGTTGAAGATGTTATACACTATCGGAATGCGTTTGTCAAGTCCTATTTTCACAATATGCGGACATTTTTCTTTCTGTGACGCACACGGCCTCAGTACTCCCGCACAACACCCTTGACGATGCCGATGATTTCTGCCTCGCTTCCGTCGATGGGCGCGTAATTTTCGTTTTCGGGCATGAGCCAAATTTCACCGTTTCGGCGGCGCAGGCGCTTGACCGTGGCCTCGTCGCCGATGCGGGCGACCACAATCTGACCGTCATTTGCGGTTGCCTGGGGGCGGACAACCACTTTGTCCCCGCTTAAGATTCCGGCATTTATCATGCTGTCGCCGCGCACCCGCAGGGCGAAGCACTCGGGGTCATCCCATGTAAGACTCCCCTCCTGATTCTCCACGGCCAGAATGGGCAAACCTGCCGTGACCACGCCCACCACGGGAATCTGCCCGGGGCGCGCGCCGGTGACGAGGGCGCGCTTGCCGCATTTCCCGGCGGGAATGCGCAGCAGACCCTTGTCCTGCAATGCCTGAATGTGGTAGGTCACGGAGGCAGTGGAGCGCAGACCCACCCCCGCACCGATTTCGCGGACGGAGGGGGAGTAGCCGTTTTCGGCGATGAAGCGATTGATGAATTCCAGAATCAGCTCAGCTTTGTCACTGGTGCGGGGCATGGCGTTCATCCTTTCGGGTAAAGTTTTTAATATACTAGCACATTTGTACGAAAAAAGAAAGACATTTTTGCAGCTTGGGAGAAAATATATATTGTATAATGTATGGGGGAATGCAAAGCTAATCCGTTCTCCCAAACATTGCGGTTTAGACCGTATTCGGATGAAAACTGTAGGTTTTAGGATGCGGATTGCCACACCCGGCGGTGCTCCGCGCAGCGAATCAAAATATAAATGATTGCCGGTGGCA